>PUNZ01000192.1 GCA_003551945.1 Halovenus sp. | reverse complement strand
TTCGGGCGCATTCGCGGGCCATACACCGTAAAGTACCGAAGCGCAACCACCGGGAGGTCATACACCTCGCTGTAGGCACAGGCATATCGCTCACCGGCGAGTTTCGACGCGCCGTAGGGACTGATGGGGGTCGTGGGATGCTGCTCGTCGTAGGGGAGATACTGTGGTTTGCCGTACACGGATGACGAGGAAGCGTAGACGACGCGTTCCACACCGGATTCACGGGCAGCATCAAGCACGTTCAGCGTGCCGTCAGCGTTCACTTCGTGGTAGGTGCGCGGCGAGGCAACGCTCGGACGGACACCCGCTTTTGCGGCTTGGTGATAGATGAACTCACTTCCCTCAACAACTGAGGCAACTGTCTCGCTGTCGCGGACATCCCCTTCAACAAAGGTATAGCTGCCAGCGCGCTCATCTGCCAGGTCGCGACAGCGCTCGATGGTGTGTTCTTTGATACCCAGGTCATAGAACGGGTCAAGATTATCGAGTACGACGACATCGTGGCCGTCGTCAAGAAACTGCTCTGCAAGGTGTCCACCGATGAATCCCGCACCGCCGGTGACGAGAATCTGCATACTGGTTGAGAGACAGGTCAACCCAATAAGCCCCCGGATTTTCCGCAGAAAAAGTCGCGATGGTCGAGTCCAATCCCAGTCTCTAGAGTTCGAAGGATTCGTCGCCGTCGAGGACGACCGCTTCGGCATCCGAGTTTGCCGCAACCAGTTCTTCGAACGCCGAGATATCCACTTCAATCGGTGGGAACGTATCGTAGTGCATCGGCAGCGCATACGCAACATCGAGCCAGTCTGCCGCAATTGACGCCTGATACGGTCCCATGGTGAAATGGTCACCCGTCGGCAGGGCAGCGGCGTCTGGCTGCAGATACGGTCCAATCACGTCTTTCATCTCGCTCATCAACGCGGTATCACCCGCGTGATAGAACGTCGTTGCATCCTCGCCGGCATCCGCTGGCTTTGTATCCGAAATGACGAGGCCGGCAGGCATCCCGCCGGAGAGGTCATAATCCATCATGATGCCGTTAGTGTGGTCGGCACGAACCATCGTCACGTAGACGCCATCGAGTGTAACCGTTCCGCCGATGTTGAAGCCGATGGTATCCTCCTCGGCAAACCCAAACTCCTCGGCGACGTAGCCAGCCACCTCCGGGGAGGCGACGACCGTCGCATCCGGGAATTCGCTCGTGTCGGCGATATGGTCGGCGTGCCCGTGTGTCAACAGGACGTAATCTGGGTCGAGCTCCGATGGCTCCACGTCGGTTTTCGGGTTATCGAAAAAGGGGTCAATTAACAGACTGGTCCCATCGAGTTCAACGTGCCACGTCGAGTGGCCGTGCCAAGTGAGTTCCATTGCAAGCGATTGTTCGCCCGAACGATACTTAATGGTGGATGATTCCGGCGAGATTGTCGGTATTCCCGCCCGAAAGCCGATGCAGTACCGCATAGAAACAGACGAACTAGTCCAGAACAAACCGATGAACCATTCCACTTACGAACAAACACAGAAACAAACAACACTAACTAAGTAGGCATTCAGATGCAACAGACTACAATAGTAGTTAGGGATAGAGACGATATGCGAGGAAACGGGAGTATACAGTAACGAGATGAGTACCAAAGATAACGACACTCCATATGACGTCCCGTCCGGAGGCCACACCATCCTCGTCGTCGATGACGAGGATGCAACGCGGGACATTTTCGGCATCTATCTCGAAGAACACGGCTATCAGGTTCGGACAGCAGCAACCGGGGAGGAGGCGCTTGCGCAACTTGATGACGACGTTGCGGTCGTCTTACTCGACAGACGGATGCCCGGGCTCCCCGGTGCAGCCGTCCTTGATGAAATCCGAGCAGGGCCGCATTCATGTCGCGTTGCGATGGTCACGGCCGTTGCACCACAAGATGACCTGCTTGAACTGCCCGTCGATGACTATCTCATCAAGCCACTCTCCGGCGAAACGCTCGTCGAGCGTGTTGAACAACTCATCATTCTTGATACGTACGAAACGCTTCTGACGGAGTACCACCGAGTTTCCCGCATTCACAACCAGCTGAGTGCAAACAAACGCGACCGACCACCGCAAAATATCGTTGCTGCCCTTGAGAAGAAACGAGCCACGCTCAAAAAGCAATTAGTGGAACTGAGCGAACAGTTGCCACAGGAACTCATCGCTGACAAACACGAACCGCACAATACTGTCTCGGTCTGCTGACAACTGAGGGTCGGCAGCCGCTACTTTTTTGCGCCGGCCACCGTTCATGACAGCCAGATGGAAGTGACAGACGCCGCAAGCGAGGATGTACAGGCTATCGTCGATGAGGTACGGGGGGCTGTCGTCCTTGATGAAGAGTTTTTAGAGGTCGTTCTCACTGCAATTGTGGCCGGGGGGAACGTCCTCCTCGAAGATGTGCCGGGTACTGGAAAGACCCTCACCGCTCGGTCAATCGCCAAAGCGCTCGGCCTTGAGTTCAGCCGCGTACAGTTCACCCCAGATTTGCTTCCCTCGGACATCACCGGCAGCGCTATTTTCAACGAGGAGCGCCGCGAGTTCACCTTTGAAGAAGGCCCACTCTTTGCCAATGTCGTCCTTGCCGACGAAATTAACCGTGCACCGCCAAAAACCCAGTCTGCACTGCTCGAAGCAATGGAAGAAGGACAGGTGACCGTCGACGGAACTGACCGCACGCTACCAAAACCGTTTTTCGTGATTGCAACCCAGAATCCCGTCGAGCAGGAGGGAACCTTTCCCCTTCCTGAAGCCCAACTCGACCGATTCTGGGTCAAGACAAAACTTGGCTATCCTGACCCCGCTGGCGAGAGCCAGATTCTCCGGCGTCGAACCAACCGCAACGCCTCCACGCCGAACGTCCGTCCAGTGCTCAACCAGAGTTCAGTCAAGCAGTTACTCTCCGAGCCAGAGGCCGTCGCAGTCACCGACGAACTGATCGACTATATGCGAGATATCGCCAGACAGACCCGCAAGGATGACCGCGTCCGTATCGGCGTCTCGCCCCGGGGAACACAACGGCTGCTTGAACTTGCTCGCGCTCACGCAGTGTACGTCGGTCGAGAGTTTGTCGTCCCCGCTGATATCAAGACAATGGCCCTCCCGGGACTCGCCCACCGACTTGTTCTCACGACCGATGCCGAAGTCGAACGGGTAGACAAACGCGACGTGATTTGCGATGTGCTTGAGACCGTGCCGGTCCCGCGCGATTGAACAGACAGCCGGGAGTTAGCGACTCATCGTTCAAGAAACCGCGCGTATCTGGCGGGCAACCGCGATTGTGCCTCCGCGACGGAACAGCCATCCGGTCGCGTGCTACTCAGGGTATGCCAGTAGAGCACCCGCTCTCCATCAAACTCCCCAGCAATGGCCGCAACCGTCTTCGCAGTATATGTCGGGTCAAGAACAAGACCGTACTCCGAAGCCACCGCCTGTGCTCGCTCGCCAGCGGGAGTCCGCTCTGCATACCCACTGCCGAGATACTCGCCCCAGAGCGTGATATCCGCTCGTCGATATCGCTGTCCGGAAAGTCCACAGAGTGCAGCGGTCTTGTTTGCAAGCCGCGCAACGGTCAGCCGATTCACCGCAAACCACGGCGCAACCCGAACACCCACAAGGTGACTCGACAGGGACGTGAGGTCCAAACCCACCCGCAAGCCTGCGAGTGTCCCACCGCTGCTCGCTGGTACGACAATCACGTCAGGCTCTGGAATCTCACCAGCTTCAACCTGCGTTGCAAGCTCCTTCGCTGCCTCAACATACCCAACCGTGCCCAGCGGTGAGGAGCCCCCAGTTGGAATGACGAAACAATCATCATCACGTGCCAACCGAATTCGGGTTGCAGCCAGCGCCGGTGGAAAACGGTATTTGCTTCCAACCAAGCGCAGCGCCGGCGACTGTGCGGCAAGCGCCTGCAAATTCGCCCGAACGTGTGGCGTCGGCTCCTGCGGAAACTGCAACGCTTCCGGCACCAGACCCATCTCTCGGGCATACGTCGCCGTTGCAAGCACGTGATTGCTCCCGACAGCCCCACTCGTAAAGAC
>PUNZ01000061.1 GCA_003551945.1 Halovenus sp. | reverse complement strand
GATGCGTTTATTGTCCTCCTTGGGGTCGCAGCAGCGGTTGGTGTCACCGCAACACTCTCAGCGGCGGCCGTCGTCGTCGACATCTGGATTGCGAGTTTCATTACCACACTGGCCCTAATTTTGATGTTACCGGTCGTCTTTTTCCCGCTCTATTATGTGTTCCCGCCGCGCTCGGTCACCGTCCGTGAAGCGGTTCCCGGAGCGGTATTTGCGGGCCTCGCATGGACACTCCTCAGCCAACTGTTTGGGGTCTACACATCATTCGCTGGTGGCTTCCAGCTATATGGCGTGCTCGCCGGTGTGTTGCTCTTGCTTGTCTGGTTTTATTTTGCAGGGCTTGTGTTGCTGTTGGGTGCTGCACTCAACGCCGTGTTGGGTGAGGCAGTCGATACCCGGCTCGTCAGCGGAGCAGACGAACACCCTCACGGTGAGACACCAAGCCAGTGATGCCAGACCCGAGACGCTTCCGACAGACCGGCAACTACAACAGGGATGGCTACGACAGCATAGCTAACGAGCGAGTATGAGTGAATTCGATGGCCCGACCGATGACAACGAGCCTGATGATGACGGGGAGCACGAAACGCAGGGAGACGAACTCACACAGGAGGATATTGCTGACCTCAGAGAGCAGTTGGCCGCGTTCGAATCAGCCGTTGCGGGGCTAGAAGCCGACATAGACTCCGTCGAATCGAGCGTCGATAGTAACCAGTCGGAACTCGAAACACAGGTTACGGAGCTCGAAGCCAAACTAGACGAGTTCGAAGACTCGATTGACGAACGAACGGTCCATCGCGAGGAAATCGAAAAAGACCTGAAACGGTACGTGAGAAAGCGCGTCCGCCGTGGACACGCAACCGGCTGGGGCCCATACCTCGTATTGCTGTATGGAACTGCGATGACTCTCGGAGCGTTTTATTTCCTCTCCGGCGGGTGGGCCGTTCTCGCGATGTTGGTTATCTGGCTCTCGACGCTCGGCCTCTACACGCTGATGGTCCTCGTCGGAGTGACTGTCAAAGGGATCGGACTTCCGGGTCGCGCGCTTGACAAACTCCGAGCGCTCAAGAATTTGCGATAGGCGTTCATCTGGCTGGCATAACTCCCACGCTTCGAAGCCGACAATCGTGGGTCGGCATACCATACGATTTTCGAAATTTGGCTACGAGTTTCGTACTAATCCGTCGGGCTTATTACGATGTGCAAACTCAACCCGGACAATGACAACTGAAAACCGGACGATCTTGCTCATCGGGAGCGGTCCGATTCAGATTGGACAGGCGGCCGAGTTCGACTACTCTGGCGCACAGGCCTGCCGTGCGCTCCGCGAAGAGGGTGCGCGGGTGGTGCTGGTCAACTCCAATCCTGCGACAATCATGACCGACCCCGATATGGCCGACGAGGTTTATATCGAGCCAATTACGACGGACGCAATCGCTGAAATCATTCGGAAAGAACGTCCGGATGGCGTCATCGCTGGTCTTGGCGGACAAACCGGGTTGAACGTGACTGCCGAACTCGCCGAGGAGGGCATTCTTGAGGAGTACGATGTCGAGGTAATGGGGACGCCGCTCGACACCATCTATGCAACCGAAGACCGCGACGAGTTCAGACAGCGGATGCAATCTATCGGACAGCCAGTTCCCCGCTCGGAGACCATCAGTTCCGTTGATGAACTGGAAGATGCCGTCGATGCTGTCGGTGGCCTTCCCGTCATCATGCGAACCACCTACACGCTCGGCGGTGCTGGGTCAGGCGTCATCGGCGAGATGGACGAACTCCGCGAGTCGGTCCGTCGCGGCCTCAACCTCTCGCGTGACAACCGCGTGATGATAACGGAATCCATCGATGGCTGGATTGAACTCGAATACGAGGTCATGCGCGATGCCGATGATTCCTGTATCATCATCTGTAACATGGAGAATATCGACCCGATGGGGATTCACACCGGAGAATCCACCGTTGTCACCCCATCACAGGTCATTCCTGACGAAGGCCATCAGGAGATGCGCGACGTTGCACTCGAAGTCATCCGCGAACTCGGGATTCAGGGCGGCTGTAACATCCAGTTCGCCTGGCACGATGATGGAACGCCGGGTGGCGAGTACCGCGTCGTCGAAGTGAACCCGCGTGTCTCCCGTTCATCGGCACTTGCCTCGAAAGCAACCGGCTATCCCATTGCGCGCGTGACGGCAAAAGTCGCACTCGGCAAGCGCCTGCACGAGATTACGAACGAGATTACCGGCGAGACGACCGCCGCTTTCGAGCCAGCAATTGATTATATTGTGACCAAGGTTCCACGCTGGCCAAAAGACAAATTCCGCGACGTCGAGTTCGAGCTTGGCCCGGCGATGAAATCGACTGGGGAAGCGATGGCAATCGGCCGTACATTCGAGGAGTCACTGCTCAAAGCCCTTCGTTCCTCGGAGTACGACCCCGCCGCAGATTGGGGGGAAATTGATGACAAGGAACTCGAAAGCGAATATCTCGAAAAACCAACGCCTGACCGCCCGTATGCCATCTTCGAGGCGTTCGACCGCGGGTACACAGTTGATGAAATCAACGAGCTAACCGAAATCCGCGTCTGGTATCTCGAACGGTACAAGCGCATCGCGGATGCTGCACAGGCTGCTGCCGACGGAGACTTTGCGATTGCAGCCCAGGCCGGCTTTACGGACCACGAAATCTCCGCACTCGCAGGTGGGGAGTTCGAGGATACCCACGCCTCATGGCTTCCAGAGCGCGTCAAATCCGACGCGGATTCTGCCGAGGGAGAAGCCACCCCAGATGGTGGAACGGTCACCGTCGACAGCGTGGAAGCAGAGACGGTTGAGCGTGATTACAAACTGGTCGATACCTGCGCCGGCGAGTTCGTCGCCACGACGCCGTATTATTACTCCGCCCGCGACCCCCTCTCCGAGCTTGACCGCGACGAACTGCTTGTTGACCGCGATATCGAAAGCGTAGTGGTCGTCGGTGGTGGCCCAATCCGTATCGGACAAGGTGTTGAGTTCGATTACTGTTCCGTCCACGCAATTCAGGCACTCCGTGAGATGGGTATCGATGCCCATGTCGTCAACAACAACCCAGAGACAGTCTCGACTGACTACGACACCTCTGATGGGCTCTTTTTCGAGCCTATCACCGCCGAAGAGGTCGCAGACATCATCGAAGCCATCAACGCAGACGGTGTGATGGTCCAGTTCGGTGGCCAGACAAGCGTCGACATCGGCCACCCACTCGAAAAAGAACTCGACCGCCGCAACCTGGACTGTGAGATTCTTGGCACCTCCGTCGATGCGATGGACCTCGCAGAGGACCGTGACCGGTTCAACAAACTCATGGCTGACCTCGGCATCGCTCAGGCCGAAGGAGCCACCGCAACCAGCAAGGATGAAGCGCTCGACCTCGCACACGACATCGGGTATCCAGTGCTCGTCCGCCCATCCTACGTCCTCGGTGGCCGTGCGATGGAAGTCGTCTATAACGACGAGGACCTCGAAACCTACATCGAGGAGGCAGTTCGTGTCTCCCCTGAAAAGCCAATTCTTATCGACGACTTTCTTGCCGATGCAGTGGAACTCGACGTTGATGCCGTCTCCGACGGCGAGAACGTCCTCATCGGCGGTGTGATGGAACACGTCGAAACGGCCGGGGTTCACTCCGGTGACTCCTCGTGTATGATTCCACCGCGCTCGCTCGGTCGCGATGTGAACCGCCGCGTCCGCGAGGTTGTCGAGGATATCGCACAGGCGCTTGATACTGTCGGCCTGCTTAACGTCCAACTGGCAGTCAAAGACGGCGAAGTGTACGTCCTCGAAGCGAATCCACGCTCATCGCGTACTGTCCCGTTCGTCTCGAAAGCAACCGGCGTTCCGATTGCCAAAATCGCAGCTAAAGTGATGGCCGGTGCCTCACTCGATGAACTGGATTACGAAGAGCAGATTCCGGAACAGGTGAGCATCAAGGAGGTTGTCCTGCCGTTCGACCGCCTGCCCGGCAGCGACCCACGCCTTGGCCCGGAGATGAAATCGACCGGTGAGGTCATGGGGACAGCAAGTACGTTCGGGAAGGCGTATCAGAAAGCCCAGATGTGTGTCGGCAAGCCGATTCCGCTTTCGGGAACCGCAATTGTCGACCTGCCCGTCGTTGGCTTCGAAGAAGCGTTCGACGTGCACAACCTCGACGATTTCGAAGACAACGAAGCAGTCAAAGAGGCGCTTCGAAACGGAGACATTGACCTCGTGCTCTCTCGTGACCGTGACCTGCTTGAAATCTGTGTCGAGGAGACCATCACCTATTTCTCGACTATCGAAAGCGCACAGGCCGCACTCGAAGCAATCCGCCATTCCGATGAGCCGCTCGATGTCGAGCCGGTTGATTCCCGTCCAAAAAAGCAAGAGTACTGGGGGCAACCGAAAGAGCGTGAAGAGCTTAGCGGACAGATTGAAACGCTCAAGACAGTTGCTGATGCAGGCTATTTCGACGCGCTAGATACCGAGGACGAGGACCTCGACGCGTTTGTAGGCGGTCTGGAAGCGGTCACCGAGTCGATGGATAGGTTCGTCCTGTTGCTTGAATCGAAAGCTGACGGACCAAGTGACGAACTGCTCGCGCTCAAAGAGCTACTCGAATCATACGAGTATAACGCACAAATAATGAGCGAACTCCCCGGAGCAGACGGCCGGACGGACGAGCAGGATATGGCCGCCTACATGATGCTCTCGAAGTTCGCCATTCTCCTTGACCAGGACCCATCACGCCGCCTGACGGAGTATGAAACGGCAAAGGCCCACGATAACGTCCTGGCTCGCTTGACCCCTGCTGACAACGAGCCGCGCTCGACACACGTTATCGGTGGGCACGAGAACAGCGACCTCGACCATATCGGTGAGTTTGAGTTCGATACAGACCCGAGTGAGGTACTCGAAGACGTGCTGGGATGGGCTGAAGAGATTATCGAACAGCGGAGAGCGCCAACGAGCGGTCGGTTGCTCTAACACGGCACAGCCACAGGAGAACGGCTATCCAAAAGACACGCTGTTTTTATTCGACCCCACACTAACGAGTGATACGTGTCAGAGAGTGTCCGTTCCGGTGCAGGTAGGTCAAATCGGTCTCGCTACCTGAAAGCAACAGGAGTGCTTGTTCTCATCATCGTTCTGGCTGGCTGTACGGCACCGATGGCCGAGACAGCTGGTCAATTAGGTGGGCCAGATAATCAGACGTCACCATATGAGGAAGTGACCGTTGCAGATGAAAACGAACTGACCGAGGAGGAACTCGGTGACCTGGTAAACCGGTCGATGGTGCGCATCGAGACGCTCCGTGGTCTCTCGTTTGACGAGCACGTCAGCGTTGAGGTCATCTCCCGCGAGGAGTTTGCTGCGTCCACAACTAGTGGACCAGCGGATGACGACTGGGAGAACCTGCGCTGGCAGGCACTCTTTGTGATTGGTCAGGACCGCAATGCCCCGGAGGTACTTTCGGAAGCGCTCGGTGAAGGCGTACAAGGATACTACTCGCCAGCAGCGAATGAAATCGTCATCATAAGCGACGGCGATACTGCCACAGTCAATAAACACACCCTCGTTCACGAACTCGTCCATGCCCTCCAAGACCAGCAACTCACGCTATCGAGTCCCGCAGAAACGCATGACGGACAACTTGCCTTCGAGAGCGTCATCGAAGGCGAAGCAGAGCTCATCCCAGAGTTATATCTCACTCGCTGTGGCGTCGAGTGGTCCTGTATCGAGCCTGAAGGAGCTGCTGGCGCGGGCGCAGCAATGGAAACTGGCGTCCAACTCATGCTACTGAAGCCGTACGAACGTGGGCCGGCCTTTGTTGACGAAATCCGTGACCAGGGCGGTTGGGATGCCGTCGATGAGCTCTACGAGCAGCCGCCGGAAAGCTCAACACAGGTCATTCACAGCGAGTTGTATCCGAATCAATCACCGACTAAAATCGACGTGACCGACGAGTCGACCGGAAACTGGTCGCCGATGGATGGTCCATATCCAGAGACGCTTGGAGAGGCAGCTATCTTTTCGATGTTCGCTCACAACGAACTGTTCACGACGACGGACCCGTTCTCGTATAGCCACCCATACAGTGATGGCTGGGCCGGCGATGCGTTTGTGCCGTACGAATCCGAATCAGGTTCGGCTGACGAAGCTGAACAAGGGTATGTCTGGGAGATTGAGTGGCAAAGCGAAGACGATGCAGCCGACTTTGTCAGTGCCTACGAACGGTTACTCGATGACGAAGGTGCACTCGAACGCGGCGATGAGACCGTTTCAGTGCCAGATGGCCCGTTTGCTGGCGGGTATCAAGTCAACCAGGATGAGACGACAGTGACGATTGTCCACGGTCCGAGTGTCGGTTCGCTTAACGAGATTTACAGCGAGTCGTAACCAGTCGTGACAACAGTATATGAATGAGAGAGAATGCAAACTGCGAGCGAAGAGCATATTCTGTGAATGGGCAAAGTCCGTCGATTAGATTGCTTCCAAAAGGTGACGTTCAGCTAGTCAGTTATACAAGTTGGCTACCGGGAAGCCTCGTGTAGGTGTGGAAAACAGGCCTGTTGGATACCGCTCTGCAAGGGACTATACCGCTGAATGACGAGATGATACTCATGTCAGAAATGCCAGAAAGTGAGATCTTACATCGCGAGGTCGATACTGATGCAACCAATCCCGCAGTTGAGATTGCAGAGTTAGTTGCAAAACTAGAAGGGAAGGATACAACTGAGCTATCCACGATGTATGAGTGCGTTGATGGCGTTCTCGACAACCTATTTTCAAATCCCCCGAAACCAGACGCGCAAATGCAGATTAAGTTCAGTTACGAGACCTACCGGATTACAATTGAGCAAAATGGGACTGTCAGATTAGTGAAAACAGGTTGATGTGCCAACCCGACGTCGAGTGGGTGAACCAGTTACAGACATCCCCGGCGTCCCGCAATCTTTTCACCGCCTGCGACTGAACGGTCAGTAATGACGGAGTTCGATATCGTTCCGCCGGAAGCGATACGCGCCGGTGACGCCACTGATGCGTATTTCAACCGGACGGTCGAAGCGCTCGAAGCCGCCGAGACGAATCCACAGGTCGTTGCAGAAGTAACCGCCTCGCAGTTTCCAAGCGGTGACTGGGAGCTGTTCGCAGGGATTAAAGACGCCGCTCATCTCCTTTCGGGGTGCGATATCGACGTGCTCGCGCTCAGGGAAGGCCAACTCTTTGACGGTGGCCCAGTCATGCGCATCGAAGGCCCCTATCTGGAGTTCTGTCGACTCGAAACGTCGCTCCTTGGCTTTCTCTCACATGCGACCGGTATGGCAACGGCGGCGCTCGAAACGCGACGGGCTGCCCCAGACTCCGAGGTTCTCAGTTTCGGCAGTCGACACGTCCACCCCTCGATTGCAGCGATGCTCGAACGAAGTGCGTTGATTGCCGGTCTCGATGGCTTCTCACATGTCGCTGCCGGGGATGTGCTTGGTCGGGAAGCTGGCGGAACGATGCCGCACGCACTGATTATTGCATTCGGGCGCAACCAACAGGAACGAGCGTGGGAGGCATTTGATACGGCCGTCGGCGAGGACGTGCCGCGAATTGCCCTCTGTGATACCTATGACGATGAAATCGAGGAATCGCTTCGGGCCGTAGAGGCAATCGATGGCCTCGATGGTGTCCGAATCGACACCACCAGTTCCCGGCGTGGCGATTACGCACACATTCTCAAGGAACTCCGGTGGAAACTCGATATTCGTGGACACGAAGATGTCGATATTTTCGCAAGCGGTGGCGTCGAGCCAGAGCTCATGCGCGAACTCCGCGATATCGTCGATGGGTTCGGCGTCGGCGGCTACATCAGCGACGCCAGCACGACAGATTTTGCGCTGGATATCATCGAGGTGGAGGGCGAAATGGCCACAAAACGTGGGAAACTCGACGGAACGAAGCAGGTGTACCGAACGCCAGCGGGCGAGCACAAAATTGCGCTCGAGGAGGATGACGTTGAAGGCGACCCATTGTTGGTCCCGCTCATCGAAAACGGCGAACTCGTCCGGGAGTTCGATATCGACGAGGCAGCACAGCGGGCCGCTGCGGATTCGGAACTTGTTGGGTTTGGCGAGAGCGAAGACTAAAATCGTAGCAGGGGTTGGCAGGTCATTTGTATTAGAAGTTGGCAGGTCATTTCGGAACAGAAACGACCACAGGTGGGTCGCTTTCTTTATACTGTTCGACCAGTTCACGCTGTTCTGTCGGGAGTTCTCGCTCCTCAAACACGGTAAATCCGTCCCGATAGCGCTCGCTGTCGCGGCTTCTATCGGGATGATAGACTAGTACCAGTTCGGCAATACCGGCTTGCTTGCCAGTCCAGACGAATCCGGCGCGGTAGGCCGCTTCGTAGGCGATTGGGTTGTTGACCGCAATCGTCACTCGGTCGTAGCGGTCGGAAAGGACGGCCCCGGCAAACCGGAGGAGTTTCGGGCCGATACCCTCACCACGGCGTGATTCCCTGACCGTGACGTATCTGAGAACCGCTGTCTCCGGGTCTGCATGATTCTGGTTGAATGCAATCGCACCGAGAACTGTCTCATCCGCCGTCACCACAATTTTCCCCGTGTTGGACATGACAAATTTGCCGGCGTAGGCAAACTCCTCGTGATGCAGCCTGAGCGTCGGTCCATCCTCGATATCCCCCAGCAGTTCAAACTCCATCTACGTGCTCACCTGCCGTCGTACCTGTACTTTTGCGAGCCCGATACAGGCCCACGCAAGGATGAGAAAGAACAACCCCAACACGAGCATAAAGATGAAAACAGACAGATACCCGATTTCGGTGACATCAAGGAACGGATACGGGTAGTGACCGATGAGTTCGCCGCGAATAAGGACGTAGACCGAATAGCCAAGCGGATACAGGAACCAGACGAACGCATCTTGCCACTGCAGGGCGTCTTTGGGTGTGACCACCCACCAGTAAACAACGTAGAATGCGGGGACGAAATAATGCACGAGTAAGTCACTGAGTAGTGCAACACCGAGCGGGTCCCACTCCTGTCGAAGTAGGAGTTCATAGACAATCGCAACAAGGGCAATACTGGCAGCAAGGCCGGTGACGACACCCGGCCGCCGGAAGAATTGGCCGGGTCGAGAGTTCGGAGCCACCAGCGGAATCGTAAGCGACAGCGCAACGGCAAGGTTGGTCGTGATAGTGAAAAATCCAAGCGAGATAACGACCACCCAAAGCGCATCGCCGATGCTGCCCCCTTCCGCTGCAATTCCTCCACCAAGAGACAGTATTATTCCCAACCACGCAAGCACCCCCAGTCCGGCCGCTCCCATGCGTCTGCGACCTGTCAGTTCAATTGCCGTCATCATCGGAGCTATTCAGTGGAACGGTCTTTGGTGCTTCGCTTGCTGGAAGCGAGCATGCAAAAGAGTTCGGACCTACCGCAAGTCGTCGACGGCGACGGCACGGGTTGACTGTATCCATGCTTGGTGGTTCCGCCGGTCATAAACAACAAAGGCGTCATCGCCGATATTCAAATCGGCATAGCGGTCAGCCGATGCTGGAACATCGACTGTTCCGGCGGATTCAGTTGCCTCTTCATCTCGGATTGCGCCGGGGATATCTTCTGACACTGTGGTATAATGTAACACACGAGAGTATTAAAGGACTACTGTTCATCATCAATCGTGATAATACCGCGTGACTGTCGGCAATTAAGGGAATTGCTCACGAACAGGCCACTATGACAGAGTACACCTACTTGACGAGCGAGGAACTGGCTGGGCTTGCATCGCCAGCGGATTACGTGGCTGTCGTCCGCGAGGGGTACCGCCAGCGAGGAGAGGGTGCACCGACGGAGCCGCGGACCAGACTCGGCAACGCCGACCCACCGGGCTTTCTCACGAGCTACATCGCCATTCTGCCCGAGACCGGAACGATGGGAGGCTACACCTACAGTGCCGGCTTCGGGAGTAACGATGCCCACTTTGCATTGCCGTTGTTCGACGCTGAGACCGGGGAACCGCTCGCGTTGGTCGATGGTGCAGGGATGAACCCCTACAAGACGGGGGCAGCGGGCGCTGTCGCGGTCGACGAACTCGCACGAGCGGATGCATCACACGTCGGGATTATCGGCAGCGGGACGCAGGCCCGTGGACAGTTACGGGCAACGGCGACCGTCCGTGACCTCGACTCAGTTGCGGTCTACTCACCAACCCCCGAATCACGTGAGTCCTTTGCTCAGGAGATGGACGACGAACTGGATGCGGCCGTGCAACCCGTTCAGTCAAGCGCAGCAGCGATAGAGGGAGCCGATATCGTCATTACCGCAACCACCGCCGATGAACCGGTCTTTGATGGTGAGTTGCTCGAACCAGGAACGCACGTCACCGCGATGGGGCAGTATCATCCGAAAAAGCGGGAGGTCGATGCAACGACCGTTGCCCGCTCGACGTACGTGCTTGACCTCCGTGCTCGCATCGACCAGGATGCCGGTGCCTATCGCCATGCGCTTGAACAGGGGGTAATTGAGGACGGACATCTGCACGCCGAACTGGGCGAGGTGGTTGCAGGGACAGTTCCCGGCCGAACCAGTCCGGACGAGATTACGCTCTTTGACAGCGGTGGCACGGCTATCGAAACGGTCGCCGCTGCGACGATGCTGTACGAGCGGGCCGTAGAGAAGGGGTACGGCCAGTCACTACCGGCGACGCCGGCAAGTGAAGCCTGGGACTGATAAATCACATAGTGCGATAGGAAATGGTATTGTGTGGAGTTAAACGGGATGCAGACATCAACAAATCTATGCGTCTCACACCCACACTAGCAGGTATGAAGGCTGTTCAGTTCAGCGAGCACGGTGACCGCAGCGTTATCGAGTACGGTAACTTCCCAGACCCTGAGCCAGGCGAGGGGGAGGTGTTAGTCGAAATCAAGGCCGCCGCGCTGAACCATCTCGACATTTGGACGCGCCGTGGCCTTCCGGGGCTCGAACTTGAGATGCCACATATCCCCGGGAGTGATGGAGCAGGCGTCGTTGTCGAGACTGGACCCGGAGCCACCCGCTTCGAGGAAGGCGACCGCGTTGCCGTCCTCGCCGGCAAAGGTGGCGACCACTACGAGTTCGCAAACGATGGCGACCAAACGCTTTCGCCACGCTACCACCTGATTGGCGAGCATATCCGTGGCGTCCACTCCGAGTATGCCGCCCTTCCCGAGAAGAATCTCACACCAGTACCGGAACACGTCGACTGGGAAACGGCCGCCGCTGCGCCGCTGGTCTTCCAAACCGCCTGGCGGATGCTCATCTCACGAGGACGACTCACGCCGGGGGAAGACGTACTGGTCCTCGGTGCAAGCGGCGGCGTTGGGCACGCAGCCGTCCAGATTGCCGACCACGCAGGAGCGACGGTCTATGCGACCGCAAGCAGCGAAGAGAAACTCGAGTACGCGAAAGAAGTTGGTGCTGACCACGTCATTAACTACGAGGAAGAGAATTTCGCCAGTAAGATTCGAGAGT
Organism: Halovenus sp.; assembly: GCA_003551945.1. Lineage (GTDB taxonomy): Archaea > Halobacteriota > Halobacteria > Halobacteriales > Haloarculaceae > Halovenus. The sequence goes on along the minus strand of PUNZ01000061.1, from coordinate 5,576 downwards.
TAACCGATGGTCGGGGAGTCGATATGGTTGTTGACCACATCGGCGCACAGACCTGGCAGGATTCACTCAAGAGCCTCACCAAAGGCGGGCGGCTCGTTACATGCGGTGCCACGACCGGTCCAAATCCGGAGACAGATATCAACCGCATCTTCTGGAACCAGCTAGAGATTATCGGCTCGACGATGGCAACCCCAAGCGAGGCGACGGAAGTACTTGACCTGGTGTGGGATGGGGCGTTCGAGCCCCGGATTCGTGATACCTTGCCGATGAGCGAGACCGAACGCGCTCACGAAATGCTCGAAGAACGCGAAGGATTTGGGAAAGTCGTTGTCATCCCGGACAGCCTCTATGACGCCTAACATGAACGATAACACAACGAAGGCAAACGATTCAACCCCGGTTGAAGACCCCACGCTTACTCCGGGCGATGAAAACCAGTTGCCTGGCGGGAGCGTCCAGACGGGTCAGCCAGCGACGATGGAAAGGAGAGATGACCTTGACTGGCGAGGCTGGCTACTTGTTGGCGTTGTGTTTGTCTCGTTTGTCGTGGTTCCCTTGTTTGTGCTCTACATTCCGGAAGCCCACTGGTTTATCAGCGCAATCGGGTTTTCACAGCGACAGGCATTCATCGTCTTTCCGATGCTCCCGGCAATCTTACTCGGGCTGACAGCAGTCTGGGCGGCCGTCCGCTCACAGTCACCAAATCCGTAAGCAAGCTACCGACAATCTCAGAAATAATCAGTCGTTCTCCCCGCTATTGGTCGAAGTCCCGACGCATCGCAATCTCGAACCACGGGCAGAGTCGGAGTTGGCGGTACCAACGTGGATTCTCATACAGTCGGTCATAAGGTGCCCAGAGGACGCCGCCGACCTCTTCAGGGTCAGGGTCAAGGCTTGTGTCGGAAAGCGTGGCCTGCAACACCGCACAGACTTCGTGTTCGACGCCTATATCGTGGTAATATCGCTTGTATTCGAACCGGTCAGTGACGGTGAGTTCGTCGTATTGGTCGGGCGTGATGCCAAGCTCTTCCTCCAGTCGTTTCTGAGCGGCCTCAACCTGCGTTTCGCCTTCGACAGGGTGTGAAGCGACCGTTCCATCCCAGTAGGTATCCCACAGCCGTTTCTCGGGGCTGCGTTGGGCTAGGAGAATATGGCCGTCCTCGTCAAACAGCAGGGTCGTAAACGCCCGATGGCGAATACCGTCACCGGTGTGGGCTTCCAACCGATTGACAAGCCCCTCCTCGTTGTCGTCTGCGTCAACTGCAATAACGTCCTGCTTTGCATTTTCGTGTTCGAGTTCCAGCTCGTCGCTCATTGGCAATAGTAACGAACAGGTTCCTCATACGGTCTTCGTTTTCTTGCAATCGTGTCACACTGGCGAGCTGCGCTGTCGGCTAGAACGGTGTTCTCAAACCACTGGCTCGCTAACGACTGACTGATGGATGCAAAGCGGGTGCGCGAACGAGCAACTGAGCTTCCCAAACAGCCCGGTGTCTACCAGTTTCTCGGCGAGAGCGACCGGGTGTTGTATGTCGGGAAAGCCGTTGACATCCGCGACCGGGTGCGCTCGTACACTGACCCACGGAGCGAGCGAATTCGACAGATGGTCGAACGGGCGGTCGACATCGAAATTGCCGTCACCGACACCGAATCGCAAGCACTCCTGCTTGAGGCGAATCTTATCAAACGCCATCGTCCGCGGTACAATGTTCGCCTGAAAGACGACAAGTCCTACCCGCTCGTTGAATTGACTGACCATCCCGTGCCACAGATTCGTATCACTCGCGACCCGGAAACCGGTTCGACCGTCTTTGGCCCGTACACAAACAAAGGGGACCTCGAAGCGGTCGTCAAGGCCGTGCGTGAAGTCTACGGATTGCGGGGATGTTCAGACCACAAATACGCTGGCCGTGACCGGCCGTGTCTGGATTACGATATTGGACTCTGCACAGCCCCCTGTACGGGAGAGATTAGCGCCAACGCCTATGGCGAAGATGTCGAAGCAGTTGAACGGTTTTTCGGCGGTGAAACCGGTATTCTGGCCGGGCCACTCAGACAAGAGATGGAGGCTGCCGCACAGGACGGTGCTTTCGAACGCGCGGCGAATCGCCGGGATGCGGTTGCTGCTGTCGAGCGCCTCCACGAACGCAGCGATACTGCGGTTTCGAGCGCCGAACAGACCGCAAGACGGACCGATGTTATCGGCATCTCGCTGGCTGGCGGCGAGCCAACAGTCGCTCTCCTGCGTGCTGAGCGCGGACAACTGGTCGAGCGCGAGCAACATACCCTTGCCGCGCCTGATGGCACGACAGATGCCGGCGAAGTGCTCGGGGCCTTTTTACCCCAGTATTACGCAGAACGGGAACTACCAGATGTGATTTTGTGCCCAGAGCAGCCGGTTGGTGACGGGCTTGAGTCTTGGCTTGAGAACGCGGGTGTAGCGCTTCGAGTCCCGGCTGCCGGGCGAGAAGCAACACTGGTCGAGTTGGCACTCAAAAACGCAAGCCGAGTCGAGCGGAACGAAAATCCGGTACGGGCGTTAGGACGCGCACTTGAGATGCCCGCTCCGGACCGGATCGAGGGCTTCGATGTCAGCCACAGCCACGGGCGAGCAGTCGTCGGAAGCAACGTCACGTTTGTCGGCGGCGAACCTGAAAAGCGCGACTACCGACGGAAGAAGCTGACCGAGCGAAACGACGATTACGGCAATATGTTTGAACTGATTCGCTGGCGGGCCGAGCGAGCCGTTTCCGGCCGCGATGAGCGCCCAGACCCGGACCTGCTTCTCATCGATGGTGGGGAAGGCCAATTGAACGCTGCACTGAATGCGCTCGAAGAAACTGGCTGGCAGGTACCCACAATCGCACTCGCAAAGGCAGAAGAGCGGGTCATCACGCCGGAACGAACCTACGACTGGGGGACAGAGACGCCACAGCTTCAGTTGCTCCAGCGCGTGCGAGATGAATCGCACCGCTTTGCGGTCCAGTATCACGAGATACTCCGAGATGAGGTCTCGACGCCACTTGATGAAATCGAAGGGGTCGGACCACAGATGCGGTCGCGCCTTCTCCAGCGATTTGGCAGCGTTGATGGCGTGAAAGCGGTCTCAAAAGCGGAGTTAACCGAGGTACCGGGCATCGGTGAGACGACCGCAGAGCGGATTATCGAGCGGTTATCCTGAGTCGCGGTCGAAGAAAAGACAAACGGGTTACGGATGGAACATCACCGGTTGAGCGCCTCGAAAAAGACCCATGACTCGCCGTCGACAAGGACGTCTGAGACCTCCAGTTCACGCTCGATGTGAAAGCCGGTCGTTCGGAGATGTTCTCTGGTGGCTGTGGCACCGGCAATATGCCACTCCATTTCAGCACCCGCTGCAAGCCAATCGTCATTCCGACCCTCCCACTGGTCAGTCCCCTCTGAAACCAAGAGTCGTCCACCAGGTCGAAGAACCCGTGAAAATTCAGCAAGCGCCTGTTGATGTTGTGATTCGGGCAGGTGAATGAGCGAATAAAAGGCGACAACGGCATCAAGCGTTGACTCTGCAATTGGAAGTTGTGCCATATCACCAGCCACGAGCGGTGTGGCTCCGAAACGTTCCTTTGCAAGCGCGAGCTGTCTCGAAGAGAAATCCAGGCCGATGGTGGAGTGCTCGTCGAATCGGTCAACGAGCCGTTCAAGAATGGGCATCCCTGCACCACAACCGGCATCGAGAACGAGCGGGTCAGCTACAAGCGAATCGAGAAACCGTTCGAAAAGCTGCTGTTCGGGTTCGTCGAATGACCGTTCGCGCACATACGCTTCAGCGGCCACATCATATCCGTCGCGAACGGTTTGTTTGTCAACCATATTAGACCCGTCCACGTCAATCCTAAAAAACGCCGGGGCACAGGTGCTGAAACTGTGCAGGCCATTTATGTCCAAAACTACCAAAGTAGCGGCTATGCGCCGTCGGATGTATCTTCTCTATGGAGGAACAGCAGCAGCGACTTTCCTGGCAGGTTGCCTGTCTGGGGATGACGACGAGACGAAAGACGACGGGGACACTGACAGCAGTGACCCCGACGAGCTCGACCCTGAAGCTACCGTTGAGCGGATGCTGGCAGTGGAAGACGTCGAGTCCATGGCGGATGCGGTCCATAGCGACAGCCCCATCCACCCGGATGCACTCGAAGCCGACGGCCTGCGTGACCCGGACGAGATGACAGCAGAAGAGCAGGCAGCCGTCGCCGAGGCGATGCGCGGTGCTGAGCCGCCGGAGCCAGAAGAGTTAGAGGAGATTCTTGAAGAAGACTGGGAGTTAGAGATTGATGCCGATGGCCCACCAGCCGAACTTGAGTCATTAGAGGTGAAGACGGATTCGGCGACCGCCGAAGACATACTCGAACTGGAGTACGCCGAGTTCTGGTTTGCCGAAATCGACCTTGATTCGGTCATCGATGACAGACACGCCTTCGTCGTAGACGTTGAACTCTCCTACCCGGACACAGATGAATCCGACAGCCTCATGCCGAGAGACGAACCGGATGTTTGGATTCTTGTCAGCGAGGGCAACGAGCTAAAATATTTCTGGGCGGCCGAAGAGGATACAACGCCTGAAGACCCAGAGGAACTGTTTGAGGAGGAGGTCTTTGACGAAGATGACGATGTCGTTGAGGAGATTGACTGGGACCCGGAGCCACTACACGGACCGGCTGATGAAGGCGATGGTGAAGAGCCAGATGGTGAGTTTGAGCAATTGCCGGAAGCACGAGTCTATCTCACAGATTCGCCAGGGATTGAAGCTAACCTAGTGAGAGCCGAATCAATGATTGCCGGTGGTGAAATCAGCTTGTGGGAACCAGAGGATATCGAAGCGGACGATACCGGCTATGTACCCGGTGGATGGGCAAACTCGTGGATGGCCGTCCAGTACGAACCTGATGGCGACCAGGTTGTGGTGACCGCAATCACGGATGATGAGGAAGAACTCGTTCACCGCGAGACGTTCGACCCAGAGGAGTAACAGCCAGGTGTTCTTTCGTTTCACCATCCCTGAATTCACAGTCCCTGAACGTGGTTTGAGCGCAATGACCACAGTTCCGTTGAGTCCAACCGTCAGTAATAGTGAACCTTGTGAATAGCATGCGGGGGTTCTCGACTGCCCGGCATTTCATATATCAAGATAGGATATATGGGTAAGCAGAAGCACCACACAGCAAGCCAATCGTATCAAGCACCTATCCTGAACCTAGAAGGATAATACGGCAGAGGAAAAAGAGATGGTATGCCTAATTATCCGACCCACTCACGGTGGGGTCGAATCGGAGCCGTTGTGGTCGCGCTCGCAGTCGCTGGGGGATTGTTCTATCTGTTCGAGGACCCGTTTGTTGCACTTGGGGCAGCACTTGGGGCAGGAGTGGCAACCTTCGTCGGGGCAATCTATCCCGACGTGGACCATCATAACTCAATCCCTCGACGAAAAGCAGTCCGTGGCTTTCAGGTGCTTGCCGCAGTAGGCGTCATTGGTCTTTCGGTGTTATTCTGGGACTCAATTGTCGCACTCGTTGAATTTACCGACAATTCCGTGCTCAACG
>PUNZ01000217.1 GCA_003551945.1 Halovenus sp. | reverse complement strand
TGTTCATGGGAGACCGCAAAACGCGAAGCGTTTGACCTCGCTGGCGTTCACCGAGCACTCCCATTTCTCGTCGCCAGCAACCCCGTCAATTATGGCACACCGTTTCAACTGAACACGCTCGAAGCCCTTGCGGGTGCGCTCGTCATCCTCGGCGAACGTGAGCAGGCAGAAGAGATTTGTTCGACGGTCAGATGGGGCGAGACCTTCCTTGAATTGAACGCCGAACCGCTGCAGCGCTACAGCGAATGCGTCGATTCAAGCGAGGTTGTGGCTATTCAAGAGGAGTATCTGGCTGCAGAGAAGTGATTTTATTTATAAATGCATCGGTGGTTTTAGGATTGCCTAAAAGTCGATGGGTATATATGTTTTAGGAGAACCTAAAACTAGGTATGAACCAGCCTAATTCACCTGCCGGTGCAGAGAACCACTCGATGCACCGACGGACTTTTCTTGCCGCAACAGGGTTTGCAGCGGCTAGCACCGCTGGGCTTGCCGGTTGTTTAGGAAACAGCGGAGATGGGATGCCTGTTGTCGAGGCTGAACCGATGGCATCACCAGTGGAATCGACCGCAGTTTCGTGGGACGACCTTGGCGAACTAGATGGGGACATCACCATCTACTCAGGACGGACGCGCGACCAGATAGAACCGCTGTTTGACACACTCGAAGAGCGGTATGATGGCCTCAACATCATTCTCGACCGAAACGATAACCAAGATATTGTCAACCTTCTCAAAGAAGAAGCACACAGTCCTGCTGACCTCTTTTATTCACAGGATTCCGGAGCACTGGCTGAAGTTGCAGCAAACGATGTGACCCAGGAGCTACCAGCCGATATCGTTGATGCTATCGATGATAACTACCTAGCAAATGATAACCAGTGGATGGGGGTGTCGGGACGCGTCCGGGCAATCCTCTATAATACTACTGAATGGGAAGACGGCTCAGATGCGCTCCCTGACGATATCATGGAGTATGCGTACGATGACCGATTCGAGGGCCGTATTTCCACACGACCTAACTCAGGGACGTTTCGTGGATTTATCGCGGCCATGATTGAACTTGAAGGCGAAGATGAAGCCCGTGACTGGGTGCGCGCGATGGTTCAAGACCAGGAGATTACACTGTACGGTGGTGGCTCTGAACAAGCAGAGGCTGTCCGTAACGGCGACCAGACCATTGCGCTCGGCAATCAGTATTATGCTGGCCGGATTCTCTCCGAAGAGCCGGATGCACCGATTGATGTCGCGTTTACAACTGACGATGCTGGCTCGTTGTTCAATATTTCCGGCGTCGCTGTGCTTGATACCGTAAGTGATGGCGAGCTTGTTGGCGAGTTTTGTCGTCACCTTATCGCCAAAGAAGCACAGGAATTCTTTGTTGAGACCAACGGCGAGTATCCGGTCGTTGATGGCGTCGAGTACGTCGGTGAACTTCCTAGTCCTGACGAGCTTTCACCCCCTGATTTCAACCTGGGGAATCTCGACCTTGAACTGCAAGAGGTTCGTGACCTGCTCGATGACGAGGATATGGTTGTCGGCCGCTAAGTTATCCCCGGTAGACAAGCACTTCGCATCCTTGAAATACGTCCACTCACTTCTCTTTGCCAATGACCGACTCGCCTGAAAGCGACACAACACGCTGGCTTACTGCTGTTCGTGAGCGTGTCGTTGATGACAGCGAGTCAGTTGCCCTGTTGACTCTTAGCGGTATCATTGCGGTGTTGATGGTCTCACCGCTGTTTTGGCTGTTTATTCGCGCTGCTGAAGTCGAACCTGACCGCGCTTTTTCGCTCCTCTTCCGAACGCAGACGTTCGATATCATCATCTCAAGTCTTATCTTATTGCTGACTGTTACGATCCTCTCCGTGCTTATCGGGGTCCCGCTTGCACTGTTGACGGCACGGACTGACCTGCCATTCCGTCGCTTCTGGACGATTGTTGCGTCGCTTCCGCTTGTCGTTCCTAGCTATATTGGTGCGTTTGCGTTTGTTGGTGCATTTGGCCCAAGTGGCGAACTCGGCTCATTATTTGGCGTTTCGCTCCCGGCAATTGAGGGTATCTGGTGGACTGGGGTTATCATCACACTCTATACCTATCCGTATGTCTTCCTTACGACGCGTGCAGGATTACTCTCTATGGATGGGTCGCTTGTCGATGCTGCACGGACGCTAAATGCAACTCGCTGGGAAGCGTTCCGTCGCGTTACGTTCCCCCAAATCCGTCCGGCAATCGCTGCTGGAGCGTTGCTTGCCTCGCTCTATGCTATCTCTGATTTTGGAACGCCGACGTTCATGCGCGTCGAAGTGTTCACGAGTGCAATATATCTGGAATTTTTCGGAGGCTCCGCGTCCTATGCTGCATTACTCGCGTTGAATCTGATTGCAATCGTTGCCGTCATTCTCGTTATCGAAGCCGGCATTGGCCGCGACGAAGATGCAAGCAGCGGCGCAGAAAGCAGCCAGATTCAGCTTGGGTTCTGGAAGTGGCCCGCAATGGGTTCGATTAGCTTCTTGGGAATTATCACGCTCGTGACGCCGATTGCTATCTTCGGTCAGTGGTGGCTCAGTACCGACGAAACCACTGGGTTCGAATACGAGTTCCAGTGGCTGTTTGCGTTTAACTCCGTGCAGTATGCTGCGCTTGCGGCATTTGTCGCCTGTCTACTCGCGCTACCTGTTGCCTACACTTCGGCTCGTTCGCGCTCAGTCCTTGCACGGGTGTTCGAACGGGCAACTTACGTTGGTTTTGCTGTCCCCGGTATCGTCATTGCGCTTGCGCTTGTCTTCCTTGGCTCACGAATGTTTCCTGGGCTGTATCGGCAAGGAATCGTCCTGCTCATTTTCGCCTATGTCGTGCGGTTTCTTCCACAAGCTGTCGGAACCGTTCGCTCCTCTGTGTTGCAGGTTGGTGACCGCCATATTGAGGCGGCACGAACGTTAAATGCAACCCGGTTTGAGGCGTTTCGGCGGATTACTCTCCCCCTCATTTTACCTGGTCTCATCGCGGGGGCTGTCCTCGTGTTTCTCACTACGATGAAGGAACTTCCGATTACGCTGATGCTTGCGCCACTTGATACACAGACACTTGTAACGATTATCTGGGAGGCGCATGATACCCTGTACTACAGCGATGCGGCTGTCCCGGCGTTTCTTCTGATTTTCATCTCTGGACTGACCATGCTGGTCTTGCTTCGACAAGAAGATTCAGATATTAATTAACTAGTCATCGTCCGCCTGTGCTGGTGCTTTTTCTCCTCGCTCTTCGACCGATTCCAGATACTCATCAGCATCGAGTGCGGCCTGACAGCCCATTCCGCCGGCGGTGATTGCTTGCTGATAATGGTGGTCAACGACATCGCCGGCCCCGAACACTCCCTCGACGCCGGTTTTCGTCTGCCCGCCACCGTCTCCACCCACGGTTTTGAGATAGCCGGTTTCATCCATCTCGACGCCGGTACCTTCCAGATACCCCGTGTTTGGCGTGTGACCAATGGCAAAGAAGACTGCTCCCATCTCCATCTCGAACTGCTCAGTTTCGGGGTCATCGAGTTTCTCTGAGGGATATCCCTCGTCGTTGCGGGCAAGCGTCACCGACTCGACACCCGCTTCCTGTGAGCCGTGAATTTCGAGTAGTTCCGTATTACGGAGAATCTCTACCTCGCCGGCGTCTGCCTTTTCTTCGATGCGGTCGACCCAGTAGGCCTCGGCACGGAAGTTCTCTCTGCGGTGGGCGAGATAGACCGTATCGGCGAATTTCGTCAGGAAATTAGCCTCCTCGAGCGCGGCATCGCCGCCGCCGACGACGAGCATATCTTCGTCGCGGAAAAAGGCCCCATCACAGGTCGCACAGGTCGAAAGTCCATACCCCATTAGCTCTTCTTCGCCTGGAACACCAAGCGTTCGCGCACTTGCTCCGGAGGCAGCAATAAAGGCATCACAGGTGTAGACGGTCCCGTTCGACAGTTCGACGCGGATGGTTCCGTCATCCTGTTTCTCCACGTCCTCGACGATTCCGTGGTCAAGGTCGGCACCGAACTGTGCGGCCTGGTCTTTCATCCGCTGGATGAGGTCAGGGCCGCTAATTCCGTCGGGAAAGCCCGGATA
>PUNZ01000224.1 GCA_003551945.1 Halovenus sp. | reverse complement strand
AGGAGAACGCCAATTGTTCCCGGAGTTCCCATGGCAACCCCCCGACACCGAGAAGAATCACCGCCGGCAACAGAAGTACCACGACATCCAGCGGGCGAACACCCCGTCGCAACGCATCACCGAACGGTTCGGTGAACTCCACTTTCGGGTGGCCCAGCGAGGAACGAGTCTCGTCGACCGGTGTCGTCATTGGTCTCCCTTGTGTCCGACAGTGCCACCGGCTCTCGTCCGGACCCGGTAGACATACGTAAGCGACAGCACCGCGGCTGCCGCGCCGATGACTGCCAGGGAGGTCGGCGTACCGAATCCTGCGAGTTCGATCAGCCCAGTCGCGACGCTCTCATCAGCAGCCTCATCCTCACCCGCTTCTGTCCCTCCGTCGTCCTCGAGTGGTGGCTCAGAAGGCTCTCCGGCGGTGTCTTCGTCCTCAGTCGTCTCGACACCCGAACTGGAGCTGCTGCCGGAACTCGAAGCTGTGTCACCGTCTGCAGGCGCTTGTGACTCAGTACTGTCCGCCCGCACAGTCAGCATCGAGATCGTCGGCGTCGTCTCATCAGTAGTATCAACGCTCATACCGATAGAGACTGCATCTCCGGGTGATAGTTCCTCACCGTCGTCTCTGGTTTCGATCGGTTCGCCGGTGTCGGCGTCGTAGAACGTTACCGCCTCACCGCCGTCGTTTTCGACCCAGACAGTGGCATGAGTCGTGGCATACTCGTCGGAGGTGCCTTCGGATCCAAAGACGTTCTTGACTGTGAACACTGCACCGAGATCGGTAACTGCGTTGTCGTTGACACCGCTCCCGTCGGGCGAACCACCCTCTCCAGTCACATGAAGATGGAGTTCACCGTCTTCGTTCTCACCGACGTAGGCGTTTTCGTTTGCTTCGCCCGCCGGTTGGAGTTCAAGCGCGTCGACATCGTCGTACGTAACGGTATCAGCACCGGTGCCAACGGTTAGCGTGGCTGCTGACAAGGCAACGAGTACAACGAACACGTAGTGCCAACGACCCATCATATCAATTTATTCAATTAGACTGTTAAATGTATTGCTTTAACATACGAAAAGACGTCATCAGCAGTAGCTGTCCTAACGATACTGAACGGACCGGGTGTCTCTGATCCACATAAAACGGAGATCTTTGGTCGCGGAAATCAGGACTCGAAAGTCAAGGCACTGGCATTGGTCTTCATGTCGTCCAGACGCTCGTCGACCGCTACGGTGGAACTGTCTGGGTTGAAGACAACGACCCAGAAGGTGCTGTGTTCTCTATCGAGTTGCAAGTCGACGGATGATATACCGCCATATATAACCGCATCCGACACTTATATTACTAAGAATGAGTACAGAATCACAGATTTTGATTACTGCGGTCAAGAATGGAGAGATGACAGATCCTGGTGGGATGACGACGACACGGGATATCACCCACGTTGTCGAGGACTCGTATGACGCCGTGAGGCAGCAGTTGCACGCCCTAGCAAACCAAGATCTCATAGTTGGCAGAACGTTCGGGAGAGAAGAAGTGTGGTCAGTCCCTAACAAAAATAAAGAAACTCCAGTCGGGACACCAATGCCCACAAGCACACGTGACCCGCATGCTGGAAAATAAAAACGGTTCTTGCCTAACCTGGTTGGCCGATTACTCACGTAGGAAGGTCAACGAACATTAGTTTATTTCTCCGATCTGTATCTGGAAGGTGTTTTTGTAGATTCAATACGAGATCATAACTGGAGATGACAGCCGGAGAAACAGCTGAGGAAGGGGAATTATCTACACCATTCGAGTTCGTCTTCGGCGAATCCGGCCCGCCTGAAGACTGTCGCGTGGTCAACGATATGATCGGTTGTTCTCCACTCAACCATCACGCTGATCCGCTATCGGTCGAAACCAGCTACGAACTACTGAAGCGATCACCAGACGACATGATACGTGGAAGCGGTCTCACACCAGCCAAAAAATCATCCTCGCGGTGTTCCAGCTTCATACCGAGTACGGACAGCAGACAGAGGCCGGTCTCTTTGCGGCGGTCGCCACACCCTCTCATCCGGAGTATCCATTAACAGTCTTTTATGGGTTCGCGCTGGTTGCAACTGGTGAATTGACATTCGCAAATACAGTCCAACAAACCGTCGACGCTTATTTTGAAGCACCCGATTTGTGCTATACTAACGATAGCTATCTAATCGTTATTACGGACACAGCTCCCTATCCCAGCCATCTCCTGTCGACGCTCAAAAATCCCGGAGGGTGGTTTGTCGATGATATTCTGTGATGTCTACTGACAATCTCCCAGACTAGTAGACAAATCAACAATCGGGTGATCAAATAAAACGGTCAAATTTTGCTGTCTCCGGCGTTTCTCGCCAAACAATCTGACAACGACTGCCACTTAGAAGATGGTCTGGTGGCCACCAACGTTTATAGTTTCGAGTTTCGTAATACTACACAATGAGTTACGATACCGAGCACGTACGGAATGCAGGAAACGGTCCGACCATGATCACGGGTCTTCCAACGTTCACAGAGTTACTCACAAATACGAACCTTGCAGACCTCTATACCGCTACTCGTCAATCATCAGGCCTCACTGCTCCCGAACTCATCGAGAGAGTAGACGTCTCGAAGAAGACAGTCTATGAGTATCTTCATAAATTAGAACGTGCAGGCCTCGTTGTCGAAACTGAAAATAGCGGCGGAGCGAGAGTCTACGAAGCAGAAGATTTTGAGCTCACACTAACAATTCGTAGGATAGAGGTCTCAATCACTCCAGAGATCGTCGCAGTCATGGCACGTGTCGATGAGTATCCCGTCGTTAATCGTGTCTGCGACGAACACGGCTTTGTCACATTCGCACTCGCTCACGACCTGATCAACGCACACAGCGAGGGTGATGTAACAATCCGACAAATCGCAGGTCTCGCTGATCTCTCAGACGGAACAGCATACGACCTTGTTGAGGCTCTATATGAAATTCAGGAGCTTGGCGACACCGATTCAAGCCCGACTACATTTACTCCCGATGAGGTGGCCAACGATGATTTAGCATCGGATCTGACCGACGAATAAATGGGTGGGTCAGAAAGAATCTATACGGCGAATATTGTGGATACGGTGATATTTCGAAGCCTGGGAAAATCACCGAACCAACACTTGCAGTCGTTGAAACAAGCCGTCGAAGAGGCTGGGACAGAACTGTGGGTTTCACCATCAATCTACCGTGAGTTGGCCGATTACGGACAAGAGCCACCACGGAACCCGTATCTTGACACCGGTATTGAGGAAGGTTGGATTCGTGTTGCAACTCCGCTGTCGGAGAACCGAGAGACATCATTTGATTCCCTTTGCGACCCTATTGAACAGGCACAGCATCTCGCGGACGACTATTTGAATCAACAGAGTAAGTATCCAGAGACCAACAATTGGCGAGACGCCTCCGTAGTTGCGTTGGCTGTCCGATTGTTTGAACAAAACACTCGAATCCGTGTTATTACGCATACGGCAGACGAAGGATTGGCACGGGCTTGCGCTCGTATTCCTCCTGAATTCGGATATTACGAGATCGAATCACGCTACTACAATCCACCACAGACTGCGAAGCAACAGTTCCCAATTGTCGAGTCGCTCTCCTGGAGTGGCCAGTAAAAAATAGAACATCTTTTCCATCGATATCATACAGCGACCGTAGCGTCGACTCTGGGATATCGGTATACTCGGCGGCCAAACAATTTATTTTCTCCACGTCGGCGTGAGCAAGAGCCTCACGCGTGTGCAGGAGCTCCTCGGTTTCAACCCGTAGGTATTTTTCGTCAACGCGGAATTCACGCAGCATCCTTCCAGTCTACTTTCTAGCCTTTTGAGCGGTTTGAACCCCGGATTCAACTGATGCGGTAACGCGGAGTCCCGGGGAACTCAACTATCTCGTCGACGCCCTGCCGTACCAGGTGTTCACGCGCCTCGACGAGTTGGCGGCCAACATTTTGATCAGAAGTCGACGCTCTCGCGTAGACCGCAGGCTTGGGATGCGTTTTCGGTCATGTTCTCGCGTCGAGTGATCTATATTAACGAGTGAGGGTTCTTGCGCACCCCATCTAAACCACTACCTTTTCGT
>PUNZ01000038.1 GCA_003551945.1 Halovenus sp. | reverse complement strand
TTGCGGTGTCAAAAAAGTTGATTCCAAGGTCGATTGCCCGCTCGATAAAGGGAAGGCTCTCCTCTTCTTCGAGTACCCAATCGCGCCAGTCGGAACTGCCGAAACTCATACAGCCGAGACACAGACGGCTCACTTCCATTCCGGTGCTACCGAGTGTCGTATACTCCATAGAGTATGCTGACCGGCCTCCGTAGAAAAACTTCTGTGTGGTGTGTGTCACGAGAACTGGTTTCGAACACAGTCTGACCTCGGTGTCCTTTTGGGCCGTGACGACAACAGATAGATATGACCGTCCTTTCGTTTGATGAACAGGGAATTGACGTTATTTATGAGGGAACTGAGTTCCGTCTTGAGAAGGAACTCGTCGAAGAAGCAATCCAGAAGGAGTATCCGGATATTACGGACCACGAAGTCCTCCAGATTGTCGAGGAGGAACCTGCCTTGACTGGGGAACCACGGCGTATCGGCGATATTCTTAGCTAACGTCGTTCCGCACAGAGTTCTTGCAGCCAGCCACTCAGTCGGCTGACGTATTCTTCGCCGCTCACTTGTTGAGTGTCTCCTCCAGTCGGGTTTCCTTCACGAACCGTCCGCGGGAGGTCATTCTCAACGCTTTCATACAGGCGTGAACGGTGCTCATCATGCCGCGATTGGCTTGTGGTCTGAGTTGCGTGGTCGTCTTCGGGTTGGTTTCCCGACATCGTCTCGGTCTCATTGGCAGACAGCCAGTCGCTTACGGACGCGGCCCCGGCAACCTGCGTCCGAAGTGCCGAACAGAGCGCCGTTCTGTGAACGTGCTTTTCTGTCCGGTAATATCGGCCAGCATCCGTCTCGACCAGTCCAAGGGCTCGAAGGAAAACCAACCACTGCTCGGCCTCAGTCCGTGATGACACACCACACTGTTCAATCAACAGCCCACAGCAGTCGTCGACTGCATCCGGGTCACGCGGGACTGTCTCTCGAATCTCCCGGAGCCGGTCGAGGGAAGAGACAGGAGGGACCTGCCGGTAATACATTATGCGAGGCCGAAACTTTCCGCGAGCACGGCATCGTTCGGTTCGCCGATCACATATGTCTCACCGCCACGAACGTCAATCGTCACCTGTGCTGGGGCGAAGACATCGCGAGGTATCTCCTCGAAGCTCCATTCAGAGGAGGCGAATATCTCGGCAAATGGTGCATCAAACACTTCGGTTGCGGTGGAGGCAACCGCATCGAACTGGTCGAACGGTTCGTCGACGATAAGATGCACCTGTCCACCGTACGCCAGCGCGTCGTTCGTTCGGGCAATCGCGGCTCGTTCGTTTTCGGCAACAGGGGCGACCGGGGCCTTTCCTGTAACAGACAGAATATCGAGCGGGTCATAGCCCAATTCGGTCAATCGGTAGGCGGCAAGTTCGCCTGCGCGAGACGCGGCAACGACGCTTCCGGTGACGCTCGCCGTTGCATACGTCGGCAAGAAGACGCCACTTGTTGGCACACCTGCTCGTTCTGCGACTTGTTCGATGACAGCCTCATCAGGGAGCTGGTCTGATTCGAGTGCGAGGACGGCAAACTCAAACTCATCTTGGTAGGCAATTCGCTGGAAGATATCCTCCTCAGCGACAAGGGCGCGCGCAGGGCCGCTGCCGAGCCCATCGAAGGACTCCGTTGTGACTTCCCAGCCGGCCTTGCCGGCACAGAGGAGCGAGAGTGCGGGTTGGTCGGTGGATAGTTCGACATGCGTAAGCGGCGCATCTGCGACAGTGTCAAGCGTTGTTTGGACCGTCGACAGGCCAGCGGTCTGTATCTCTGCAAGCAATAATCCGGCTTCGAGCGCGCCAGGGATATCGACGCCAAAGTCAAGTACCACCGTCTCTCCGGAGCGTGTGTGTACGTCAATTGCGAGTTCGTCAGCAAAATCGATGGCTTCATCGACGAGTTCGATGGCCATGCGGTTGAGACTCTCCATACACCCCATTGGATAGCCTCCGGATAAAAGGAACTGGCTCAACAGTATGGTAGGTGTTGGCAGAGAATCTGGCAGAAAAAGAGGAGCCTTAAGTACCTCCATCGGGTATCGGCAGGTACTATGGCAAACGGCAAGTACGCCGCGCGCAAGCTGAAAAAGGACCGCCAAAAGCACCGGTGGTCTGACTCAGATTATGCGCGGCGTGAGCGAGGACTTCGCGAGAAGTCCGACCCGCTTGAGGGTGCTCCACAGGCCCGCGGTATCGTGCTCGAAAAAATCGGAATCGAAGCAAAGCAGCCGAACTCGGCAATCCGAAAGTGTGTCCGGGTTCAGCTCATCAAAAACGGGAAACAGGTGAGTGCGTTCTGTCCAGGTGACGGCGCAATCTCATTTATCGACGAACACGACGAAGTCACCATTGCCGGTATTGGCGGGGCAAAAGGTCGTGCAATGGGAGACATCTCCGGTGTCAACTACAAGGTCGATAAGGTAAACGGTGTCGCGCTGCTTGAACTCGTCCGCGGTAACGCAGAGAAGCCGGTGCGATAACCATGTCGGACGAACAACCAGACCCTGACGCTGCTGGCGAAGAAGATAGCCACGCGCTGCTGTTTGAAAAGTGGTCCATCGATGATATCGAATACCGCGATGCATCCACTGAGCGCTACCTGACGGTGACCCCAATCGGTCACACAATGGGTCGCCACGCAAACAAACAGTTCAAAAAGAGCCAGATTAGCGTCGTTGAGCGGCTCATCAACCGCTTGATGCAGACTGAAGAAAACACCGGTAAAAAACAGCTTGCAACGCGGATTGTCCGCGATGCGTTCGAGATTATTCACGACCGAACTGACGAGAATCCCGTGCAGATTCTCGTTCGCGCCGTCGAGAACTCGGCCCCACGTGAGGAGACCGTTCGACTGAAATACGGTGGTATTTCCGTTCCGAAAGCAGTCGATGTCTCGCCACAGCGCCGTGTTGACCAGGCCCTCAAATTCCTTGCTGAGGGTGTTTACGGTGGCTCGTTCAAAACCGAGACCAGTGCTGCCGAGGCACTTGCCTCACAGCTTATCGGTGCTGCTAGCAACGACGTGACGACCTACGCGGTCGACCAGAAAGAAGAAAAAGAGCGCGTCGCGGCTGCTGCCCGCTAATTTCGTCCATCTTTTCCGCTTTCCAGCCCCGGTAGTCCCAACTCCGTCGCCATCTCTGTAAACCGATAACTTAACTGAGGTTGACGACAGTCGTTTCGGTATGTCACAGGAACACGTCGAATCGGTCGAGTTAGTTTCCGCCGAGTCAGTTGCCTATCTGACTGCGTCGGTGCTCATTGCGTCGCTCACTGCCGTCCTTGCACAGCTTTCGATTCCGTTTGCGGGCGGGGTGCCGTTTTCCTTCCAGCCGTTTGGAATCTTCTTTGCTGGCATCTTGCTTGGCCCGTTCTGGGGTGGATTTTCATTGCTCGTCTATTTTGTCGTCGGGATTGCCGGGGTACCGGTATTTTCCAATTTCAACGTTGGTCTTGGCTATGTGTTCGGCCCGACAGGTGGGTTCCTTATTGGGTTCATCTTCGGGGCATTCATTTTGGGGCTGCTAGTCCATCGGTCGGTCGAACCACGACCGATTCAGCATCTCTCGACACTCTCAATGGCCGTTGGACTGACTGCTGCAATCGTGGTTATCTATGCGTTCGGCGTTCCGTGGCTTTGGCTGCTCGGTGGTGATGAACTCTCGTTCGTTGCTGCGGCAGCGTCGATGGCCCCGCTGTTCGTCATGGATTTCATCAAAGCTGGAATCGTCCTTGGGCTTGTCGCAAGCGGTAACGAACTTCTGGACAGATTCTGATGATTACCGTTGACAATCTGGTCTATGAGTATGACGAGTCAGCATCCGACCCAGCGCTAGATGGTATTTCGCTAACCATCGACGACGGTGAGTGGGTCATTATCGCTGGTGCGAACGGGAGCGGCAAGACAACGCTTGTCCGCCACTTTAACGCGTTACTCACACCTGATGAGGGGGATGTACGGATAGACGGTACGTCTGCAGTCGATAATCCCGTCCACGCGAGGACGCAGGTTGGGATGGTGTTTCAGTCGCCGGAGGACCAGTTTGTCGCGGCAACTGTGGGGGCGGACGTTGCATTTGGCCCGGAAAACCTCGGTCTCTCCCATGAGGAAATCGACCGACGTGTTGAGACTGCACTTGCAGCCGTCAACTTAGCTG
>PUNZ01000186.1 GCA_003551945.1 Halovenus sp. | reverse complement strand
CCTCGCGCAAGCTGTAACGCGTTCGAACGATAGGTTGGAAAGAGCCAATCATCTGCACTGAGCGCATGGGCAACCCCAATCTGTGAGGCTTCTTGTCCACGAAACGGTGGGTAGCTGCTCATCCACCCTTGTCGTTGCAACGAAACGGCGCGCTCATCGAAGCGTCGGGCACGAAGCATATCTCGGTACAGCGCTCGCGCTTGGTCCGCCGACACGGCAAGGTCTGTAAATGGCGTTGTTTCGATGGCTTGGTGCATATGCTGTTCTCTCAGCCCAGCAGCATAGTGATTCTGCCAGGCAGTATCAGTATCGATAGTTAGAGTCTGAGAAATAATTAAATGACAAGACATCGAACAAAGTATAGTGGGAGAGTCATGGCTAATAGAGTAGGGTCGTTACGCACTCGCCTCTTTTCGGAGAATGCGAAAGCGCCAGACGTTCAAACAATCGTTGATACTGTCGAGTCAGAGCTCGACGATGACGAATTCGTTCACCAGCGCCTTCTCGGCAAGACCGACCATCTGACCGTTGAAAAAGACGGACAAAAAGAGCAACTCACCGTCGACGGGACAGCACGAACGCTCGTCATCCTCACAGACCGCAAGCTATTGTTTGTCGTGGCATCATCTGAGGACACGCTTGTCCGACCAATTTCGTACATCGATATCAAAGATGTTGACGTTGATGATGGGTTGCTGCGGTCAGCACTGACGGTAGCTATCTGGCCGGAGGGGACCTATCGGCTCACAATTAGCGACTCAACGGCTCTTGGGGCGGCCGTTTCAACGCTTACTCATGTGAGTCAGTGCTGGCAATATGCGGTTTCCATGCTCGAAGCAGCAAATGAGACACTCCCTGCCGTTGGTGAAGCAATCGAGCGAGGGGAGTTAGGAACAGTTCGCTCGGAACGAGCAGTTGTAGAAGAAAAGCTCAGTCGGGCTCGCAATCGTGTTAAACAAACCCTTGATGAGTCCGCTATCGAGGACCTCCCTGCACTTAGACAGCGAATCGATTCGACAGAGACGGAACTCTACCGAACAGAAATGCATGCTCGAATCGTCCGCGCTGCAACGCTGATGTCGGAAGGAAACCAGAAGGTCGAATCCCGAGAGTATACCAGCGCTGTCAAACAACTCTGGCGGGCTCGTGACCACCTTGAAAATGCCCAGATGCTTGCCAGACGTGCATCTATCGAAGAGCCTTCAGTTATTGAATCACGGCTTGAGCGTGCTGAGCATGCGCTGAAGAATATCCGTGTTCGTCCCCTTGCACAGGCCAAACAAGCACGAGAACGGGCCGAAAAAACAGACCAAGAAGAGGTTCGCGTTGCACAGCTTAACGAGGCATTCGAGCACTATCGCGATGCGCTTACCGCAGGCTGGGGGACAGATTTTACGTTTGCTGGTGACACGGAAACAATTCGAACCGACCTGCAAGAGGTCATCGCTGCATTGACAAGGGCACGGTGTGCGTATGCAGAATCCCTCATAGAGACTTCCCGGGAAGCAGGCCAGAAACCAGAAGCGGACAAGGCCATCGACCTCGCAAAAGAGCAAGTAAGCGCTGCGCAGCAACTCACCAAGGAATTTCGCGCTGCCGATGAAGAACTCGTGAAAGAGACCGCGAAAAAGCTGGAACGTACCCAATTGGAGTGAGCGCACAAATTGACTCCCAGCAGCCAACCGTTATCAAAACTCAGTGAGAGATAGTTGGTCCTGTGCGGCCAGAACGTCCTTACTCGTTTGCCAGGAGTGGCGAGCACACGGTGGTAACTCCCCATGTTGTGCAACAAACGCATGGAGAAACTCCCGGGTTGTTTCATCGCTCGGGTATCCACTGCCAATCGCGCCATACTGAGCAGCCAAGGCATGGACATGTGCTTCGCGGGCAACCTTCGCGATGATGCTTGCAGCGCCAACAATTGGATAAGTCTCATCAGCTTTGTGCTCGGCTCTGAGCGTTACATCATGTGGTACTGCATCTTGCACGCGACGTTCGAACCGAACCGCATTGGTATCACCCGCATCAAGAATTCCCGTGTCACCATCTTTCACAACCTGAGAGAGTGCCTCTGCCTGTGCGAACACGGTAAGCTCGTTCATATTAGCGTCCGGCTCATCAATTCGTTCAACAGGAATCTCAACGACAGCAACTGCCTCCGCAACGTCCCGAATGGCCATTGCGAGCTCTTCCCGGCGGTTCTGTGACAACTGTTTCGAGTCCTTGATACCATCTGGGAGGTCCCCCGGAGAAGCGACTACTGCAGCAGCAAACATCGACCCAAGAACGGGCCCTTTCCCGGCCTCGTCAACGCCAACATCCATTACTCGGAGACCGGTGGCCAACCGGAATAAATGTTTGTCGGACATGGCAACGTGTGTGAGCCACCACCACCACGCGGAGACTCATTCGCGGAGTCGAAGATAGAGAAACAGCCCTACGAATGCCACCATGGCGACGGGAATACCAAATCCAGGACCGACAGCATCTGCAAGTTCGCCTTGCAGCCCATCACTGTCCTGTGGGTCACCGACAATAACGGTGGTTGATTCAGATGCGCTTTCGCCGTACTCATCCGTTACAGTCACGGTCAGTTCGCGCTCTCCGTCCGAAGAAAACTCGAATTCGACTCGCTCAGCGGAGGCCTCCAGACCGTTTGCCTCCCACTCAAGCTCGTAAGAACCAAACTCATTGGTCACGTTCGCCTCCGCCAAAAACGCCTCCCCGGGTTCAGCCTCCTCCGGCGCATCAATCGTGACTGACGGTTCATCGTTGACAAGATGGTCCGCTGCGGACGTTGCTGTTGCACCATCATCGTTTTCAACCGTGAGAATAACTGAATACTCCCCACTTTCAGCGAACTCATACTCAAACGTCGGGCCATCAGTTTCACTGGTCTCATCTATTGGTCCAGCGATTTCCCAAGTATAGGACACGATATCTTGCTCGCTCACGGTTTCGTCTGCTTCAAATGAAACTGACTCGCCAGGACCACTCACCTCGGGTGTGTCAAACGAAACCTCCGGTGCCTCTACAATCTCCAGGTCTGAACTGGTCGCTGCGGACTCGCCAGCAAGGTCCGTAACAACCGCATCAATATCATCCGGTTCAGTGGACTCATCCTCCGGTGCGTCAAAGAGATACTCAACAGTGACTGTCTCACCCGGTTCTAGGTTGTCAATCACCCAGCCATCATCGACGGCTGTCACACCGCTTCCAATTTCGCTGTCGGAACTAACGCTGACCTGCCCATCACCCACTTCATCCGGGACGCTCAATTCAATGAACGGTGCGATGCTTATGCCATTGCCAGTATTGGATACCAAAAATTCGATACGCCCTTCTGACTCTGCACCCACCACCGTGTTCTCAACAGCAATATCAAGTGTGGAACCAGTCTCACTTACCTCGTAAGCGAGCGGCCCAGGGACGGAAAGAGAGTCCGGTTCGGTCCTGATGTGTGCATCAAAGAAAGGACTCAAATCCGTTCTGGCGGCATCGTTCACAAACGACTCGAGGTCAGCATCCGTCACTGAGCCTTGCCCCATCACTGCATCGCCACCCTCCTCGTTTTTTGTCTCCATGACGTCCATATACGTATCCGTTCCAGCAGATTGTTCCCTGATTTCTGCATCAAGAACGGCAAGCGTCAGGGCGCCGAGTTCGTAATCAGTCTGGCCGCTCCAGGTGTCCGGCTGCGTGAGGATGGCGCTTTCGTGGTCTTCATCTGCCCCGCCAAGCGCCGAGTAGAACTCGTGATAATCGATATGTCCCTGTTTCATTGCCAGTAGGTACGCGTAATAATCCGCTTCCGCCTCGATTGTCCATGTCACATCAGTTTCCGGGCGGAAGTTCTGTTGTGAGTGTATATACTCGTGCCAGAGGGTCGTCCGTGGCGGTTCAAGGCTGTCTTCGTGGACCCAGAAATCAGCATTTCCACTTGTTGCTAATCCACCGCGACGAATCGGGTCTGTGACGATGTACGCATAAATGCGCTCTCGTGGCTCAGCTATCTGGAACTGGTCGACAGTGTCGGCCAGTATCTCACCAACTTCCGCGGTTGAACGCGGCGGAGAAGCTTCATCGGCCGTGACAATCACGATATCCCCGGCATCCGTCTCGACCGTCTCACTCTCGTATGAGCCAACATACGCCATCTCATCACCTGCAACTCCCTCGTAGTCGTGGTCCATCGTCCGCTCGAAGGCGAGGTCACCGGTGCCGCTAAACTGTGCCTCTGTCGAGACAGCCCCGACAAGCGCCCATTCATCAGTCCCAGCGAAATCAGAGCCGTCCTGTTGATGTGCAGATTGCTCAACTTCCGTTTCAGCCTCAAGCACCGGTATTTCTGTCTCGCCATCCCATTCGAAAGTGTTCTCACCAACCTCAGTAAACCCATCCCCTGCCTCAACGGTCGCGTCGGTCACTGTTATTTCGAGTTCAGATATTGAATCACCGAGGTAATAAGCGAGTTCGATAGCCACAGTCTCTCCCTCTCGGGGGTCACTCGCTAAGGACTGCAATTCAATAACATCACCATCCTCTGCTGTTGTCTGTGATGGTGTGGTTTCAGCACCTACTGCAACCCCACCGCTTATCACAAGGAGTAAGCACACTATCACCACCCACCGAATCCCCACTGCTCGGTCTCTCACTGGGTGATATATTGTGAGGCTCAATAAAAACCCATTGTCTGGAAAGCGATCAGAACCCTGGCTCTCAATCCGCGTCAATCATACTCCTATGATAAGAAGAACTCGTCTTGCTCGAAGGGTTCTTCTTCCCCTTCGACAGCAAGGACATCCAGTGCAGTGACTACTGCACCGATACCAAGCAACCCTGCCAAACTTGGGCTAGTCCGACCTTCGTCGCTACTGACCAGTTCTTTAACATAGAGGCCACCCGCACCATGAACCTCAATAGTTGCGGAAGTTGATTCGTCCGGATCATCATCGAGCGAACCGCTTGCATCGTAGACCTCTCGAATCCGTGTTTTCGCAGCACGACGATGGGATACTCGTTGTGGAGTGTCCTGTTCGATGGTTGCACCGGTGAGTTCGTTGAGTGCATCAGCGAGCGCGTCTGCGGAGACTGGTTCATCGAACGCAACTGCCATCCGATACTGCTTGCTCGCATCGTGTTCTTTCACCCGCTCAACCATGTCGTACGTGGTTCGGCGAAGACCTTCGACTTCGATTTTTCCCGCTGCTGCCTCATTAATCTCGGCTTCGAGTGCCTTGGTATCGATTGCCCGCTTTCGGGGCTCATCAACCTCAATGACGAACGGTCGTCCGGTCCCGAGCATGAGTGCGTCGACATCCTCTCGGCCTGCTCCGTGAAAGACTGCCTCGGTTCCATCCATCGCGTCACACACGTGTGGTGCGGCCAACTGCTCAACGCTTTCATCATACCGGTAGCCGGAGCCATCACAACCACCACAAATATTTCCCTGGACTCGCCCAGTACCGTTGCAATCGCTACACGGCCACCGCGTCTGTGGGATGTCTCGTTCGAGTTTCCGGTAGCGACCATAGACAAATGCAGAGTTTACCTGTAGCTCGATTTCGTCAGTTGCAAGGTCACAGATTAACAGAACATCAGGGCGGCCAAACTCAACCTGTCCGCTGGTTGCCTCACCAAACCGTTTGCCAATTTCCCGGTTGAACTCGCTTTTCATCAACTCGCCTGCTTCCGGGTCAAGACCGACATCCTCCCGAAGCAACTGGTCGTTTTCTTCAAGCAGTGGTGGAACCTTCGTACCGACCTGATAGGTGTCAAATTCATAGCCGTGGACGGCCGCGACTGCCTGCTCTGCCCACCAATCAAACCGGTCACATTCAGTTTCACAGACCCAGCAGTCGTCAGCTGGCTCATAATCTACGTCCTCGTCCAGCGCACGTGCAACGCGGAGCGCATTTCCGCGAGTTTCATTTGACAATCCAAAACTTCGGTCGGCAACCAGTCGCCCAAGACAGTTGTCACAGACCGGGCCTGTTGCGAGGGCATCGCGTGCGAGCGAAAGTACTGTCATTGTGCGAGCGTCGGTTCCAGTGCGTAATTGGCTTTCGAACGGCCCGAGTGAAGTCCAAGGCAATGACGAGGGCTGTGTGTCTCGCTATTCCGCCGCTCCGTCCGGGCCTTCCTCGATAAACCGGATGACTTCAGTGATGAGTTCCTCTGCAACCGGTGAACCCGGTTCCGAGTACTCTGACGGGACCGAATCCCCTTCACCAGCCTGGAATCGATGATTAAGGTCGTCAAAAACGGTGCTTTGTACGTCATCTCTCCCTTCAAGTGCCTCTTCCCATCGGTCAAGATCGTCTTCGACCGTCACCTGATAATCACGTCCGCCCTGAACGAGTAACTGTGGAACGTCCAGCTCAGCAGCAGCCTCAAGATGGTCGTATTCAGCAAGCGACTCATAATATGGACGGCCACCAAGATTGTTTACTACGTCACCCTCCTCGATATCCAACTCGCGTATCTGGTCGGCAATCGCTTCAACTTCCGCAAGTAACTCCGCTTCCTCCTCCGTGAGCTCGCCATCAAGTGTCAGAAGATACTCCTGCTGGGCAACGAGCGCATCGGCGATTGACCGTGCCAACGGAGCCAACATAATTGTGCCCGCGATACCCTCCGCTCGCTCAGTAATCCGTGGCGCAAGTGTCCCGCCGAAGCTGTGGCCAAGAATAAAGAGTTGGTCATCAGCCACTTGCCCGTGGCTTCGGAGCGTCTCAAGAGCAGTCACTGCATCATCAGTGACCACCTCATCAATTGTTACCTCGGCAAGCTCAACGTCACAGGCAAAGGTCCGTTTGTCATACCGTAATACTGCAATTCCTTGTGAAGCCAGCCCTTGTGCTAATTCCTTGTACGGTCGGTTTGGGCCAGTCATTAAATCGCGGTCTATCGGCCCGTTTCCATGAACGATAACAGCACCGGGAACCGGGGTATCTGTTTCAGGGACGGAAAGTGTCCCCTCCAGCGTACAAGAATCGGTTGCCTCGAGTTCGACATCCTCCTCGGTAAACACCGCCTCATCAACGTAATCCGGTTGCGTCCAGTCGCCCATTGGAGGGATGAAAAACCCTGCCACAGCACGCTCACCTTCTTGGAATTCGACAATGAACTCCTGTGGGCCATCCGGGAACCTGGCGGTGACCGTGACAAGTTCGAACCCATCAAACAGCCCCTCATACTGAGCAGAAAGAATCTCTTCCGCTTCACCACGCTGTGTTTCAAGATCGTCCCAAGCTGAATCGATGACCGCTGAATTGAGTTCAACGGCAAGTTCCTCGGCGATGCGGTCATCTACTTCATCGTAATCAGCATCATTGGCATACTCGACAAAGTCGAGCGCCAGGGTTTCGTACTCTGCGGGGGCTGGCGGTGAATCAGAGTCTGTAGGCCTATCATCGTCCTCAGTTTCGGTAGTGTCTTCTTCATCGTCATCGCGCCCGAAACAACCAGCCAATGAGAGTGCTATCGCGAGCGTCCCACCGCGGAGAACTGTTCGCCGTGATGGGGACCTGTCCCGGTCGGAAGAGTCATTCATACAAGAACAGAAGCTGTCGGTGGTAAAAAGGACAGAGATACCATCTCACGGCCCTAAATGACAAACGTTAATTATATTCAATCCGCTGCAACTTCGCCGGAGCCAGTCACTGCATTGGGGTCTTGAATCCAGAGGTCGCCGAACAGTTCATCCTGTCGGAGGCGAACCGTGCCGCGGTGAGAGAGGAACAACAGTCCAAGGAATGTATCGACTCGTGAGCCACCGGCCTCGGAGACCTCTTTGAACAACACCTCTTTTCGACCGCGGTCATACTGTTCTCTGATAGCTCCACGGACCGCTTCGATAACGGCCTCGATATCTTCCCCATGAACCTTGCCGGTCACATCGTGTTCGGTTGGTTCGTCATCTGCTCGGAACTGGTCTGCGGAGCGATAATCCATTTGCTGTGTCCCGCGCTGAAAGCCACCAGGTGAGTTGCTTGTATCGTACTCGCGGGATTCTTTCCACCAACTATCTCGCTCTGCGCTCCGGAGTTCGCGGACCAGTTCATCAAGCGTTTGTGGCATCCCACGGGCCCGCTTTCGCTCAAGTCGGCGGTCCATCTCCCGTTCGAGCGTTGCAAATGGGTCTGGTTCGTCGAAGGCAACCTCGGAGCCTTCGAGCGCACGTTCCCACGGTTCCGGCTCTTCCTCCACCGGGTCGTCATCCGACATCATCGCATCGCCTTTCATCCGAAGCAACACGCTTGCATAGAACAACGCACGACCAGAGGTACGCAAATCTGACTCGTCAATCCGGTCAAGGAACTTATCCGTTACCTCGACAATGTCGATATCCCAGGGGTCAATCTCGTTATCCTTTGCGAGTTGAACGAGAACTTCCACTGGTTCGACCGTTTCATCAGTACTCTCATCTTCAGCAGACGATTGCTCATCAAGCAGCTCGGCTGAATCTTCTTTGGGACCGTCACCGTTTGTGTTCGGTGACCCAAACAGTGTCTCATCAGCCCCGGCGCCCGGGCGCTCCCGTTCGTCGTGACCAGTGATATCAAGCGGAATGTCCTTAGTCATCCGCTGGCACCTCGCTTCCAGAGAGGTCGATTCCCGTCACCGCCGACACATTGTTGTCTTGCATGGTCACACCAATTGCTCGTTCCGACCGCTCAAGCATCGCTGAACGGTGGGAAACAACGATAAACTGCGCCTTACCCGCGAGTTCATCAACCATTTCTCCAACCAGGTCAGCGTTGGCTGCATCGAGGAACGCATCGACCTCATCGAGCGCGTAAAACGGTGCCGGGTTGTGTCGCTGGATAGCGAAGATGAATGCGAGCGCTGTCAGCGATTTCTCGCCACCACTCATTGCATTGAGTCGCTGAATTGGTTTATCTCCTGGCTGCGCTTTCATTGTCAATCCCCCATCGAACGGGTCATCCTCGTTTTCAAGATGTAACGTGCCAGTTCCATTTGAGAGGCGCTCAAAGATATCCTGGAACTGTTCGTTGATTGCTACGTAGGCATCCATGAACGTTTCTTTTTTCCGCGCTTCGTAGGACTCGATTCGTTCACGAATGCCGTCTGCTTCCTCGACAAGGATTGCCTTCTTCTCACGGAACTCCTCCAGCTCATCGTGCACACGGTCGTACTCCTCGATAGCCAACATATTAACTGGCTCAAGTGCCGACATCTCGCCTTCCAAACGGCGGATCTCTGCTTCGACCTCCTGGTGGTCTGGAACCTCCTCCGGATTGTAGTCCCCAACTTCCGCTTCGAGCTCATCGATTTCCCAGTCCAGTCGCTCGTGTTCTTCCCGAAGGTCGCTCAACGTACTCTCAACGTTAGTGACGCTTTCTTTGGCAGCATCGCGCTTTTGACGCGCCGTTTCAACCTCTTCGCGGAGGTCGCTTCGAACCCCTTTCAGCTCTTTAAGCTCATCTTCAAGGTCAGCAACCGCTGCTTCCTTTGTTGTAAGAAGCTCCTCTTTCTCACCTATTTGTGCTTCGAGTTCCTCGATACGCTTTTCGGCTGTCTCTTGTTTGTCGGAAGCGGTTTCGATGTCAGAGCGAAGCGTTTCGATAGCCTCCTGTGCGTATTCTCGTTCAAGTTCGAGCTTTTCGAGTTCCGCATCGAATTCGCTCACCCGACGTTCGAGGTCGTCAATTTCCTCGTGGATGGTTTCGGCTTTGGCCGAGAGCGCAGGCAGGTCAGAATCGGCAACCTCAGCTTCGAGGGAGGCAATTGTCTCCTCAATCTCGGCAATGTCGTCATTTTGCACCGCAATGGCTGCCTCTAACTCATCCATCTGGTCGGAAACGTCCTTCCGGTCGTCTTCAATCTCCGTTAAGTCGGTTTCGAGCCTGTCGATTCGCTCCCGTTCTTCCGTGATTTCTCGCTCTCGTTTTTCGATTTCGGATTCAAGCTCTCGAACTGTTTCAGCAGTTTCTGACTCTTTTTCGCGGGCATCATCAAGGCGTTGTTCGACATCTCGGAGGTCGCTACGAACTGATTGTCGCTCCTCTTCAAGCTCGTTGATTTTGGCTGCAACGCGTTCAAGTTGGCCCTCACTTCCTGCAAAGGAGTACCGCGACCCCTTGCTTGACCCACCAGTCATCGCCCCGGACTTTTCGACCAGGTCGCCATCAAGGGTAACAATGCGGTAGTTCCCCATCAGCTCTCGTGCCGTTTCGATAGTATCGACCACGAGCGTATCTCCAAGGACGTACGAAAAGACGCCTGCATACTCCGGGTCAAAATCCACGAGATTAATGGCGAAATCAACGACCCCGTCATGGGTTGGGGCCGACGGAAGCGACCGTTGACGCATCTCGGTCAATGGGAGAAACGTTGCTCGCCCCGCGTTACGCGATTTGAGGTACTCGATACAGCGTTGCCCAACGCGGTCATCGTCAACGACAACGTTTGCGAGTCGACCGCCAGCAGCCGTCTCACATGCTGTTGCATACTCGTCCATGACGCTGCCGAGTTGTGCAACAGTTCCGTGAACCCCGTCTACATCCGCATTGAGGATGCTCGTTACCGCGCGTCCGTACGAACTATCACCGGATTGCCCTGCTTTGGCCTCAAGCTGCGCATACTGCTGTTGAGCGGCGCTAATGTCGTCTTTGATATCGTTTATCGTGTTCTGGAGCTCACGTTTTTCATCACGAAGGTCGTCAACGACCTGCTCCATCGTTTCCTGATTAGCAGTCGCTTTTTGCAGTTCGAGCTCGAAATCCTCGATTTCGGCCTCAATATCCGGAATACGCTTCTCGATTCGTTCGATCTCCTCGCGCTTTTCCCGCTGTTCGTTTGACCGACGACGGGCTTCATCGAGCAATCGGTCCTGTTCCCGCTGAAGGTCATTTTTCTCCGATTTTGCTGCTTCAAGCGCCTGTTTCCGGTCTTGAAGTTCGTTTTTGACCTCCTCGAACTCGTCGCCAACTTCATCAATCTGTTTCTCAACGGTTTCGAGGGTTGATTCTTTCTCCTGAATCGTCGCTGCAATCGATGATTTCTCGACTTTTGTTTCCCGAATCTCCGATTCTAGGTCGTCGATTTCTTCCTGTTTTCGGTCAATCTTGACGAACGCTTGCCTGCGCTGCGTCTCGGCTTCTTCGATTCGGTCTTCGGCAGCCGCAATAGCATCCTCGATGCGTGCGATGTCGCCTTTTATCTCCTCGATTTCCCGTTTGATTTCGAGCTGTTCGTCCTCTCCTTTTCGCTCGATTTCTTCGTTGAGTTCCGCTAACTCATCTTCAAGCTCCATCAGGGTTTCTTGGTGCTTGTCCAGCGTAGCTTGCCGTGTCGAGAGCTCTTCTTCCCGTTCTGCAATGGTTGCTTTCAGCGATTCTCGCTCAGCACGTTTGTCCTCAAGCTCGGCAGCTTTCCGGTACCCTTCGTACGTTTCTTTTTCCTCGCGGAGGTCCTGATACCGAAGCGCCGTTTCTCGTTCGTCTTCGAGCTGTTCGAGTCGGTCTGCTTTCTCCTCGATACGGAGGTCTGCCTCGTCGATGTGGTCCTCAACCGCATCAAGTTCTTCAAAGGCATCCTCTTTTTTGGCATCAAACTCTGCAACACCGGCGATTTCGTCGATAATCTGCCGGCGATTGCCCGGCGTCATGTTGATAATCTCCGTCACATCGCCCTGCATGACCACGTTATATCCTTCCGGTGTGACACCAGCGGCAGCAAGCAGGTCACGGATATCTGAGAGATTTACTGAGCGACCATTGATATAATAGTAGGAGTAATAATTTTCAGCAGTCTCTTTAACCCGGCGCTTGATGCTGATTTCGTCGATATCTCCGACATCTTCGGTGCCGGTCGCCGAGACGACCTGTGCGCGTTCGAGGGTTCTGTCACTGTTGTCAAGAACGACCTCTACACTTGCTTCGCGTTCGCCCTGGAATGATTCTCCCTCCTGATGGCCAGGATTGTAGATAAGGTCCGGGAGCTTCTCAGCACGAATACCCGACGTTCGTGCCAAGCCTAAGGCGAAGAGAACGGAGTCGATAACGTTCGATTTGCCCGAGCCGTTCGGCCCGGTTACGGTGGTAAAGTCCTCGTAAAACGGCAAGCGGGTCTTGCGACCAAAGCTCTTGAAGTTATCAAGGACGAGCTCTTTGATATACATGGGGATGCTCGTGGAGGAGTCGCGGCCTCACGCGATGATGATGTCGTCCGTCTCCTCCGTGTTATCCGTGCTGTTGTCGCCCTCGGCTTTAGTTTCTTCGCTGGCGGCTTCAGCCTCCGCAACTGACTCTTCGATTGAATCTGTCTGCCCCTTTTTTTCACTCGCTGGAACAAACCCAATATCGGCGTCTGTGGCATTTTCGAGCTCTCGGATGCGGACCTTACATTCGATGAGTTCGTCTGTCAGCCCTTCGACTGATGCTTCAAGCTCCTGTACGCGAGATTCTAGTTCCTCAACCCGGTTCGGGCACATATCACCAACCATTTTCCCGGCTTACATAAACCTGTGTCAGACATCCGTCCAAACGCTGATACGAAGAGTGGTACCACGGACCATAAGTCAGGGCTTTTTTGCGTACTCCAACGCCGCTTGGGCGGTTGCAGCATCTTTCAATCCAGACCCGGTAATAACGCCAACAACCGTTTCGGACGCATCGATGATTGCTCGTTCACGGGCTTGTTGTATCCCAGCAATCACTGCCGCACTGGCTGGTTCCGCAAAGAGCCCTTCTGTCTGTCCTAATCGATGGATTGACTCAAAAATGTCGTCTTCGGGGACGAGTACAGTTGTTCCCTCGCTCTCAGTCAGAGCCTGACACGCTTCCCTGAGCCGATGTGGCTCCCGAACGGCAATGCTGTCTGCACAGGTTTCAAAAGATGCTGGCCCAGTGTTCTGACTATCTTGGTCGTTCAGTGTCGTCGAATCTCGGGTCTGGAAGGCATCATGAATCGTCGTCGCCGCTTGTGTCTGGACACCGAGCAATCGAGGGGCAGTTTCACTAGTAGCAAGCTGTGACGCAAGGTGCAGACCGATCCACGCCCCAGCTAACGTTCCGCCGTTACCCATCGGAATGACGACCCAATCAGCGGTTGGACACTGTCCGGCGAGTTCCAACCCAAGCGTTGCTGCGCCGGCGGCCGTAAATGGAGAGGCACCTGCGCTTCTGTCAAGCCATCCTTCCGCGGCGACTGTTTCAGCACACGCCTCATAGGCGTCACCGTATGAGCCAGGAACGCGGGTCACGGTTGCACCGTATATTTCCGGTTGAACGGCCTTCGTCTGTGGAGTGTTCTCTGGGACAAACAACCGACAGCCGAGCCCTGCACGAGCGGCATATGCCGCGATTGAGGCCGCAGCGTTTCCCGTTGACGCACAGGCAATCGTTTCATGTCCGTGTTCGCGGGCGTACGTCGCTAGGACAGCACTCCCCCGGTCCTTTGTCGACCCACTCGGTTGTTGTCCCTCTAGCTTTAATCGGAGGTCGATGCCGAGTTCATCACCCAACCTCTCTGCAGTGATGCAATCGGTTCCTCCTTCACCAAGCGTAACTGGCTTCGTCCCTGCCACGGGAAGAAGCGGAAGATACTCCCAGATGCTGTCCGGCTTCTCGGCAATGGCGACAGGAGATGCAAATAACGAGTCGCAGTCAAACGTCAGTCTGGCATGGGAGAGACAGCTGTGCGTCTCAACTGCTCCATCGGTCGACTGCAAGTCGTTTCGTTGTGACCGTGGCAGTGGATCGCCCGGTAAAAATCGGCGATTGCAGCGGTCACACATAAGCTCGACACCGCGTTCCATCTATCGAACAGGGATAGCTACAGCCGTATATGCTTTCCCTCTGTGTGTTCGCTGACACCGGCCATTCGCTGATGGTGGAGATATCCGTATCGGAATCCGGGCCCTTCTTGTCTCCCCTGCCCGACGTGACGGATATGTCGTTACAGGTTCGGAGCCGCCTGGGGTTGGCTGATGTCATCACTCTCCTGAACGTGGTGATTGGGACGGTAGCGATGGCCGTTGCCGTCCTTGGCGAGGTACAACTAGTCGCACAACTCATTCTGCTGGCAGCAGTTGCCGATGGACTCGATGGCATCGTTGCACGGTTTCGGGGCGGCACGGAAGTCGGTCCGTTTCTCGATTCAATCGCGGATATCGTTTCGTTCGGGACAACCCCTGCGTTGTTTATTTTTGTTGCTGCTCGCGAGGAGTGGGGGCCGTTATCGGACAGCCCAGAACTGTTTGCGCTCGCTGCGGCAGTTGCCTCGATCTTTGTCATCTTCTCGGTACTCCGGACAGCCCTCTACACTGTGTTTGTGAGTGAAGACGAAACCCGTCCGGGGATTCAAAATACACTCGCCGGTACTATCCTCGCAGCAGGGTATCTGGCTGGCGTGAGCAGCGTCCCCCTCTTGTTAGGTGCAACCGTTGTCCTGTCGGTCATGATGGTAGCCCCATTCCCATATCCAAAGCTGTTGAATCGGGATGCCTTTGCGATGAGCACTATTCAGTTCGGCGCAATTTTCGTGCCGACGTTCGCTGACAGGCTGTTCCCACGGCTGTTGCTGGTCGCTGCACTTGCGTATTTCCTGCTTGCACCACGGTATTACTGGGGAGAGTGAGTATTACTCCGGGTGTGTGGATGTCCGATTACCGGACAAGTGATTCTCTTACCTCACGCGCACGACGTTCCTGTTCTCTGTTTCCGTCAACGCTTGCGAGGGTTTCGACAGCTTCGAGCGTGCGGATGGAATCGTCAAGAAACGAGAGAATGTCACCAGGGTACGCATAGAGCATATACTCATCGCCCATAACATCCACAATCGCATCGGGCCCCAATCCTTGTTCGCGCAGTTCGAGAAGGTAGGTCGTGAATTTCTCTTCGGCACAGCCACAGTGTGGGTTCGATTCGCAATCACAATCTAGGAAATCAGTGGCAAAATCAAGTACCCGGTCCTGTGTGGTATCATCGAGTTTTGCCAGGCCCTCACCTTGATACAGAATATCCATCGTCGCACCGCTAAACGCACTCTTTGGAAATGAGGTCTCAATCTGTGAAACGATTTGGCGGTGGTTTTTGATGTATATCTTGTCGGTGATGGCCACGGATATCTGAACAAATGGTTACGAACAACTAAAGCCCGACGGTCTGACAGCCAACTGGACGGAATCACCGGACGGGACCCTCACACGAATTTAGGTTCGAAACGTATATGAGTCCAACCGGATTACAAGCAGATGCGTGTCCGGGTTGGGGTAGTGGTATCCTTTGGCCTTGTGGTGGCCAAGACGTGGGTTCAATTCCCGCACCCGGACCTTCTGCGAGGAACAACTGTGACGAGCGGTGCGTCCGATGGGAATTGAACCCCGGAAGTCGCAGTCCGCACAACGAGTGAAGCGAGTGAGCAGAACCGTCTTCCATTGGTTCATATTCCCGCACCCGGACCTTCTGCGAGGAACAACTGTGACGAGCGATGCGTCCGATGGGAATGTACCAGCATTTTCTATGGCCAGCGAAGTCCCAAAAGAAAAACGTTGGTGGTAAAACTCTGTGGTACAAACTGCACCCAAGCATGGACCGCAGTATGCAGACGTATCTAATAACACAGGAGAACCTTTCAGCGGGTCGAACGAGCGAAGAAATCGTCGAGGCAGCGATTGCTGGTGGCGTTGATGTGATACAGATACGAGAAAAAGGCCTGAGTGCGCGGGAACAGCTATCGGTTGCCGAGTCAGTTCGCGAGCCAACAGCGAGCGCAGATGTCCAACTTATCATAAATGACCGGGTCGATGTCGCCGTGGCTGCTGATGCAGATGGCGTTCACCTTGGAGACGATGACTTGCCAATTCAGGTTGCACGGGAGCAACTGGGTGAAAACGCACTTATCGGTCGATCGGTTTCGACAGTCAAAGGTGCGAAAGAGGCTGAAAACGATGGAGCAGATTACCTCGGTGTGGGCGCAATTTACAGTACCGATTCGAAGGATGTCGATGAAGAACAGCACAATATCGGCTTGGAGGTCGTGACCAACATTTCCGAAGCCGTGGAGATACCGTTTGTCGGCATCGGCGGTGTTACTCCTGCGAACGCAGCAGACGTAGTAGCAGCCGGTGCGGACGGCGTTGCAGTCATTTCCGCGATTACTACTGCAGAGGACCCGGAAGCAGCGACAAAACAGCTCAGTGATGCCGTGTCCAGAGGATTGGGCCAGCGTACTCGGGGCTCATCGCTGGAGGGGCCACAATGAATCTCGACCTCGAAACGGGACTGACAACAGTTGCTGAATCGTCCCCTCTCGTCAACGCAGTCACAAATACCGTCACAATAAACGACGTTGCGCAGGTTATCCTTCACTGGGGCGGTCTGCCAGTGATGTCGGATGACGAGCGAGAGGTCAGCGCGATGGTCGCAGCGGCCGATTCCTGTTTACTCAATATGGGGACCGTCAGCGAGGAGGGTGAAGCAACGTTAGTCGCCGCAGGGGAAGCCGCGAACGAAACCGGTGCACCGCTCGTTCTTGACCCGGTCGGTGTGGGTGCAACTCCAACTCGGAGTCGGATTGCTGAACGACTCGCATCCGAACTTGACGTTGCAGTTGTGAAGGGAAATTATGGTGAGATTGCGGCCTTAGCTGGTGAAGATGCGGAAGTACGAGGGGTTGAATCAGTTGGAGAGTACAGCGATATTGCAACCACGGCAATCGCCTGTGCACAGCGGTATGACACCATTGTCGTCGCCTCGGGTGAAACGGATGTGGTTGCAACAGCCACTGAGGCCTATGAAATAACCGCTGGTCACCCGGACATGGGGACCGTCGTCGGAACCGGTTGTATGTTAGGTGGGACACTCGCGACGTTTACCGGAGCGATAGCTGACAGTGAACAGGCCTGCCTGATCGGAACTGTCGCGTTTGGAATGGCTGGAGAGGCCGCTGCAGCAGGGGAGTTTGGCGAGGTACATGGACCAGGAAGCTACGCCGTTGCGTTCAAAGATGCAGTTGCCGGCCTCTCTGGTACCGATACAAACGCAGCCGAAGACCGAATCGAACGGGTAACAGCGAGGGGGACAGAGTGACTGAGCGGACAGACTACAGCGCAGGTGACTCTGAACCAGTCGCTCTTGTGACAGGGGCAAGTCGGGGGATTGGTGCAGCAACCGCCGCCCGACTTGCTCGCGAAGGATATCGCCTTGTGCTCGTTGCTCGAACAGGCGACGAGCTCCAAGCGGTCGCTGCGGACCTTCCAACCACTGCGCTGTGTCTTCCGACCGACGTAACGGATCCTGAATCCGTCGAGTCCATGGTCGCGAGTGCTCGAAAGCGATTTGGGCGGCTTGATGCCGTAGTGGTCAATGCCGGGACCGGGGAGCGGGCAGATGTCTCACTGACTGACCTCACGCTTGCGGAGTATCAGTCCGTCCGGGCGACAAATATCGATGG
>PUNZ01000026.1 GCA_003551945.1 Halovenus sp. | reverse complement strand
GTTCACCCTGTTGTGTCTCACAGTAGACCCACATATCGCGGTAGTCCTCGCCCTGCACACCCTCGATATACTGTTTGTCTGCGGTCGGGTGGCTGAGATTCGGGTATTTCTCCTCCGGTGGGACGTATTCGAGTTCATCGCCATCGTCGCCACTTCCCTCGATTGACTCGATACGGCTTTCGAGTTGTGAGATTGCTCCGCTTCGGTCTTTCCCATCTTGTTCCCGCTCGATGAGTTCACGAAGCAAGCCAGCGTCGTCGACTGTGCGGATAGCGTTTGCTAACTCTGCAATCGTGAGTTCGCTGATATCCATCTCGGAGAGGTCAACCTCCTCGTCTTCTTCCGCAAGTTTCTCGAGACGGCTCTCGATGAGCGTTTTTACCGGCGCACGGTCCTCACCATCTTCTTCAAGCGCGAGCATTTCTTGCAGCTCGTCAGCATCGTCAATCTGGTTGACCTTTGGACCAAGGTCGGCAATTTCGTGTTCAGTTGGGTCGAGTTCAACCATTGTCAGTCACCTGCAGCATAGGGTTTCAGTTCTTCAAAGACCGCTTCCATCCCCGAGTCATCATCCGGAGTAACCATCATCGCTTCACGCTCGGAGGGGCCTTTCGGAATTGGGTCGACCCCCGCAACGATTGTCGGTGAGCCATCGAGTCCGATAAAATCCGGGTCGAGGTTGAGGTCTTCGTGATTCCAGACCGTGACATCCTCGTCGTAATCCAGGTTTGCGGCTCGCTCCTGTGTTTCTGCCCGCAGGTCCTTATACCGGAGACGGTGTTCTGCACGGTGATAGTTTGCCTCAAACTCCGGGTCGGTGACGATGAACGCTGGGAGGTCGGCTTCGATTGTCTCTATCTCCTCAACATCGCCTTCAACGAGTCGCTTTGCACGTACCGTTCGGTTCTCCTCGTCGATATCAAGCGAGATGACGTGCGTGATAAGCGGCCGATTTTCCATCTCCTCGTTGATATCGATACACCAGTTCGTCTGCGGCCCGGTGTGGCCGGTCTCCCCGTCCGCGGTTTTGAACCCCGCGAAAATCAGGTCGACATCTGGGTCGAGCTTTTCGATACCGGTCGCGACAGTCATTGCCGTGGCCCACGTGTCAGCCGCCCCCATCTCACGGTCTGACAACAAGTAGAGGTCATCCGCGTAGATACTCGCCATCCCATCTTCGAGAATTTCCTTGTAGCCGGGCGGCCCCATGCTCATCAGCGAGACCGTGCCACCATGTTTCACCTTCGTCTGTAACGCTGCGCGAAGCGCTAGCTTGTCGTTGGGATTCATCACCGTCGGTGTCTTTCCACGTTCGAGGTGCCCGTCCTCGTCGAAAGAGACCTTACCTTCGCGGAAGTCAGGGACTCCCTTGGTTAGTGTAACCATGTGCATTTCTATCACTACCCTAGGTTTCATGGGGTCGGTATGACCCCTAAACCTTTCGGCGAAAATGGGTTTTCACGCGGATGAGAATTCGCTCTGGGAAAGAAAATACGGAAAATTCGAGGCAAACCCATGGATAGCCGCTGGAATGAGGACCTTTCGTGGCTGCAACAACTATACCGATTGGGGTGCAATAGCTGACAACCGTGCTGACAGACACACCGGGGATACACCATGTCACGGGCATCGTGCGAGATGCACAAGAAAACGTCAGATTTTACAGAGATGTGCTTGGGCTCCGGTTAGTCAAACAAACAGTGAATTTCAACGAGAAGTTTACACGGCATCTGTTTTACGGAGATACAACAGGAGCACCCGGAACCGCACTGACGTTCTTTCCATACCCGGCAGAGGATGACAAACGGACCGGAAAGCCGGAGATTAGTACCGTTTCGCTCACCATTCCACCGGATTCAGTCAGTTACTGGCTCGACCGGTTTGAAGCGCTCGACATTTCGGTTGCTGGGCCAAGTGAGCGATTTGATGAAGAGGTGCTTCAGGTGACAGACCCCGACGGCACGGAACTTGAACTTGTCACCGGCGACGGCCAAGGAAACCCATGGACCGACAGTCAGGTTCCAGTGGCAAACGCCATCCGTGGTATCCACGGCGTGACAGTGGTACCGACAAATCCCTATGCAACCGCAAGTATGCTCGAAACCCTCGGATTTGAACTCGAAAATCAAGAGAACGAACGCGTTCGATACCGAGCATCAGGTGACCGGGCAAGCGGTATCGACATCCTCGACCGAGAGGTGCCCTTTGGTCGCGAGGGGGCAGGGTCGATTCACCATGTCGCTGTCTCCGTTGCCGACGAAACGCAACTCTACGAGTGGCACGACCTCTTTCGGTCGCGTGAGTATGATGTTTCCAGGGTGAAAGACCGCCACTTTTTCCACTCGTTGTATGTCCGTGACCCTGGCGGCATCCTATTTGAACTTGCGACCGAAAAGCCTGGGCTTGCGGGCGCTGGAAAGAGAGAACTGCTTGACGAGTCGCTGTTTTTGCCGCCGTGGCTAGAAGAAGACCGGGAGATGATTGAGTCACAGCTGCCACCGCTTGATGTTGCTGAATACGATAGGTGACGACGTGACTGGTTACGTGTTCCCTCGTCGAAAAAGACACCGCAGAGATGAGCCCTCAGATACGACCTGCACGGCTTGGGTCAACGTCGATGGCGTCGACCGGACAGACATCGACACAAAGCATGCAGTCGATACACTGCTCTTCGTGTGTCGGATGCGCTTTAATTTCGCTTTCCGGGTGGCCAGGGGTGTCCACCCACTCGAAAACGTCGACTGGACAGTCTTCGAGACAGGCACCATCTGCCAGACAAATGTCAAAGTCGACGGCAACGTGTGTGCCGTGAATACCCTGTTTTTCTTCGGTCAGTTCCTCGCCATCGGGCGACCAGATGGCGACACCGTCGTTTTCTCCAATCTGTTCGTAATTTGTCTCAAATTCCGGGTCGATTGCCATTGGTATTAGTTCTCACTCAGGGCGGCTACTTAAATCTTTGACCGGACGGATATCACCTGTTTTCTGACGGCGGTTGAAAGGTGTCCAGAATGATGACTCTCGCCGGAGCCTTTTCGTTCATAGAGCCCCACATACAACTATGTCCGCTGACCCAGGGAGTTTCGAACAGGAGTTCACTCGGTACGGTGACACTCTGCTAGCCGTATTGCTCGCTGCCGCCATGCTTGTCGTCATCGTCGGTGTCCCGTTATTCGGTATCGACCTCGACATCAGCCCCGGCGCTATCGTTGCGCTGTTGTTCGTTGGCTTTGCCATCGTGACGGTCTTTTCGTCGGTGAAAATTGTCGAAGCGTACGACCAGAAGGCGTTGACCATCTTCGGGAAGTTTCGCGGGTTGCTTGAGCCCGGGATTCACTTCGTCGTCCCGTTCGTCAACCGAACCTACCGCTTCGATATGCGAACACAGACGCTCGATGTGCCTCGACAGGAAGCAATCACACGCGATAACTCGCCAGTAACCGCCGATGCAGTGGTCTACATCAAAGTGATGGACGCAGAAAAAGCGTTTCTGGAAGTCGACGATTACAAAAAGGCAGTCTCCAACCTCGCCCAGACCACCTTGCGTGCTGTGCTTGGTGATATGGAACTCGATGACACACTCAGCAAGCGCCAGCAAATCAACGCGAAGATTCGACAGGAACTCGATGAACCCACCGACGAGTGGGGGATTCGTGTCGAGAGCGTTGAAGTCCGTGAGGTCAATCCAAGCCAGGATGTCCAGCGCGCGATGGAGCAACAAACGTCCGCAGAGCGCCGTCGCCGTGCCATGATTCTCGAAGCACAAGGAGAACGCCGTAGCGCAATCGAGACGGCACAGGGTGACAAACAGAGTAACATCATCCGCGCACAGGGTGAAAAGCAAAGTCAGATTCTCGAAGCACAGGGTGACGCACTCTCGACCGTGCTGCGAGCAAACGCTGCCGAGTCGATGGGCGAACGGGCAGTCATCGAACGAGGGATGGACACGCTCGAAGCGATTGGGCAGGGCGAATCCAACACGTTCGTCCTTCCACAGGAACTGACCTCGCTCGTGAGTCGCTACGGTCGGCATCTGCAAGGAAGCGACGTGAAAGAAAACGGCCACATCCTCGAAGCGCTTGATTTCGACGACGATGCCCGCAACCTGCTCGGCCTCGACAACATCGAAGAAATTCTCGCACAGTTCGAGGACGAAACGCTTGAAAAACAGACCAAAGCAGAGCCAGCAGCCGATGACGAACCGGAGTTCAAGAGCCCGGACGAAGTTCTCTCGGAGATGGACGAAAGCGCACAGTAAGTGCCTGCACTGGACTCTCTATTTCCACAACAGACCCGCGCCTCCGGTGCGGTTCAGTGAACGCCCGACTTCGCCTCACATGCGGCTTTTTCAGCGTGGATGTGTTACCGCGAGCGAGTTCTAGGCACGCCCGTACCTGCATGAGGTGGTCGCAAGCCGCCACGCAGAAAATACCCGAGGCAAAAAGGTACTAACCAAGTGGTTTTTACCCGTTCACGCTGAACGCAGGAATATGAGCTTTGAAAAAGGAGACACAGTGTTGTTTTCGGATAAACACAGCGAGTACGATGGCGAAGTTGGCGAGATTGCACAGGTAGCAGAGACGATGTTCGGTGACGAAACCTACACCGTAAGCTTCGAGGATGGACAAGAGGCCGGTATCCCGGCGAACGCACTCGAAGCAGCAGATGAAGACGACGAGGACGCTGAGGCGGAGTAATCACCATGTCCTCGATTCCGTTTCATTACATCGACCTCCGGGCGTTCAGCTACGTCACGGAAGATGAACAGCGGGTCGAGGATGCACTCCGACAATTTCTTCCCGAGGAGTTCGAACTCGACCGTGCAACATCGGAAGGCCATTACGGAGACCGGATTTTGATTCTCTCCGCGCGCGTCGAAAACGCCCAGGGAATTCGAACGATTCTCGAGGCAGTTGGTGACCTCGCAGACGAGGAGTTTGCACGTATCGAACGCGAACTCGACGAACGGGTGACGGAAAACTGCGAATTCTTCCTGACGCTTGATAAGCAGGCCGCCTACAAGGGAGAGATTGCGCTGGGTGATGGCATTACTCTCCGCGGGAAAGTCGAAGCGTATCCCGCCAAAAAAGAGCACGCCCTCGAAAATGTCGAAGAGACGCTTTCGGACGTGAGTTAGATGTACGAAGGGGTCCACGCCCGGCCGGACGGCGATAGCACGGTTTCGCGGATGGCACTGACCGCTCGCGACTACGGGTTCTCTGGAATTGTCGTCCGTAACCATGGCGACAATCCTGCATCGTACGACCCAGCACAACTGAGTGCAGCGTACGATATTGACGTGGTTCCTGCTGTCGAAATCCGAGCAAGCGACCCCTCTCGTGCCGGCGGGTTTGTCGGCGCACACCGAGACTCACAGACGATTGTACTGGTGCATGGCGGAACACCGCAGCTCAACCGGTTTGCGGTCGAGCAACCTGCTGTTGATGTGCTTGCTCATCCGATGGCTGGAGACGGTGATTTCAATCACGTGTTGGCGCAACGCGCAGTCGAAAACGGTGTCCGTATCGAGTTTAATCTCGCCCCGGCACTGCGATGGCAGGGCGGCCGCCGCGTCCAGGCGCTGAAGAAGCTTCGAAAGCTCCACGAGATTGTCGAAACCTACGAGACACCATACGTCGTGAGTGGAGACCCTCGCAGTCACCTCCAACTGCGCTCCCCGCGGGCGCTGCAAGCCGTTGGTGAGACCATCGGTTTGACGGAAACGGAAATTGCAGATGGCCTGGCCGAATGGGCCAACATTGCAGCGCGAAACCGAAGGCGACAGGACGATTCGTTCGTACAGCCGGGCGTGTGGCGGGTTGAAGAGTGTACGAAGACAGACCACGAAGTGCAAAAAGAGGAGTAAAGAAACCGTTCGTGCTGTCTGATTTGCCCTCGTGTCAAAATTCACTCATTAATGCGTTCGAGATATTCGTTGACGACAATCTGCCCTTTTGCGGTCAGCACTGGACCCTGCTGGCCGGATTCGATGAGTCCCTTGCTGTGTAACGCCTGGAGGAGTTGTTTGACGCGCTTTGGCTCCGTCTGGAGCACGCTGGGAAGTGAGGCGTCGGTATCGCCGACGGTGTAAATCGTCGTGAGGGCCTCAGTTTCTTGCTCGGAAAGCGTGAGTCTGCGGAGTGAATCAAGAATCGGCTGGTACGTTCGTCTGAGATACCGACCGAGTAACGAGAGTTTTCGTGGCGACTCGACGGCTGCGGCAGTTGTCATCGCCTCACCATCCCGCACATGACTAACGACAATGACCGGTCGCTCTCTGCCGTCGACAGGCCGCGATTCGCGGTTAAAATCAGTAACCGAATCAAGCGGAATGGTCACCGGCCCATCTTCAGTATCGATTCGCACGGCCTCCGCTTCAAGCGAGAGAAGCCCTGCCCGAAAGAACGTATTGAGCACCCGACCACCGACCTTTTCAGGATGTTTGAGTTTGAGATAGGTACCGTTCAGAATTGCTTTGAACAAGACCGTGTGGAATTTCCGCGCAGTCTCTTCGGGTGCAGCGATGACGGCCGTTGTCCGGCGACCAGCCTGTTCATATGCAACGGTTACCGGTACTCCGGGCACCGGGTCGACGAACGGCGGCAAGCTGTCAAGCGTAATATCGAATAGATTGTCGTGTGAGATGACAACCGTCTCATCCGCTCCCTGAGCGATAACAAGTTGTGCTTCGTTAAGCAGAATACGCGCTTGTGTTGGTTGCTCCCAGTCCGTCTGTTCAACGGTGACATGTGCGACAAAATCAGCAAGGACAGATGGCATTTCGAGTGGGTATCTACAACAGAGGCGACAATCCTCTTGATACTGTCGGATTGTTGGCGTGTTTGTGCCAGGGCGTCAGTGCGTTTGGGTATCCGGGATGAGTACCGTTTCGCGTTGTTCAAGGTCTACGGCGAGTTCGATACCGCGCGGAGAAACGGCTGATTCCTCGGGTGTCTCCGGAAGCGAGGAGTCAGCAAAGAGGACAGCAGAAAGGTTGTCCTTACCGCCGCGTTCGTTTGCACGTTCAACAAACGTCTCCGCCGCCACAGCAAGCGAGTCAGCCGTAAGCACCCACTCACAGATGTCGTCGTCGGTGACAACCTGTTCTTTGACCGTGTTTGCCATCGCCTCACTTCGGTCACTATCGAGATACGAGTCATACAGCGAAGAGGCATCCGTCTGTGCATCAATGAGTCCATCGCTCGTAACCAGCACAACATCCTCAGCAAAGAGCTCGATGCTGTCCGTCTCGACAGGTGCGGTGGCGGTCGCCGGATCTTCGCGACCATCACCGCCAATGGCCCGGGTGATTTCGTTTCCTCGCGGATGGACATACGCCTCGATTTCGTCAATCTCCCCTGCTTCGTAGAGGTCGGTCACGACTGAATGGTCCTTTGTAAGCTGTGCGATGGACTCAAACCGGCGGTTGATAACGTATGCTCTGCTGTCGCCAACCCAGCCGTAATGAAACGCTCCGTTGACAGCAATGCCGGCGACGACTGTCGTATATGCGGCCTGCCCTTCGTGCGCGACGTATTCGAGAATGCGGCGGTGTGCAGTGGTAATCGCCGCCTCAATCTCCGCTTGCAACTCCGCTGACGTTGGCTCGTCCGGAAGTGGCTCCGCAAGTGCAACACCAAACTGGTCGGGAGAACTTCGCTCGGCACGGATAGCAACCGGTGCTAACTCCTCCGCGATAACCGTCGTTGCAATATACGAGGCAACATCGCCAGCATCGTAGCCACCAGCACCATCAGCGAGGACGACGATTGCTGCCTGGCTGTTCGGTGAATGCTCCGATTTACGGCATTCATCGTTGCTCTCAATTGGGTGGCTGTCACTGCGGTGGTCAGCAGCGACCGCCGTCTCACTTGGCTGAGAGTCCACAACGACTCCATCGCGGTGGCCATGGTCGAAACAGACGAACGACACGCTGTCTTCGTTAATGCCGTGCTCTCGCTTTCGTTCGCCAACGTCGTAGGTCGTTGCGTACTTCATGATTCGGTCTCAGTTACGTCGTTCATGCGTTTGTTTCAAATTCAAAGGTAACCCCATAGCTTGGGTGGACAAGCGATATCAGGTCGCCATCCGAGAGTTCATAGGTAGTCGGTGGGGTGTTTCCATGTCTATCTGTCGGGTCCTCACCGCGTTCTTCGAGTCGCTCCCGTCCTGTTTTTCCGAGGACGCGCTGCCAGCCGTCTCCGGTCTGGACATAGGTTCCGTTGAGGCTTCTATCACGGAGATGCCACTGCCCATCAATGACCTCAAACTGGACCTGCACGGTCGAGATATACTCGCCCTCATCCTCGATTGCGATAGCGGGCGTTGGCCCCTTTGCAAACCGCCTGCCAAGCGTATCGCCGGGATAGATTGTGTAGGACTCCCCCGCTTGAATATAGGTGAGCGTTGCCTCCGGCGGTGGCGTCGGGTCGCGTGATTCCAGCACCCGTTTCATCACCGTCGCATTCCGGTATCGCTGTTCAAAGTCCGACTGGGTCGCCGTTTCGACAACTTCTGCGAGATATGGGTCACACTCGACACCGAAATCTCGTGGATTAATGCCATCTTTCCGTGGGACGGTTCCTTTCAACAAAAAGAGAAGAATCTTCCCGATGGAGTAGACATCCGACCACGGGCCCTGCCGTACATCGGTCCCGCCAGCATCTGCCACTTCCGGTGGTTTGTACGGACCCAAAATGGTCGTTCCAGAGTCTTCTGCGTACCCGCTGCTATCGAACGCAGTTGCCGTGTTGAAATCGATGAGGACCGGAACCCATTCTCCCGCTCGTTTCGCCAGCATCACGTTGTCTGGCTTCAGGTCCCTATACACGAACTCATTTTCGTGGAGAAAACTCATCGC
The DNA here is from genome assembly GCA_003551945.1 of Halovenus sp. Taxonomy (GTDB): domain Archaea; phylum Halobacteriota; class Halobacteria; order Halobacteriales; family Haloarculaceae; genus Halovenus. Next base: position 8,588 of record PUNZ01000026.1, on the reverse strand, counting down.
CTCACAGAGGCTGATACCGATTCTCCTGAGCTTTTCGGTATCGTTCATGGGCCCATACTCCTCGATTGCATCATCGAGTTCGTAGCCATCGATATACTCGACGACGAGCATCGGCGTGCCATCAGCATCTTCCGTCCGGTCGTACAGCGACATGACGTTTGGGTGGCCCCCTGCCTGTTCGATACGGGCCAGCATCTCGGCTTCTTTCAGAAAATACTCCTCGATGATTTCGGCGTCGTTGCTTGACCCGTCATAATTCGGGAATTTGATGGCAACGAGTTCGTCACGTTCGGTATCGACGGCACGGTAGGCTTTGGCGAATCCCCCTTCGCCAGCTTTCGCTTCAAGCCGGTACCGGCCCGCGACGAGGTCGCCTGTTTTTGGCGTTGTGCTCATATGCGAGTGCGTTCTCACTGGATACGGTCGTCGTCAGTAACAATCTGTGTTGCCTGACTGCGTTCGGCGCGACCACCCTCTTTGACAAGTTGGGTTTCAGCTTTGAGCTCGTTGACTGGTGTGGCATCGTCGCCGTGAATCTTTGTCATCTTCTCCACTTTCGTTTCTGCTGCCGAAACGTTCCCTTTGCCAAGTTCGGTCTTGATGACCGTCTGTTGGTGGTCAAGTTGGACGGATTCGTTATATTCGGCCAGTTTGTCTGGGTCTTCGGTATATTCGACGCTGATTGTCTCGCGTGCTTCCCCACCGCGGGCCGTCAACGTTACGTCAGCAAGCGTCACTGGCCCTGCGTCGATGTCGGCGGCGGTGATGTCTTCGACGGCAGGGACGTGGAATTTCAATACGACGCGCTGTTCTTCTCGCTCTGTGAGGTCAGGGAGTTTGACGATGGCCGTGTTAGCCTCCCAGTCCAGCGAGACATCTTGTGCCTGTGGAACCGCACGGTAGACCTCGCTTACCTCAACGCCCGGTGCGACATCGAGTTCAAGTTGGGCGTCGGGCGCAACGACGGACTTTGCTTGCTCGACGGCTTCCCCGAAGAACTCCTCAATGTCGCCGGACTCCTGGAGATGCGTCCATTTTCCGCGCGCGGTGGTTCCAAGCGTGCGGATGGTCTCTTCTTCGTACTCGTCACCGATACCTGCAGCCTCGATACGGATTCCTTGGTTGTCGACCGCCTGTGCGATGTCGTTGAACTCGTGTGGTTCGCGGTGTTGGTCTTTCCCATCGGAGAGGAGAAGGAGTCGCCGGACTGGCGTTCCGCTCATTCCCTCACGGTCTGACAGCGTCGCAAGCGCTTTCCGGGCCATCTCAATCCCCTCGTACATATTTGTTCCACCGCCTGCGGTCAGTTCGTCGACCGTCTCCATCGCCTCCTCGCGTGAAATGTCACCCCAGCGCGTCGGGCGCAACACCTGTTCTGTCTCGGAATCGAACGAGACAATCGTGAGATAATCTTCGTCATCAAGGAGGCCACAGACCCACCTGACTCCCTCACGAGCGCGTTCGATTTTGCCGCCCTGATGCATTGAGCCGCTGGTATCGATACAAAGCGCGATATGTCGAACAACCCCCTCTTCTTTGCGGCCGGGCGCAACGTCGACGGTTCCTGTGACAGTCGTCCCCGTCGGTGGCACGTATGGCCGGTTGAGTTCCGTCGTAATGTGCGGTGGCATACCAATCCTGTTACCGCGATGCCGTAATGTATCTTTTCCACAACCGCCGACTCTGCTCGGGTGGACGCCATCAATCGAACGGACTTTTGGCTATCAGCGCAAGGGACAGGTATGGATGTCATTGTCGCCGACGGAGTACGCAGGCGATACGGCAAGACCGTTGCACTTGCGGGCGTGTCGATGTCGGTCGGTAAGGGTGAAGTGTTTGCCCTCATCGGGCCAAACGGGGCTGGAAAGACCACGCTGGTGCGGGCACTGACCGGAACCACTGACAGCGAGGGAACCGTTAAACTGTTCGGGTCGAAGCCACGACGTGTCGAACGTGAGCGAATCGGCCTCCTGCCACAGAATTTCTCTCCCCCGGAGCGACTGACCGCACGCGAGCTTGTCACCTTCTACGGTGGGCTCTACGACGCTCCGCGACCGACTGACGAACTGCTCGCGGAAGTGGGGATGGAAGAAGATGCGGACACATATTACGAGAACCTCTCAGGTGGGCAACAGCGCCGCACGTGCGTGGCGACAACACTCGTCAACGACCCCGATTTGCTGGTGCTTGATGAGCCAACGACCGGCATCGACCCTGTTGGGCGACGGCGACTCTGGCGATTACTTGAGGACTTGGCCGACAGCGGGACGACGGTCTTTATTACGACACATTACATGGAAGAAGCCCAGCAACTGGCTGACCGCGTCGGGTTGCTCGCAGGCGGTGAACTTGTTGCACTCGATACGCCAAGCGCACTTATCGAGAGATACGGTGGCGAGAGTTTGTTATATATCGATGGAGCGTTCGATACGGCGGTCGTTGACTCCCTTTCCTACGAGGCAACACTCACTGATGGTCGGTTGACCGTTCGAAACGTCAGGCCGGAGGATATTGGTGCGGTGACGCAGACGCTCGAATCGCACGCCCACTCATACGATTCACTCACCTGGCGACAGCCGGACCTCGAAGATGTCTATCTGGCACTCACCGGCCAGGCGGTCGTCGGTGGCGAAGCGCTCTCCGATGCCGTCCCTGCTGACCCACTGGTCTCGCCAGGAGGTGAGGCCCAATGAGTCGAGTCGGTCGCATTCGCGCCGCAACACTCGCCGGCTGGCACAGCTTTCTTCGCCGTCGGACAGCAGTCTTTTTCACCTTCTTTTTCCCAGCTATCATCGTCGTTATCTTCGGCTTGCTCGTCGAGACGCAGGCCGGCGATGGCGGCCTCTTTGCCGAGCCAGCTGAATGGTACATTGCTGGCTACATCACCGTTGTCGTCCTGTTTACCCCGTTATCACGAGTCGGGAGCGAGGTGGCCAGACACCGGACGGGGAGCCAATTTGAGAAGTTAGCAACGACGCCACTTCGACGCTGGGAGTGGTTACTTGCACAAACGGTCGTCAACACGGTGGTTATTGGGATTGCGTCGCTGTTGTTGGTTGGCTTATTACTCGCTGGAACCGGTGCCCGGCCGCCGCTTTCGGCTGAACTGGTGCTGGTCGTTCCGCTTGTCGTCCTCGGCGTTGCCTTGTTCTGCGGCGTCGGTGCGATGCTCGGCGCGCTAGCAGACTCACAGGATGGCGTCATCGCCGCGAGTAACGGTATCGCAATTCCACTGTTTTTCCTCTCAGAAGCGTTCGTCACGCGGGAGATGCTTCCCGACTGGTTACCTGTTGAGCTCTCGCCAGTAACACATCTTGCCCGTGGCCTTCGTGAGGTGACCTACGTTGAGGGAACGACTGGTACCATCTTCCCCGCGGCGTGGCCGCTACCTGACCTGTACTCCTATCTGTTCCTCTTAACAATCGGTGCGGTGCTCTCGTTTACCATCGCTTCGCGGTTGATTCCACGAACCGACTGACTCCTCCGCGTGCATCACCGAACGGTGACCATCGTGACACAGTGTGGACAGGTTGCCGTCGTTACCCGCTGACCACGCGCCGTTTGATAATCGATAACAAGCTCTGTCTCAGGAACTGGGTGCTCACAGTGAGGACATCGGCCGAGAACCGTATTGTCAGCAGTCATTGCTCGCCTCCACAACCCGCAATCATACGCTTTGGTTCATTGGTTAGCCTCAAAAACGTTCGTCAGACGGCCGTCTGACCCCAAGCAGGCCAGTCGACTCAAGGGTCGTCCCAGAGCGAAAAAATAAATGGTCATGCTCCGGACATACGGACGATGAATCTCCCGTTCGATAACGGATTCCTACAACAACTGATAAATGCTGTTGGTGTTGGTGTCGCAATGTATGACCGGACGGGAAGGTATCAGTATGTGAATACAACGTACGCTGATATGCTTGGCACGGATAGAGAAACGCTTTCAGAGATGGCTATCTGGGAGGTTAACCCACAGTTTGAACAGTCCCAGTTTGCGGACTACTGGAATTCGTTTGCGCCAGGGGAAACACGGTTTGCCGAGACAGTGCACAACTACGGCGAGAATGCGGTACAGGTCGGAACAGTGACTACCAGAACAACCGTTGACGGGACAGCCTACCATATCGGAACAATTCGTGATATCTCGCTCCGAAAGCGTCGCGAGCGGCAATTAGAGCAGTTGAATACGAAGACTGCGGAACTTATCGAGGCGAACGACCGGGACGAGATTGCCCAACTCACCGCACGGACGGTCGACCGGCTCCTAGAGTGTGAGAAAACAGTCGTCTGGTTCGTCGAAGGGGATTCCCTTCACCCACAGTCGGTACTTGTTCATGCTGGGAACCAGCCACCGGAAGCCTGTGCTGTCGACGGTGACTCGGCTGTCTCAACAGCCTTTCGTCGTGGCGAGACGGTTACCGAGCAACGGCAGGCAACGGACGAGGCGAACAAATGGACCGAGATTGCCGTCCCTCTCGGCCAGCAAGGTGTTGTGAGCGCCGGGACGACAGACCCGGACGGGTGCAGCCAGACAGACCGCAATCTGCTCTCGTTAATTGCCTCAAATGGCGAAACGGCGCTGGAGCGGCTTGAAAGTGAACAGCATCTTGAGCGGCAAAACAAGCGGCTAGAGGCGTTCTACGACGTAATCACACACGATATTCCGAACCATCTGAACGTCGCGACGACGCGGCTTGATTTGACCCTGCACACCGGAGAGATGGAGCACCTCGACTACGTCGATACCGCACACGAGCGGATTGCAACAGTCATCAACGACATGCGAACACTCGTCGAACAGGGACAGCAGTTGACAACGCCGGAGTCCGTCTGGCTGTCGGAAATCGTCTGGCCGTGCTGGCGCACAGCGGCTGGAGATGAGACGCGTCCATCGCTTGAACTGGTGGAAGATCGTCAGTTCATGGCAGACCCAAGCCGGTTAAAGCAACTGCTTGAGAACCTTTTTTGGAACAGCATCGAACACGGTGGCGAGACAGTCAGGGTTGGGCCACTCGATGATGGCTTTTACGTCGAAGATAACGGCCCCGGAATCCCTGAAGATGAGCGCGAAGCGGTTCTTGCTGCCGGATACACGACTGGGAAAGGGAACTCGGGGTTTGGGCTTGCAATCGTTCAAGAGATTGCTCGGGCACACGACTGGACACTGACAATTACGGAGAGTTCCGAGAACGGTGCACGGTTTGAGTTCACCGGCGTGGCAACAGATAACCACGTTCGCTGAAATTTTCAGGACCCTCGTTTTTGCCGGCGGCAATGACATGCCTTTTTACGGGATGGCGTCTTATCCCGTCACAAGATGTTCACCGCTATCGTGCGTGCGGACACGTTGCAGGCGACGCTCGACTCTATCGGCGTGTTAGTCGATGAGTGCAAGATTCACCTGACAGAAGATGGATTGGAAATCCGCGCTGTCGACCCAGCAAACGTGGGGATGGTTGACCTCGCTCTGGCTACCGATGCGTTCGAGTCATACGAGGCCGACGGCGGCCTAATCGGTGTCAATCTGGTTCGACTGCAGGATATTGCCGGGATGGCCAGTGGCGATGACCTCGTCCATCTGGACCTCGATGAGGAAACTCGGAAGCTGCATATCTCTATCGACGGTCTCGAATATACCCTTGCACTGATTGACCCCGAATCAATCCGTGAAGAACCAGACCTCCCAGACCTTGACCTGTCAGCAACCATCGTCATCGAAGGGCGAGATATCGACCGCGCGGTGACGGCTGCCGACATGGTCAGTGACCACATCGAACTGGGAATCGAAGAGAACGACGAACTGTTTTATGTCGCCGCAGAAGGCGATACCGACGACGTTCATCTCGAACTTGGTCAAGACGACCTCATCGACCTGACCGTCGGTCCTGCCTCGTCGTTGTTCTCGCTTGATTATCTCCAAGATATGAACAAAGCCATCCCGAAAGGGACAGAGGTAACGATGGAACTCGGCGAGGAGTTCCCGGTTAAACTCCACTTTGATTTCGCCGAAGGGGACGGAACGGTAACCTACATGCTTGCACCGCGGATTCAAAATAACTGAGTCGCACCAAGCGGGTGCCGTCACGCGTAATCGAAACACGGTTTAGGCTAGGGCGTGAGCCGTTCGATATGATTGTTCCCGGCTCCGCGACACAGGTGCTTGCAACGGAGCTTGCCGCAACAACTGGAGACGACATTGCGAACGTGACCTTCAAAACGTTTCCCGATGGTGAGCGCTACGTACAGGTCGACGATGTGGCAGACCACACGGTCATCGTCTCCTCAACTGTTTCCGACGGCGCACATATCGAACTGCTCCAGCTTCAGGATGCGGTCCGGGAGGCAGGAGCAAGCGAGATAACAACCGTCATTCCGTATCTCGGGTATGCACGTCAAGATACGGCCTTCGAGGCAGGTGAGCCAGTCTCTGCTCGAGCAATGGCTCGGGCGCTGTCGACCGGAACCGACCGCGTGATTACGGTCAACCCACATGAAGTCGCTGTGTGTGACTTTTTCGACGTACCGACAACTGCAGTCGATGCTGCAGGGCAGTTGGCAGAGCCGCTTCCCACCCTCAGTGACCCACTCTTTCTGGCACCGGATGCCGGCGCAACTGCGCTTGCACAAACGGTTCGTGATGCCTATGGAGAGGGTGAGACTGACCATTTCGAGAAGACGCGACACAGCGGCGATACCGTCGAAATTGAGCCAAGCGATGCAACGGTCGCAGACCGAGATATCGTCCTCGTTGATGATATCATTGCCACTGGCTCAACGATGAGCGAGTCCGTTGCCGTCCTCACAGAGCGCGGCGCAGCAGAGATTTATGTCAGCTGTATTCACCCGCTGCTTGCCCGAAATGCCTACACAAAGCTGGTGCAGGCAGGAGTGACGCATATCTATGGAACAGACACAATCGAACGACCGGTAAGCGCCGTCAGCGTTGCCCCAACGCTCGCTGCAGAGATATAATCACCCTCGTATATCATGCAGAATGTCACAACTGTTTTAGTAATTGACTCTGTCGGTACGTACTAATGGTCGGCACCGTCAGGGTAGGGTCGCTACTCTCCTCATCGCTGCCAGTCGTTGTTATTGACGACAGCTACACCATTAGGGAGGCAACAAGCGCCTGGGAAGAGCGCGTCGAGGCTGATGAAGCGTTGGAGGGTAATTCACTGACGGAGTACATCCCAGCAGCGGAGCGTGAACAGACAATCACCACCCTTTCAGAGGCATTTGCGACCGGTTCAGGCGACGGACTTACAGTCAGTGTGATGGGTGCAGATGGAAAGACCCACCGCGACACCTATACGGTGCTCCCAAGTTCGAACACCAACGGCTCACTGCTTTGTCTTGTCGGCACCCCAATCACCGGCGACCAGCAACCGGCAGCGGCCGAAGACAACGCAACCGGACACCAGGACAGGACAGTCCAACTCGAACGACAGCGCAAACAAATCACGCGACTGCATGAGGTGGCTGTCGAACTGGCACAGTGTGAGTGTGCAGACGAGGTCTATACGACGATGGTCGAGGCTGCTGAAGATATCCTCTCGCTGGAAATCTGTCTGGCCGATGCCGTTGTCGATGGGCGACTCATCGTGAAAGCAACTTCAAGCAACGTGCCCACTGATGGCTACCGAGAGCCGGCAATTGAGGACGCTGGAATGGCGGGAACGGTCTACCAACAGGGCGAATCTGCGCTGTACAACCCGCAGGAACACCCCGATGCAAATCCACACGATGAGACGTTTGCCCAGAGCCTCGCAGTCCCCATCGGCACGCATGGTGTCTTTCAGGCAACGACAGACGAACCGGATGCGTTCGACCAAACAGAGCTTGAGCTTGTCGAGTTGTTATGTCGGCACGCTCGAGAAGCACTCACCCGCATCGAACAAGAACAGACGCTCCGTGAGCGGGGACAAGAACTTGAGTTGCTCCGGCGCATCTTTGGCCGTATCTTCCGTCACAACGTGCGAAACGAGCTCAATATCATTCTGAGTAACGCGGAGCTGATTAGCAGGGACACCACACAGGATGCGGTGAAAGACAGTGCAGAGACCATCACCAAGTCAACTGACCGACTCCTCTCGAATACGGAAAACGCAAAGCAACTCGACCAGCTAATGCGAACCAGCGGTGACACGATTATTGTTTCGCTCCCATCGCTTGTTTCGCGGGCTATCGACCGTTGTCGGGAAGAGTATCCAGACGCCGATATTTCGGTTGCTGTCGAGGATATTCACGTCACAGTTCACCCAACAATCACGGCGGCGATTGAAACAGCCATCGAGAACTCGGTAACTCACAACAGCGATGACGTCGAAATTAACGTTTCAACGGCAGTTGACGACCGGACAGTCTGTCTGTGTATACAGGATACCGGAACCGGTTTTCCAACACAGGAGTTAGAGGTCATCAATCAGGAGAACGAAACCTCACTGTCACACAGTACTGGTGTTGGACTCTGGCTGATAAAATGGGCTGTTGAGAAGTCAGGTGGCTCACTCACACTGCGGAACACTGAGACGGGTTCGTGCACCAAAATGCATCTCCCACAGGCAGGTTACTGACCCAACTCGACTC
>PUNZ01000195.1 GCA_003551945.1 Halovenus sp. | reverse complement strand
GGATACAGATTACCGAGACGATAATCAGTATTGAAGGAACGTTCGTTGCGGACCTCCAAGCGTACGCACACCCGTATCTCACGACATATTTCTCGGCGATGTACATCTATGGCTACATTTTTTTGCTTGTCTTTCCAATGCTCGCATATCTTATCCACCGAGATAGCCGCCCAGTAAAAGAGACGGCACTCGCCTATACCCTCAATTACGGTATCGGTGTGCTATGTTATACGCTTTTCATCGCCTACGGACCACGAGTATCACCAATGTTTGGTGAAGAGCTACTGTATACTGAATGGCCACAGTCGCAGATGTTGACGACGGAGGTCAACACGGAAGTGAACGTCTTCCCGTCGTTGCACACCTCGCTCTCAGTGACCGTTGCGGTGCTTGCCTATCGCTGGCGAGACATTTACCCTGAATGGCTCCCTGTCGCCGTTATCCTCGCAATTTCCGTCGTTATCTCGACGATGTATCTCGGCATCCATTGGGCAACTGATGTCGTTGCAGGGATTGCACTGGGATGGTTCAGCGTGTGGGCCGGCGCATGGCTGACCCGACCTGAGCGACAAGACGGTCGTCTTGGGTCGGTGGGCCGACAGATCCGGGCACCAATTGATGCTGGATTCGAGCTCGTGGTCAACCGATTCCAACAGCTCTACGCAAGCAAAGAGCGAGACCGCTGACACAGCAAAATCAAGAGTTCGTTGCCACAACCCGAAACATCTAATGAGGTGGCAGAGTATACGTTCATAGACAATCATGGAAGACATCTTTGTCGGACGACTCATGTCGACTGGAATCATCACCGTCAGCCCGGATACATCAGTTGAAACTGCTGCAGAGACGCTTCTCGACGAAAACATTAGTTCGGTCGTTGTCGTCGATGCTGACAACCAGCCGGAAGGTATTCTGACGAGCACTGACTTCGTCCGTATCGTCGCCAAAGGCGACCCAAAAGACGAGACAACAGTTGCTGACCACATGACGACAGACATCGTCAGTGCCAGCGTTCAGGACCCCATTCGTGAAGCGGCAGATAAGATGGTGACATACCACATTCACCACCTGCCTGTCGTTGATAAAACAGAGGGTATTGTCGGAATGCTGTCCACGACCGACCTTGCGGCCTACTTCTCCGAAGTAGAACAGCCCACACCGGCATAGCAATCCCTCTCGTTTTCGAATGAGGCAACAGGAATAGTAAGTAGCTGTGCGCAGATTCCTCAGGCGCTCTCGACGTATGGCAACGATTCCGCTGTCTTCGCAATTGATTCCGTATTGGACTTCATCAGCGCCGTCGTATCCCAGATACCATCGACGAGGGCTTTCCGCTGTGCCTCATTAACCGTGACATCGACCGATTTCTCGCCGTAGGTGACCGTTTCTGCAGCGACATCAATATCGATGTCACCGTCCGGATTCTCCTCAACCCACGACTGCAACTCCTCGATAGTCTCAGTGTCGGCAGTGACCGTCGGAATCCCCAGCGCAAGGCAGTTCCCAGCGAAAATCTCGGCAAACGATTCGCCGATAACCGCATCGATTCCCCAGCGCATGAGCGCCTGTGGGGCGTGTTCTCGCGAAGAGCCACAGCCGAAGTTGGCGTTGACAACCAGTACGTTCGCATCCTGATACTGTGGCTCGTTGAACGGGTGGTCTTTCTCGTTATCCTCGTCGTCGAATCGAAGATCAAAGAAGGCAAACTCACCAAGTCCATCGAACGTAACGACCTTCATAAACCGTGCCGGGATAATCTGGTCGGTGTCGATATCGTTTCCTCGAACTGGAATCCCGCTTCCGGAGACCTGTTTGACGCTTGGAATTTCATCTGTACTCATTGTTCCACCTCCACTTTCGGCAGTTCACGCACATCAGTAACCTCGCCAGTCACTGCTGCTGCAGCAACCATCAACGGACTCATCAGCACGGTTCGACCATCTTTGGAGCCCTGTCTGCCGACGAAGTTCCGGTTCGAAGACGAGGCACACGCCTCATCACCAACCAGTTGGTCATCGTTCATCCCGAGACACATCGAACAGCCAGCATCACGCCAGTCAAATCCGGCCTCGGTAAATATCTCATCGAGTCCTTCCTGCTCGGCAGCAGCTTTCACCCGCTGGCTCCCCGGCACGACCATCGCACGAACTGAGTCATCGACCTGTCGACCCTTGACAATCTCTGCGGCAGCGCGGAGATCCGGGAGTCGAGCGTTCGTACAAGAGCCAAGGAACGCCACATCGATATCGTAACCAGCCATCGTCTCGCCTGGTGTGACGCGCATGTGCTCCTGTGCACGGCGAGCAGTCTCTTGTTTATCGGCAGCCAGTGATTCGGGCTCTGGGATGGGTTCTGAAATCCCAATACCCTGCCCAGGGGTCGTTCCCCAGGTCACAACTGGCTCGATTGCGGAGCCATCGATAGTGACCACGTCATCGTAGTCGGCATCATCGTCGGATTTGATGGACTCCCAGTAGGCTTTCAGTTCGTCAAACCGCTCAGGGTCATCTTTGAACTCATCCGTCTCTTTGAGCCATTTGTAGGTGGTCTCATCCGGGTTGACGTAGCCAGCCCGTGCGCCACCCTCAATTGACATGTTACAGATGGACATTCGTCCTTCCATGCCAAGGCTTTCGATGGCCTCGCCAGCATACTCATAGACGTAGCCGACACCGCCATCAGTTCCCAGTTTGCGAATAATTGTCAGGATGATATCTTTGGCGGTGACGCCCTCACCGAGTTCGCCGGTGACCTCAATCTTTCTGACCTTCTTTTTATCCATCGCGATGGTCTGCGTTGCAAGCACATCGCGAATCTGTGAGGTTCCGATACCGAATGCGAGCGCGCCAAACGCACCGTGCGTCGAGGTGTGACTATCGCCACAGACAATTGTCATTCCCGGCTGGGTCAGTCCCTGCTCGGGACCGATGACGTGAACGATACCCTGATTGCCTGTTGTTGGGTCATCGAACTGGATGCCGGCTTTCCGAGCGTTCTCTTCGAGTTCCGCCATCATCTCTTCGGCGGCCTCGTTTTTGAACGGGCGGTCACGGTCATCCGTTGGGACGATGTGGTCAACCGTTGCGTGTGTCAAATCCGGGCGCGCGACTTCGATGTCGCGTTCGCGGAGCATCCCAAACGCCTGCGGACTCGTCACTTCGTGGATCAGGTGCAAGCCGACAAACAGCTGGTCCTGTCCGTTTGGCAAGGTTGTCACTTTGTGGTGGTCCCAGACCTTGTCGTAGAGCGTGTTCTTACTCATCGCTTACTGATTTGGTTGAGTCGTCCTCGTTCGGACCGCGCTCGAAGCTTCGAACGGCTCCTTTCGCAGGGGACTCGTGCTCGACATCCTCCATTGTTTGTTCGTCTGTACTGCGTTCATATCCACCGTCGGCAACGGGGGCAGGGCCGTACACTGCCATGCCGAAGGTATCGTTCGTGTTTGGGTGTGTCTGGTCGACGTCTTTCATTTTCATGGGAATCACTCCTCGGCGTCACCCCACGCGAACAGGTCGCGCAGGCGCTCGCCGACAATTTCGATTTCGTGGTTCTGTTCTGCGTTGCGAATCTGGGTGTAGGATGGCCGGTTCGTCTGGTTCTCGGATATCCACTCTCGGGCGAACTCACCGTTTTGGACTTCCTTGAGAATCTTCTCCATTCCCTCGCGGTTGATAACCTCTTCACCGCGGGTAAGGCCGCCGTACTCCGCGGTATCGGAGACGGAGTTCCACATCCCCATGTGACCGCCCTCGTACATCAAGTCGACAATCAACTTGAGTTCGTTCAGGCACTCGAAGTACGCCATCTCAGGGGAGTAGCCCGCGTCAACGAGTGTCTCGAAGCCAACTTTCACCATCTCGGTGACACCGCCACAGAGGACGGCCTGCTCGCCGAAGAGGTCAGTTTCGGTCTCTTCCTGAAAGCTGGTCTCGATGACGCCAGCGCGGGTACAGCCGATTGCTTTTGCGTAGGAAAGTCCTTCCTCGTGGGCGTCGCCGGTTGCGTTCTGGTAGACGGCAAGCAAGCCGGGCGTCCCTTCGCCACGTTTGTACGTTCGACGGACGAGGTGACCTGGTGATTTCGGTGCGACCATCGTCACATCGACGTGTTCCGGTGGGTCAATCTGGTTGTAGTGGATGTTGAACCCGTGCGCGAACTGAAGCGTGTCGCCTTCCTCAAGTTCGGGCTCGATTTCATCGTAGACCGCTGGCTGAATCG
>PUNZ01000254.1 GCA_003551945.1 Halovenus sp. | reverse complement strand
TCGGACCCGAAAGAAGGCGACAGAGTATCCAAGGTGTTCAAAGCCAACACGCACGAGTATCTGCTTTGCTTTACCAATCACGGGCAAGTCTATCGGCTAAAGACCTACGAAATACCGGAGATGTCGCGGACAGCCCGAGGAAAATCGGCAATCAACATCGTTGACCTCGATGACGGCGAGGAGATAACGGCTGTCGTGAATACAGATGAGTTCGACGAGGACGAGTGTATCACGATGGTTACTCGAAACGGCTACGTCAAGCGGACCTGCGCAAGCAACTTCGAGAATATCCTCTCAACTGGAATTATTGCCGCTGGGTTGGACGATGATGATGAGTTGATTGATGTCGAAGTGACCGACGGAACGGGTGACCTCGTTATCGCGAGCGAACACGGGATGACGATTCGATTCGATGAAACGGACGTCCGGAAGATGGGGCGAACTGCTCGTGGAGTCAGGGGGATTGACCTTCGCGAAGGTGACCGGGTTGCAGGGATGGTCGCTGCGACGGATGACGACAGCCGCGCGCTGTTGACCGTGACGCAAAATGGCTACGGAAAACGAACCCCGCTCAACGAGTACCGAGCGCAATCACGATACGGGAAAGGGCTGGTTGATATCAAGACAAACGAGCGAAACGGTCCAGTCGCGACAGCCAAGGCCGTGACGGAAGACGATTCCATTGTCGTCATGAGCGAGAGTGGGCAGATAATGCGCTGTCCGGTCGATGAGATTTCGACGCAGGGACGAAATACGATGGGAGTCGTCGTGATGGATGTCGATGACGGCGACAGTGTTGCAAGCGTGACAGTGGTCTAACCCACGCGAGCACCGTCGAAGATGATAATCACTCGCCCTGCGGCGTCGGCCGCTGTTATGTGAGGTTTTTTATTATTCACCGTGCAACACGACTTCAATGACAGTCGAAGAGTTTGATATCGTTGTCGTTGGCGGAGGTACCGCGGGTTGTTTTGCGGCAGCGACGGCCGCCCAAGAAGGTCTCGACGTCGCCCTCCTCGAACGCAAAAGCGAAGAAAACGGTGGCCAGATTGCCTGCGGTGATGCTATCAAAGGCAAAAGCGCGTTCCCGGATGTTATCGACAGAGAATATCTACGCGAGGAATCATTCACCAACGAGAATATCCAGCGCGCGATGTTCATGAACCCGAAAGGGGACAACTACGATATTCCGTTCAAAGACGGCTCTGGAGCCGTTGTCGACAGAAAGCGATACGGCGAGGTTCTCCTGGAGGAAGCAGACCGGGTTGGTGCTGACGTGCAGTACAATACAGTTGTCAAAGATGTGAGACAGAACGGGAAAGTCACTGGCGTCACGGGCATCCAGAATGGAGACCGTGTGAATTACGAAGCCGAGGTTGTCATCGATGCAGCAGGCGCGCTTTCCGTCCTCCAGGATATGGTCGATTTCGAGGGGACAACCTACGATACGAACGTGAACTACCAACAGTTCTGTTCGGCTTACAGAGAGGTCCTTGAGGTCCCAGAGCCGGTCGAATACGACGATGCAATCGTGTTCAAACCAACCAAAGAACTCGGCTATCTCTGGTATTTCCCGCGGACGCCAACTGAAATCAATGTCGGGCTTGGCTTTCAGATGGACAAGCCGCCGATGCAGCTGGTCGATGCCTTGAAAAGAGATGTCGAGACGCGGCCTGAGTTCAAAGACGCGACAGTAAAAAGCAAACTCGGAGCGGCGTTGCCAACGCGTCGCCCATATGATTCTGCCGTGGCACCCGGATTTATGTCAGTCGGGGACGCTGCAGCACACGTTAATCCGACGACTGGTGGCGGGATTCCGGGCGCTGCGAAAGCAGGCTACTGGGCGGCACAGGTGGCGACAGAGGGAATCAGCGAAGGAGACGTCAGCGAGAAAGCCCTGTGGGAGTACAACCGCAACGTCCAGACTGACTTCGGAAAGCGATTTGCGGCGATGGACCTGTACAACATCTTCGGCACCGCACACGAAGTCGATGAACTGACTGACGTCGTTACGGCGCTGCCCGGTGAGATGCTCATCGACCTGATGGGCAAGAAAGGCGAAACGTCGCTGTCGTTCCCTGCCAAAATCAAGACAACCATCACCTCGGCAATCAAAACCCGCGGACACTGGGACACGTTATATAAAGCCTATCAGGTAAACAAGCTCGCTCCACAGCTAAAAGCCGTCTACGACGACTATCCAACCAGTCCGGATGGCTTTGCGTCCTGGCAGGCAAAGCGTGACGAAATCATGGAAGAGGTATACGAGGTAACGGGCGCAAAGCCAAAGTATTGAGTTCAAAAACGAGGCTCGACGGCGTAGCCAGAATCTCTTTTATACTGGCGGTCTGAGTTGGGCTGATGTCACCGACACCAGCGGACGTGCCGACAGTCGATGGAATGCCACAGCTTGGGTTTGGCACCTGGGAAAACGACGACCACGACCAGTGTGCAACAAGCGTCGAAACAGCACTTGATGTCGGATACCGGCATATCGATACCGCACAGATATACCGTAACGAAGCGGCCGTTGGAGACGGAATCGCCGCGTCATCCGTCCCTCGTGAGGATATCTTCCTTGCGACTAAGGTCTGGATTAGCAATCTCGCTGCCGATGATGTGCTGACGACGACCGATGAGAGTCTCGAACGACTCGGGACGGAGTATCTCGACCTCCTGTATGTTCACTGGGCTGCAGGCGAGTACAACCCAGAGGAAACACTCCCGGCGTTCGAGCAGTTGTATGAATCTGGGAAAATCAACCGCATTGGCGTCTCAAATTTTGAACCAGCGCATCTGGACCGCGCACGGGAACTCCTTGACGTGCCGATTTTCGCCAACCAAGTTGAACTCCATCCATTCTTGCAACAGGAGACGCTGCGAGAGTACGCGACAGAGGCTGGAATTAATCTCGTTGCGTACTCACCGCTTGCACGCGGGAACGTTATCGACGATGCAGTGCTCGGAGAGATTGCCGAAAAATACGGGGTGAGCGAGCCACAGGTTTCCCTTGCATGGCTACGCGAGAAGGGGATTACCGCCATTCCAAAAGCAACGAGTGAGGAACACATTCGTGATAACTGGCAGAGTCTGTCGCTCGAATTGGAAAGCGAAGATATCGAGCGAATTGACGAACGAGACCGTAAGCTACGGACGGTAAATCCTGACTTCGGCCCCGACAACTGGGAATAAAAGAAGTCAGAAACTACTGCACTCAGAGTCACAAAAGCATATACCGAAGGGGGGAATAGAGAGAAATATGTCTGCCGGGAGTGAGTCGGGATTGGTCAGCGCAATCACTGTTGACCTGAAAATAATGCACGAGACTTGGATGGAGGTGTTTTTCCCCAGACAACGGGGTGCAGAAGACACTGTCCTTGGAAAATGGGAGCCATCAACGACACGAGAAGTGATAACGTATAATCTCTGGGCAGCGCTTGGTATCCCAATTATCGCGCTGCTGTATCCACTCGTATTGCTCGGGTATTTCTTCAGGTATCAGGCACGGAAAATCAACGTCACCGCCGCACGTCTCGGGTTTTTTGGTGTCGTCATCGTCTTCACACTGCTTTGGGGGGGTCTGGTTGCACTGATATACGTCCAGTTCTCGGATGTCTTTACCACCGTTGAGATTATTGCAATCGCGGCAGCAAGTGGTGTAGCGGTCATGTCTTCAGCGCTCGCATTTATTTTCTGGCGAGTAGGCGGCCGTGGAACAACCGTCCTGTTGGCCTATCCGTTTGCAATGACCGCGATTTTCCTTCCGCCGGTCGTTGCTGCACTCTTTCACCCTGTACTGGAAGATATTATCATCGCTCGGAGCGACGAAATGGCTCGCTGGATGTTCCAAAACAGCCCCGACGTGATACAGGACCAACTGGGTCAAATTGATAGACAGGAAGGCCACCATGTCATTATCTGGTTTGCCATTTCGTTCCCGGTTGGCTGGTTGATTGGATTTATTGTTTCGCTCGCGAACCTCATTCGGCCACGTGGAAACTAACAGTTCGCTTCATTCGCTCACTCCGATACATCTCTCTTCTGAACGCTTTTGCCTGTGGAAGCCTCAGAAAGGAGTATGGCACCAAAGCTGAACCTCCCAGTATCGTTCGGTATCGTCCTTGCAATCATCGCCGTTGGTCTCTTTGGGATGATTCAAGCCGAAATGATGACAACCGATACAACGCTGACAATGGTCCTCCCGTCGATGGTTATTTTCGCAG
>PUNZ01000125.1 GCA_003551945.1 Halovenus sp. | reverse complement strand
TGTCGCTATCCTTTTTTGCCTGTCCTGCGATGTACAGATGTGCCCCTTGAGTCGACGGTTCGAATCGTCCAAGAACTCGCCCAGCGGGGATATAACGCAGACCGGGAGGCTGTAACACTCCTTGCCGGCGCGTCTGACCCACAACAGGCAATTGAGCGTGCAGTTGAAACGGCCCCTGATGAGATGCTTGTCTTGACTTCCGAGCATGTTAAACAAACACTTGATAACCGCTCACAGTCTCTTGATTCTGGCTCAACAACCTCACCAGTAGAAGCGGCTGACTTATCGACTCCCGAGGCCCAGTCTTCGCCAGAACAAAACCCCTCTATTTCGACTGGAGATTCCCATACAAAATCCACTGACCTCGCCGATGTTGCTCCAGTCGAAACAAAGGGGTCTCAGCCTTCCGGACGCTCGACAGCACATCGCAGCCTGACAGTAAGCGGCGACATCAAAAGTACGGGAACCGGCGAGTATGGCGATTTTGTCTCGGTATTTCGGGACCGATATACAAAACTTTCAAAGAAACTTCGTGGTCGTGTCAATCACCGCCCGACAGATGCAATCGCCAAGCAATCCGATGGCAGCGATGCGGCTCTTGTTGGCATGGTCTCGGAGATTCGCTCGACCTCGGGCGGTCACTGGCGAATCGAACTCGAAGATACGAACGGGACGGTTCCATGTCTCATTATGAACGACCGCGAGTTCGCCGACGAGGCGCGTGAACTTCTCTGTGACGAGGTCATTGCAGTCGAGGGTAACGTTGCAAACCGGAGCGGTGACGACCCAATCATTTTTGTTGATT
The DNA here is from genome assembly GCA_003551945.1 of Halovenus sp. GTDB lineage: Archaea > Halobacteriota > Halobacteria > Halobacteriales > Haloarculaceae > Halovenus. The sequence goes on along the minus strand of PUNZ01000125.1, from coordinate 3,419 downwards.
CGCTGTATTTCCCCGACGTTCCCCGAACCTTTCGGCCGTCGAGAGCGGATAGACCGGTGCAGGCCGCGCTCATCTCCGACGTTCACGTCGGCAGCGAGGAATTCCTCGCTGATGCCTGGCACCGATTTACTCGGTGGCTCCACACGGAGGAAGCCGACCCAATCGAGTATCTGCTCATTGCTGGTGATATGGTCGAGGGAGTTGGTGTCTATCCCAACCAGGATGAGGAACTCGATATCATCGACATCTACGACCAGTACGAACAGTTCAACGAGTATCTCAAGGAAGTTCCGGGGGATATCGAGATCGTCATGATTCCAGGCAACCACGACGCCGTCAGGCTAGCTGAACCCCAGCCGGCCTTCGATGAGGAGCTGCGGGATATCATGTCCGCCCACGACGCGCGTATCTCCGCAAACCCTTCGATGGTCGACATTGAGGGAGTCTCGGTCTTGATGTACCATGGCGTCTCGCTCGATGAACTCATCGCGGAACTCCCCGACGACAAAGCCACCTACGAAAAGCCCCATCACGCGATGGCACAACTCCTGAAAAAACGGCATGTTGCTCCGCAGTACGGTGGAATGACACGCGTTGCACCCGAAGAGGAAGACCATCTGGTCATCGAGGAGGTTCCGGACATCTTCCACACCGGCCACGTCCATAAACTTGGGTATGGAACCTACAACAACGTTCTCAGCATCAACTCCAGTTGCTGGCAAGCACAGACTGATTTCCAAAAGAGCGTCAACCTTAGCCCTGACGTTGGCTATGTACCGATTGTCCAACTTGATACGATGGAGCTCACGATCCGACAGTTTGCCTAACTTTGAGCGCGAATATTTGCTCCGCCTGGTCTCGGACGTTAGAATCAAAGTCCTATGCTGAGACACCGGTTCCCGAAGTCTTTTAGTACGACCTTGTGAGTTTGTCTCATGGACAGACGTCGACAATACGTACTCGGTGCGTTGCTGTTAGTGCTGTTACTCCTTGCGGGGGTTGTCCTTGGGGCGGTTCTTCAGACGGTGGTGTTTGCGATTACCGTTGCATATGTTTTGTATCCGCTCAAGCGAGCGCTGAAAAGTCAGGGCTTTTCGGATAGGGTCGCGAGTGGACTTGCCACGCTGACCGCGTTCGGGGCCGTTCTCCTCGTCGTGAGTCCGTTGGTCCTTGTCGTCTACCAACGTCGTGACCAGTTTATCGAACTGCTTCGGTCGCTCCCTGAGTCCATCGCTGTGAGCGTCTACGGCTTTGACCTTGAGGTGGAGATGGAGCCGTTTATCGACAGCGCAATCGCGGTGCTGCAGGATATTGCGGTTGCCGGTGCGGTGGCCGCCCCAACCATTGCATTACAGGTTGTGCTGTTTACTATCGTTCTTTACGGGCTCCTGTACAAACCACGGGCAATCCGGGAGGCTGCACTCAAGCTTGTTCCAACCCCCTACCATGACATCCTTGTTCGGCTGCACAACCGGACGAAAATGACGCTCTTTTCCCTGTACATCCTGCAGGCGACGACAGCGCTTGGAACGGTCGTTATCGGTGCAGTCCTCTTTTTCGCACTTGGATATACGTCACCGCTCTCGCTGGCGGCGATTGCCGGCATTTTACAGTTCATTCCAATTCTCGGACCCAGCATACTCGTCATTGTGCTTGCAGCCAATGACTTTTTGATTGGAAATCTAGTCAGGGGCGGTGCAATGCTTGTACTCGGATTGCTGTTTATTTCGCTACTTCCTGATGCGCTCATCCGGACGAAACTCGCAGAAAAAACGGGAAAGCTAAACTCAAGTCTGTACTTCATTGGATTTGTCGGTGGTATTCTCACCATCGGTGCACTTGGGGTAGTTATCGGCCCCCTCGTCGTTGCACTGTTAGTCGAGGTTGTCCTGTTGCTCTCCGAACGAGAGTCAATCGCGAGTCAACAGCCACTCTCAACGGAGATACCAACTGAACAGACAGAGACTGCTACTATTGATTCCTCAACCGATTAACTGGCATACCAGTTCGCTCGCTGGCAATCCTAGCTGCTGACGACATCCTCAAACGAGTACCAGCCGGGGTCGTTTCCATCCACCCACACGGCTGCATCAAGCGCACCCGCCGCAAACACCGCACGGTCTTCGGCCCGGTGGGTCAGAGTGAGGACTTCGTCGTTTCCAGCCAGCATAATTTCGTGCTCGCCACGGACATCACCTGCTCGGCGGACAAGCATCCCAACCTCGCTCTCTTCGCGGGGTTGAATGCCATCACGACCCGGGACGGTGTCGAATTCCCGATAGGCCGCAATTTCCTCTAGAATCGTCTTTGCCGTTCCGCTTGGTGCATCGCGCTTTCGGTTGTGATGGGTTTCGAGGACCTCGATATCGTAGCCCTCAAGCGTCTCGATGGCTGGCCCGAGCGCATTCAGCAGTGCCTGAATCCCGCGGGAGAAGTTGGTCGCTTTCAACACAGGAACGACGCTGCTGACTTCCTGCAGACTTGCGAGGTCGCCATCCTGAAAACCGGTCGTTCCGATGACGAGCCCAACGTCTGCTTCGGCACACGCATCGGCGAGTTCCATCGTCGCCTCGGGAACGCTGAAATCAATCACGATATCCGGTGTTCGTTCCTCCAGCGCGCCAGCAATTTCATCGGGTGTGTACTGTGGGATGGTCCCTGCTGTGTCAATCGCATCAGGGGTATCGAAGCCACAGACGACCGTCACATCGTCACGCTCGCTGGCGGTTTCGACAAGTGTCTGTCCCATCTGTCCGGTGATTCCGTTGATTGCGACGCGAGTTGGTTCGGCCATTAGTTCCCCTCGTACTGTGCCAGCACCTCGGTCAATCGCTCGTAGTTCTCCTCGGTGAGGTCAGTGAGCGGCGAGCGAACGTGTCCTGGACCGTAACCTCGGATTTCCATCGCGGCTTTGACCGGAATCGGGTTCGTCTCCCAGAACAGTGCGCGAAACAGCGGCCCGAGTTCGTGGTGGACTTCGCGCGCCTGTTCGTACTCTCCATCGAGTGCCGCCCAGACGAGTTCCCCCATCCGCTCTGGTTCGACGTTGGCCGTCACGCTGATACAGCCAGTAGCGCCCATCGACAGGATTGGAAGCGTTTCGCCGTCGTTTCCGGACAGGACAGCAAACTCCTCGTCCTGCGTGGCTTCGACGATGTGGCTCACTTGATTCATATCTCCTTCTGCTGCTTTGTATCCCTGAATGTTCTCGTGTTCAGCAAGAGTTGCGACGGTTTCGGCTTCGATATTCTGTCCCGTTCGGGAGGGGACATTGTAGACAATCTGTGGAATGTCGACCGCATCCGCGATGGTTTCGTAATGCTCGATGAATCCCTGCTGTTCGGGTTTGTTGTAATACGGTGAAATGAGCAACAGTGCGTCCGCCCCGCTGTCTGCTGCTCGCTCGGAGAGCGAAAGCG
>PUNZ01000052.1 GCA_003551945.1 Halovenus sp. | reverse complement strand
TCCCTGAGAGACCAGAAGTGCGGGCAACATCATGCGATAGATTGTCATTCAACAACCTCGCGGATTTTATAGTGATGCGGCCAGTGTGTCGGGATATGGGATTTGACGAGATGGATGTCGATAGTATCTGGATGGATGGCGAGTTCGTCGATTGGGACGAGGCACAGACCCACGTGCTCACTCACGGACTCCATTACGGAACAGGCGTCTTCGAGGGCGTGCGATGTTACGAGACCGCCGATGGACCTGCAATTTTCCGCTGGGAAGAACACCTCGACCGGTTTTACGAATCAGGAAAACCCTACGAGATGGATATTCCCTTTGAACCGGATGAAATTACCGACGCAACGCTCGAACTGATTCGCCGGCAGGACCTCGGTTCATGTTACATCCGGCCAATCGCATTCTACGGTTACGAGATGCTCGGCCTCAACCCGTCGGACTGTCCAGTGAACGTCGCAATTGCCGCCTGGCCGTGGGGAGCCTATCTCGGCGAGGAAGCGCTTGAGCAAGGTGTCGATGTGGCAATCTCCTCGTGGCGAAAGTACGGCTCCGACCAGATACCGACCAACGCAAAAACGACCGGTGCATACGTCAACAGCGTCCTTGCCTCGCTCGAAGCAACAGGCAACGGCTACGTCGAAGCGATTGTTCTCAACGGCGAAGGAAACGTCGCGGAAGGACCAGGTGAAAACCTGTTTCTGGTCCGTGACGGCGAGATTTTCACCACCGGACTGGCCGAATCAATCCTCGACGGCATTACCCGGCGCTCCGTGATTGAAGTCGCTCGGGACCTTGGCTATACGGTCCACGACCAGGCGACAATCTCCCGTGGCGAACTCTATACCGCCGATGAGCTGTTTTTCACCGGGACTGCCGCCGAAGTGACACCCATCCGCTCTGTCGATGATACGACCATCGGGGAGGGGAGCAAAGGGCCAGTCACCGACGACATTCAGACGACGTTCTTCGAGATTGTCGAAGGCCGACCCGACGAGTACGCCGATTGGTTTACGATGGTCTAGCCAGTAGGCTGAGTGCTTTTGTATGCCAGACACCGGAAAAATCGACCATGAGTTCTTTACCGAATATATCGCCTCACGGCTTGGAGCACCGCGGTCAGATGTCTCTGTGGGACCAACACACGGTGTCGATTTCGGCGTTATCGAGGTGAGCGAACAGGCGCTCGTCGTCGCGACCGACCCCCTCTCAATTTTGCCGGAGGTTGGCTGGGAGCGCGCAGGACGGTTCGCTGTCCAGTTCGTCCTCGCAGATGTTGCCGTCTCGGGACTGTCACCGACGCATCTTGCCATCTCGTTTTCCTTGCCACCGGAACTTACCGATGAGCAGTTTGAGCAGGTCTGGAGCGGTATTCACGAAGAGTGTGCCGACCTTGGCGTGGCAGTGGTCACTGGTCATACGGCCCGCTACGTTGGCTGTCAGTTTCCGTGGGTCGGTGGAGCAACCGCCTTTGCAGTGGGGGACAGTACTGAGATAATAACCCCACAGGATGCTCAGTCAGGGGATGTTCTCCTTGTCACGAAGGGGCCTGCAGTGGAAACAACGGGCTTGCTTACGACCCTGTTTCCCGAGCAAATTCCGCTTGATGAGTCGACACTGCAGACGGCACAAAAGCGACTTGCTGATACCGGAATCGTTCGCGATGCACTGACTGCAACGGCCGCCGGAGACGTGACAGCGATGCACGACGCAACTGAGGGAGGGTTGCTCGGTGCGCTGTTCGAACTTGCCGATGCATCGGGTGTGCAACTCAGCGTCGAACGTGAACATATTCCGTGGCTGCCGGGCGTCGATGCAACCTGCGATGCACTGGAGATGGACCCCTGGCGAGCAGGGACTGGCGGGACACTCTTGTTGGCAGTTTCCCCTGACTCTGTCGAGTCAATTGTCGATGCCCTCGAAGCACGCGAAACACCAGTCGGCGTTGTGGGACGCGTTGAGCGTGGTGAGGGGGTTGTGCTTGATGGGAAGCGACAGACTCCACCGCAAGGAGACTCCTCGTGGCCGGTGTACGAACGGCTGGTCAAGGCCGCCGAAGAGCGTTAACAGTCGCGCTCTCTGGCGATATTGTGTACCGGTCCCTCACACGCCGGACAGCACGGCGAGGAGAGGTCAGTTGCTCGCATCCCGCAAGCGAAACATTCGTACAATTTGGCATCGTCTAACGTGGTTTGCGGTCGCATAGTTCGGAGAAGGGCGATGGGTAATATAGCCCGTTTCCTAAATTTGTTAATAGCATTACTAGGACATTCCACATTTAGGTGAACAAATGTCCAAAAATGTCGGAAAGAACGGGTGGGGTAACGCTCACAATAGTGGGGGACATACCAAGTGCTATGGTAGAGACGGACGAACCGCTCGTGACCGGTGAATTTCTTGGGCTCTTTCTCGTCTTCGGAGCGGATATTATACTGGTCGTCGTGATACTGGCGGTTGCCGGTGTCATCTCCAGTTCAGTGGCTGCCTTGGTAACGGTGGCAATACTTGGGGTGTATGGCGGGTGGCTCGGTCTTCGGTGGCAGCGGCTTCGGGCTGACAGCGAACCAGCCCAACCCGACCCACTTGAAACTCTCAAAGACCGATATGCTGCCGGTGAACTCTCCGATGACGAGTTCGAGCACCGACTGGAGCAACTGCTCAGCACGGAGCAAGCAGCAAAGGCAAAAGAGACCGACTGGGAAACGGAACGCCCCAAGTGAGGGTTCAGCTAGTTACCCCCAGCACGATACTGTCGCAACAGATACCCCATACCTAACGCAGCGGCTGCACTTCCGAGAGTAAATCCGGGACCAGCCTCGTCCGTTGATTCGGTCGACTCATGTTCTGCCTCATCTACCCCGTCGGCTGTGTCGGAGTCAGTATCTTGGGGAAGGTCCGAAATCGGGAGGACCTCGTGTTCATCTCCACGCGTCGAGAGGACGTAGGGCTCGGCCGGTGCAAACGAAATTGGCTCGCCGGTTGGCTGGTCGGCAGTTGAGTCAGGGTCGAAGTGGTCGGGACGAGTTGTCAAATCTGGTGGGTCAGGCTGTTCGCCTGGACGGTCGGGAAACAGATACAGTGCCTCGGTCGTCTCGTTGACAGTCGAGCTAAAATCTCGTAAGTCAGCGCTACTGGCGACAAAGACATCACCCGCAGCCTGTGCCGTCCAGAACGAGGCTTCCTCCGGGTTTCGCCACCACGCGATACGTTCCGGAGCAGACGGCTCGCTGATATCGTGGACCGTGACGCCACCGAAATACCACGAGGCATAGAGTCGGTCACCGACGATATCGCAGTTGTGTGCCGTTGTAAACCAGCCGTTTCTCGACGCGTTAAACGACTCTGGAGCTGATATGTCGGCGAGATACCGCGGTTGTCTCGGTTCGCTCACATCCCAGAGGGTGAGGCCACCCGGCCCGCCCAACAGTGTGCCGGGTTCCGAAATGATGCCATCCGTGTCCGTAACGGTCCATGCTTCTCTCCCGACGACCATGATGTCGCCGGTCTCGTCGACCTGTGCGTAGTGGTGATTGCCAGGAACCGTTCGAGTGACGAGTTGTGCTGTCTCAGCGGAAATATCCAGAAGGTCATCGAGGCTGTAATCCATCACCGCAGAGAGCACCTCAGGCGACTGAGGCTCTGAAACGTCAACCACCCATGTCCCTGCGTCCCAATAGAGGAGATACGCAATCCCATCCTGCACGTAGACATCGTGAAGCAACCGGAGCGAGGGAACGACATCAGCCCACTTCTCGTCATACGCAAGCGGGGACCAACGGCCGACTTCCTGTGGCTCGTCGTCGGAGACGTCAACCATCACCAGCGGCCAGTCATCCAACCCGCTGCCGGTGAGATAGATGGTATCCTCGGCGAAAAACGAGTTATGAATGTAATGGTCGGTCGGGTGAAAGGCAACCTGTTCTGGGTTGGTCGGGTCGCTGATATCGAACAGTGCAACGCCGCTGGGTGCAGACGGGTTGTAAACGGCAGGGCCGACAACAGCGAGTCGGTCCCCCGAGGGCCAGAGGTCCCAAATATCTGCAAGAGGCGCGTCACCTTCTGTTTCAATCTCGCGCCGTTCCGCAATCATTGTTGGTTCCGAAGGGTCGCTAATATCGACCACACCAAACCCATCCTGTCCCGCCACGTAGACAATGTCACCGTCGTGGTGAACTGCCGCATCCCGAGCGCCTGAAACGGCGACCTCACCGAGTGGTTCGAACGGTTCGGTAGTTCCTTCCGTTGT
>PUNZ01000248.1 GCA_003551945.1 Halovenus sp. | reverse complement strand
TCAAGTCGCGTAATGAGCTCGTCGTCAGCGCGGAACGTTATCTTGCTCATTCCCGTTGTCGTACAGGTTGTCACCCATCTATATGAATCTTCCCTGAGTGTCAGACTTCTGTCTGACTACAGGCCCAATGCAAAATGGTTAAATCAGGCTGGCGTCCTACCTGTTGACGTACCCGCCCTTAGCTCAGACTGGTAGAGCAGCCGACTGTAGATCGGCTTGCCCCCCGTTCAAATCGGGGAGGGCGGACTTTTGCTGCGAACAACGTGAGCAGTCAAAAGTACAGCCGACCCGATTTGAACACGAGAGTCGCACGCTCGCGAATGAAATGAGCGAGACCGTCTCTCACCTGTTCAAATCGGGGACTGCGGGATTCTCACTATGTTCGAATCCCGATAGCGAGCGGCGAAGCCGCGAGCAGTTTCCTGCGAACACAGTGAAGTAAAAGCACGTCAACTGAAAAGTCAAATTTCCGCACAAGAGAAATGACCGAAATCACTTACAAGAAGGACGTAGAAAGATAGACCATGCACAAGCCACTGCTGGTGACCGATTTCTTAGACAGGGCGCGAAAGCATTACGCCGACGAGGAGGCAGTCATCGGAACGGATGGAAAGCGGTTCACCTACGACGAACTCGGGGAGCGTGCAGACAAGTTCGCGGCCGCATTGCAAGACCGCGGCATCGAGAAGGGTGACCGGGTTGCAGTCCTCGACCCGAACACGCATTACCATCTTGCAGCGGCATACGGAACGATGCAACTAGGCGCTGTTCATACGCCACTCAACTACCGCCTCATTCCGGAAGACTTCGAGTATATTCTGTCGGATGCAGCGGTCGATGCCATCTACGCAGATTACGAATACGCCGAAAAGATTGAGAAGATTCGTGATAGCGTTCCAACAGAGACGTTCATCACGAACGACGTTGCTGCCGTCGATGGTGAGTGGGAGTCCTTCGATGAACTCCTTGAGGAGGCCGATGCAGATTATGACCGCCCTGAGATGAGCGAAGACGAGGTTATCACCATCAACTACACCTCGGGGACCACCGGAGACCCGAAAGGGGTGATGCGAACGCACCGAACGGAGACGCTGCATGCCTATCTCATTTCAATTCACCAGGAACTCAGAGACGATGACGTGTATCTGTGGACACTCCCCATGTTCCACGTCAACGGCTGGGGCCACATCTACGCAATAACGGGCATGGGCGCTACGCACGTGTGCACGCGAGGAGTCGACGCCGCGGACATATTTGAGACGATTCAGTCCGAAGATATCTCGTATTTCTGTGGAGCCCCGACAGTACTCAACATGCTCATCGAGCACTACACTGCGCATGACGTCGAGCCAACCGGGGCGAACGGTCTGCGCGTCGCCACAGCAGGTAGCGCTCCGCCAGAGGCAACAATCCGAACCGTCGAAGATGAGTTTGGCTGGCATCTCAAACACGTCTACGGGGCAACCGAAACTGGGCCGCTCATTACAACGTCAGATGCCCGACGATTGTACGATGACGACAATCGGTTTGCAATCAAAAAGCGGCAAGGGCTTGGCTTTCTTGGAACCGACGTTCGTGTCGTCGACGACGACGGGAAGGATGTAACACCGGATGGGAAGACAATCGGTGAAGTGGTCGTGCAAGGGAATCAGGTAATGGAAGGCTATTGGAACAAGCCGGAAGCAACGGAAGAGGCATTCAGCGAACGTGTTGACGGCTATTACCACACCGGCGACCTCGGCACAATCGATGAACATGGGATGATAGCCATTCAGGACCGCAAAAAAGACATTATCATCTCCGGCGGTGAAAATATCTCGTCGATAGAGCTCGAAGATACCCTGTTCGAACACGATGCCGTTGCGGATGTCGCCGTGATTCCCGCGCCGAGCGAGAAATGGGGAGAGACACCGAAGGCATTCGTTGTTCCGGACAGCGGCGACCCCGAAAACCCAGGCGTCTCAGAGAGTGACCTCGTGGCATTTACCCGCGAACACTTGGCGAACTACAAGACCGTCCATCAGGTCGAATTTGTCGAGGAGTTGCCGACGACAGCAACCGGGAAAGTGCAAAAATACGAACTACGTGAGCGAGAGTGGGATGACACCGACCGGATGATTGGCGAAGGGTAACCTCATCAGAATATACCATATTTATTTCACATAATATATTTTCTATTATTGGAGATTATATCTGTATATTGGTATGTCAATAATATTTGGTATGCAGGAATTCGCTACATACGTATAGGTGGGAAAAGCATCGGTGCATTCTTTCGAGAGGGCAACACGCAAGACTGACAGTGAAAGGGAAAACCGCACCACTGAAGCGTCGCAAAATAACCTAAACAATCATCTCCCTTTTTATTACTCTGTATCCTGCACGTAACTGTGGTTGCGATGGGTGTGCTCGATAGGGCCAAAGCCGTCTCACGGCGGCATGACCGAGAGGAGGATGAGTCACTTCCATACGTCTGTCTCTCCTGTGAGACAACGTTCGAAGTCCAACACCATCGGTGCCCTGTCTGTGGGAGTTTCGATGTTCGACACTCCAAGTGGGTTAGCAAATAAGAGCACAGCCGGGCGTACCACGGTACTCGCACGGGTCGGCTACGGTGGCGAGTACGGCTTTCTCATATCTGGCGACATGATGCGAGCGTTTATAATGAAAAAGGAGTGAATCGACTACATGGTCGAGGCGTTCGCAGTCGCGAGTGGTAAGGGGGGAACTGGAAAGACAACAAGCACACTCGCACTGGGGATGGCACTCGCAGAGTCATACGACGTGACGGTTATCGACGCAGATACCGGAATGGCAAACATCCTCTTTCATGCTGGATTGAATGATATCGAGACGACTCTCCATGAGGTACTTGCTGGTGATGAACCCGTTGAGGCTGCTGTGTACGAGCGCTTTGGAATGAACGTCGTCCCCTGCGGAACGTCGCTTGCTGGCTTCCAAGAAGCCGACCCCGTTGAGCTTCGTGATGTGGTTGCTTCGCTTGCGGAAGATACCGATATCATTCTTCTCGATTCGCCTGCTGCACTCGATAGCCGAACGGCGGTGTTGCCGGTCGTCTTGGCGGATAGAGTCATCGTTGTCCTGCAACCGACCGTTCCGTCACTCTCCGATGCCCTCAAAGTACAGGAGTATGCACTAACGTACGGAACCGATGTCGCCGGGGTGTTGTTCAACCGTGTGACCGACGACGAGGCCATTTCACAGATTTCCGAGCAGGCTGAGCGATACTTTGAGGGTGAACTCTTAGGAACCGTCCCGGAGACAGAGCATGCGCGGGCAGCGAGGCGGGCTGGTAAACCGCTGATAGCACACGCACCAGAATCAGCGGCGGCACAACAGTACCGCGCTGCCGCTCGCTCGCTCGATGTTAAACACGGCTCCTCCGATGCGGTCGCTGACCGGTTTCGGAGCGCAGTTATCCCTGACCACCCATGAAATTACCCCGCGGCCAGCTCCTTCGACAACGCATTGTCAGCAACCTTGGAACAGCCCTGTCTGCGGTTCTCGAAGAGTCGGTCACGGGATACGCGCGACTGAAGCCACAGGATACCCTCCTGTTGGATACGGAGGGTGTGGGAGTGCTGACCTTTATCGACGGAGTCCCAGTCGTTGCCTACCATACGGGAACCGATACGGCCGGGCCACCGGCACTGGATGAGATTGCCGTAGCAGGTCCCTATCGAATTGAGCTGTATGAACTCGATGAACGCATCCTTGCTGAAATACACGGAGACGAAAAGCTTCGGGTGTCACCAACACTCCCCGCAGAGCGACTCGTCGGTGACCCACAGTTAATTAGCCAGACACGTGAAAACGCACCGACAAATCGGCTTTCAGCCCAGGAAACTGCGGATTCAACGAGCGCTATCGAATCATTTCTGGCGGATGAACAGCGTATCGAGACGATTCAACAGCGAGCAAGGGAAGATGCCAAAGCCAAGGCTGAACAATGGGGATTCACAGTGGGAAAAGACGACTAGCCGACGTCACAATCAGACGTGGACAGGAATCCACCAAATCCGACTTCGTCCCCCAACTTTCTTGCTTTTGAGGTCTGTCTCCGCTTCGAGTTCATGAAGTTTGTTCAATGCCGTCCGGCGAGAGCAATCGAGTTCGTCAGCGATTTCGCGGGCAGTGAGCGGTTCGGCGTAATCTTCACGGGCTTTGAACACGGCAGAGACGTCGTCAAGCGAAAACTCTGTCTCGCGTCCTTGTGTACTCATACGCTGCCGTATG
>PUNZ01000149.1 GCA_003551945.1 Halovenus sp. | reverse complement strand
CGTACAGGATGAGACCATTCAAGCCCGGCAAGCCCTGGTGACCCGAGTGCATCCGCCTCGTCGAGATAACCGTCAACAAGCAACCGCATCGTCACTGATGCTGTGTGCCAGCCGCTTGCTATCAGGCCACCAAATGGTCCTTCAGAGTCATCAGACAGGTGAAACGATTGCGGGTCAAACTGCTCGGCAAATTCACGGATTTCAGAATCCGTGATGGTAGCCGTCCCTAACTGAATAGACTCACCAGATGGGACCTCTTCATAATACGCATGCATGACTGTCTCTACAAGTCGAACGCGCAAATGTCCTGCTGTTATCTTCCCTGGTCGATTTCCGTTGGTATTTTAGGCAGTGACCATCCACGTGGTGCTCGAAGAGTAGCCCCATTTTTCGACCGAAATTGACAGGTCACCTTCTGCAATCGCAGTCATGTTTGTTCCAACCTCCTTTGCGGACATACCGAGTTCGTCGGCGATGAGTCGGGATTTAAAATAGGTTTGTTCGTCAACGTTCGCCTCAAGAAAGGCGAGAATACGGCGTTGTTTCTCTGAAAGTCCTATTGTCTCCGTTCCTGCATCGGCTGTCGCGCTCATACTAAGACATACCGACAACACGCTTATAGGGGATTTGGTACAGTCGGTTAATCGGCGAAGAAGCCCTGAACCCGTCGAATGTGGGCAACAATACCAACTGGGCCAGTGGACACTAACCCGATGGTGGTACACCATAGAAAAGGGTTCGTCCAAGACCAGAGATACCGGACCCTGTTCAAAATCTCAGACTGGTTCTTCGACACGTTCGCCGACGGCAAAGTTTGATTTTACCTCAGTCACTTCGATTTTCACACGCTCGCCAACGTCCGTATCGGGGACAATGATAACATAGCCCCGTTCAACGCGAGCAATACCGTCACCCTGCTTCCCAAGGTCTTCTATCTCGACGTATCGGAGTTCACCGGGTTCGACAGGGGGTTGTGGCTCATCTGGGCTTCGTGAGCGGTCAGCTGATTGCTTGCTACCAGTGTCCTCATCGGGTGAGATAAGTGCCACACGATACGTTTCACCCGGTTCGACGTTCCCGGTCTCGATTTCTCGTTTTGGGATTTCGATACGGTAGCTATCAGACGATTCCGAAACATCAGCACTGAACAGACAGAGCAGTTTATGAGAGATTTCCACGGTAATCAGCCCTCTATCTAACTGCTGTGACGGCATCAGCAAAGTATTTTGCCTTCGTATACCGGCTGTTAGCCCGCAAATGGAGGGAGCGAGTCCTATATTGGAGTTCCATCAGGTCGCTTTGGGCCTTCAGAATCATAGACGACCGGCTCCTCCTCTACTGGCTCGTACTGGTCTCTGACCTGGAGTGCTTCCTCCAATTCTCGAATCGCTCGTGTTTTGAGTGCAAGCGCCAGCCTTTCTGCCTTGTCCCGGTCGATCGTTCGCCCCAACCCTTCACATTCATGTGCCCGAACGAGACCCTCACTATCAACGGCCTCTCCCATCGGTTGTGTTGTCCCACCTAACGCAATACTAAACGGATACGTTTGACAAATCAGCGGACGCGATTCGTATATCGTACAGCCACTGAGTCCCTCCGTTGACTCCTCGTAAAATCTACAGTCGCCACACCCCGTCGTCTGCAGTGCCCACTCGAACGTTTGGCCCGTTTGTCCATCAGCAGATAACCCATATGGCATCGGCCGAGCGACATCTCGCCAGTCGTCACCAGTTTCACTCTGGATATCTCGAATCTCATCAGGGAACACCGTCGCGGTATGCGGCTCTGAAGAGGTTACGTCTGGTTCACCCTGGTCTTGACTGTCACAGGCGCTTGCCGTACAGCAGGCACCGCAGCGTGTACACTCGAATCCAATCGACTCGATTGCATCAGCAAGGCTGTCAGTGCAAAGCGAGCGCGCTCGGTCCAATTCCGATTCTAACGACTCCACAGCTATTTCTGGTCCCGGATACGCAAAAATACGTTGTTGGCCTGCAACAGCTAATACCACTGTGGATGGGGAACAGGGTCAGTCTCCGTGTACTCGTGCATGCTGGCCATCCCAGACAACGTGACCCTCGACGGCAAGTTTCTCCAGATGTGCGCGTACCGTGGCTTTGGCGAGATATTCCACGCCAGAGATATCTTTCTCATAGACGTCATCAACAAGTGCATCGACGGTTCGGTGACCGGCCGCAACTGCTATCTTAATCTTTGCCTCGCGGGCAAGCCGATGAGCAATCAGGCGGTCACATACCTTCTGTGGTTCGTCGATAACCGGCCCATGTCCGGGGTAGAGTCGCATCGGCTTCATCGCACGAATTCGTCGTAACGAGCTGAGATAGGCACGCATATCCCCTTCCGGTGCGCCGACAACGACACTCCCGGAAGCAAGTGCGAGGTCCCCCGTAATTAGTATGGTTGAGCCTGACTGTTCAACCGCAAAAGAGACGTGCTCAGGTGCATGACCGGGGGTGTCCACCACTTGAAGGTCGCCCCCTACTGGGAGGGGTTCACCAACAACGAACTGTCTATCGGGTTCAATGCCGGTTGCGTTCGCAAACTCGGTTGTTCGTCCATATCGTGCCCACACTGTAAGGTCATACTCCGTGGCATAATGGGAAACTGCACCGACATGGTCAGGGTGATGGTGCGTAAGCGCAAGGTGAGAGATATCTCGCTCCTGTATCACTGTGTCAAGTCGTGGTGACTGTGCTGCCGGGTCGATTACCAGTCCCTCACCGGCTTCAATAAGATAGGCATTTGTGCTTCCAGTTGGGGCAGTTGTCCCTGTCTCAAGCGATATCCGCGTAACCATGAGTCAGAACTCAGTGATGAAGAAAGATGTACGTGGTCATTCAAAAACGATGTACAACGCCTATGCCTACAACCGAAGTTCGTACACTTGTTTCCGTGCGTCTTGCAGGCTGTATCTTGCTTCCACAAGGCCAGTCTCCTCAAGTCGGTTTAGTGCATATCGGACGGTCCGGTCGGGAAGCAATGACTCCTCCGCCAGTTGGCCCTGCGAAAGTGGGGCATCCGTTTCGAGAATCTTTGCAACCAGCTTTGCACTTGGTGGAAGTTCGCGCAGCCGGTCGCGGTATTCCTGTGTCGTAAGTGGTCGGCCGACTTTTCCCGGCTCCTTCACAATGGTGCTCATACCAGATGCTCACACGATAGTCCTTGTAAATGTTGGCTATATGCACATCAAAATAATAGGGAGTGTTAATATGTGTTTAAAGGTCTGATGCACTCACCGGGTCGTCTCCCTCACAGCGTTATCCAATGTATTTCAATACCGTTTTAATAGCAGGGGTATGAAACACCGTTAGCGTGAAAGGACAGGAGTGGTATCAGGAAGATGACGTTGCTGAAGCCTACGACGAGAAGCGATTCTCGCGTGGTGGACGCCTCATCGACCGACGTGAAAAACAGGCAGTCCTGGACGCTCTCAGTCCCGTCAAGGACAAGAAAATTCTTGAAATAGCCTGCGGAACAGGCCGATTTACGACTATGCTTGCCGACCGTGGGGCGGATATTATCGGACTAGATATCTCCGGCCCAATGCTTCAGCAAGGACGTGAACGCGCACAAGCGGCCGGTGTCGCCGACAATCTTGAGTATATGCGCGGTGACGCTGGGCGGTTGCCATTCCCCGATGATGAGTTTGATGCGGTCCTTTCGATGCGGTTTTTCCATCTGGCGGATACACCAGAGACGTTTATGACGGAGATGCAGCGCGTCTCAAACGACCAAATCGTCTTTGATACGTTCAATCGACGGTCCAGTCGCCTGCTGTATAATTGGGCCTTGCCGATGGGCTCACATCTCTATTCGGAAACTGATGTCAAACAACTACTCGCAGGCGCGAATCTCGAATTGGTCAACGCCGAGCACGACTGGATTATCCCCTACGGATTTTATCGCAGCATTCCGAATACGCTTGCCTCTGGCATTCGGAGAATGGACAGTACTGTCGTGTCAACAGCCGTCGGGAGACCGTTTAGTTCCGTCTCCTACTGGGAAGCTCGCGTTCCAGAGTGACTATCCGAAATTCTCGACTTTTGCCGTATCAGGCTCACCACCAGCAGCAGTGATAGCGCTCATCGCCTCATCGAGGAAGTCAGCAAATCCATAGACAAACACCTGCGCATCGGTCACCGCATCTGACGGCACCGCTTCAGCAAGGGACTGTTCCTCTCCGAGTATCACGACGGTTGCCCCACGCTGTTCAAGTTCCCCAAGTCGTGACTGATGGAGTGGGTCTG
>PUNZ01000198.1 GCA_003551945.1 Halovenus sp. | reverse complement strand
TCGTGGTGTTGATTGGTGACCGCTATCTGGCGTTTGTCGGCTCGCTCGATAATTTCTTCCTCTCGATAACGATTCTCTGTTTTCTCTGCTTGTTGGTACTCGGGTTCACTGGCGTCATCGGATTGCTCGTTCTCGGTGCAAGCACGCTCGTTGGACTTGTCCCAGCACAGTTTGGCTCGCGCCGGATGACCTGTATGGGGGTGTTACTGATTCCGATTATCGTCTAATGTGACTACTGATGGGGTCAGACCTGCGTGCTCAGAAAGCCACCAAGTGCGCCGAGCAACCCAGGATAAGCCACGCCAGCGAGGACGAGACTATCGAGCAAGACTGGGCTAATACTTGCACCGTTGTCGCTCACAGTAAAGAGGAACGCCCCGAGCAACACAACGACAACTGCGCCGAGGACGAGCGTTGCACCGGCGACCGCACCCTGCACGCCATCAACTGCGCCAACTCGCCGGGCAACGACAAAGCCTGCAACGAGAAACGCCACGACTGGTATCAGGTGATAGACAAGGGCCGGGACGGTGAGGTCAACTAGTTCGGCAGTTGGACCGTCACCTGTCACGAGGTTAAACTCGTGTTCGGCGAGTCCAGCGAAGAAATCTTCGAGTGCGCCGGCATCTTCATCCCGTTCGACGACGAGTTCGGCGTTGACGAACTGGGCGTTGTAATAGACCCAGCCCGCGGATGCGAGCAAGTCATCGAAGATGCTCTCTGATTCCGCAATTGCGACCATAACGAGCGTCAGGAGATAGCCCGTTAACACGGAGAGTGTACCAGCAACTGCGCCAGTGACGAACGGTACTTCGAGCGACGAAGATGACTGTGAACGGAGGGACATCACAACTACTGAGTGTAGCCGAAGGTAAATGCTTGGTGGCTCGGCTGTTTGCGCCCGAAACGTACATGATGCTCGACGCTAACTGGCCGGCATGAGCGGTAAGTTACCCTCGGAACTGCCTGACGATATTCCTGCGGAACACCGAGAGCGGGCCAGAGAGCTTCAGTATCAGATTCTCCTGCTTGAAGCGCGGCTTCAGTCAGCAAACTTCGAGGATAAGGAGGCCTATCGGCGAAAGCTCAACGAAAAACGGGGGGAGTTTGACCTGTTGCGGCGGTTAGAGTCTCCTGAGTAACAGTCACGGTCACTGCTTACCAGTCGCGAGAGACCGGCGTTTCGCTTGCATCGATGGTTGCGAGCAGCCAGTCCGCTGCCTTCTCGAGTTCGTCCTGTTCAGTCCCCACAAGTTTGAGTCGGTTGTGACCGGCATCGCGGTCGGGATAACAGCCCACGGTCACATCGAATCGCTCCATCGTCTCTTCGAGCGTCTCGACGATGTTCGCTTCGGGCTCGGTGGTATAGAGAAACTGCGAGCGGCGTTCGCCGGAGAACTCGTCAGCGACCTGTTCGAACATCGCTTCGAGTTCCTCAGGGATACCCGGCAGGACGTAGACATTTTCGAGCACACAGCCGGGGGTCAGTCCACGGTTGTTCAGAAGTGGACGACTCCCTTCGGGAATGGCTGCTTCCGCTTCGGCGTCGATATCGATATCCAGCGACGGGCGGCGCTCTGCAAATGCGGCTATCGTGTCGGTGACATCTGAGAGGGTAAGTTCCGTCGGTGCAAGCGCCCGGTCAAATGCGTCGGTGACGGCCTCCATGGTCATATCGTCGGGCGTGCCACCGATACCGCCGGTGACGATGACCGCATCAAACTGCTCGCTGTAGGCGCTGACGCGCTCGGTAATTATTTCGCGGTCATCAGGAAGCGAGAGAATCCTGTTGACTGTTGCACCGCGCTCGTTGAGCATCGCTGCAAGCCAAGTTGCGTTTGTATCCGTTGTGTCGCCGGCCAGCAACTCGTCTCCAACGGTTATGAGGGCGACGTTCATCGATTTCCCTTCGAGCCCCCTGTAGGTCAGTGCTTCGACCTACGGGCCGGTCTACCAGTAACTGATAAGGACTTAGTAGCCGCGGGAATGAGTAGATGCCAATATGAACGTCGAAGATGTCATGACTGGCCGAGACGACCTTGTCACGGTCGAAATCCCCGGTACACGCGATGATGCGCTCGAATACCTCCAGGACCGCGCCTTTTCGTCCGTTCCAGCGGTCAAACAGACCGAAGACGGCGAGGTATACCGTGGAATCATCTCCCGTGGCTCGCTCATCGAACGGCCCGACGAGGACCAGCTCGCGCTGCTTGCCGAAGATGTCCCATCGACAAGCCGTGACACGCCACTCAGCGAGGTTGCGGCACTGATGCTCTTGAACAGTGCTCGCCGTATCCCCGTGCTCGACGGTGATACCCTCGAAGGCATAATTACGGTTACCGATGTTGTTCGGGCGATTGCCCGTGGCGAGGTTGAAGAAGAAATCCCCGTCGGCTCTGTGGCTGGCACTGCCGTCAACAGTCTGTACAGCGAGACGCCGCTGACCGTCGCCGAGCGACAGCTTGCCTATGCGGACCTTCCGTACGCTGTTGTGCTTGACGACGAGGCGGACCTCGTCGGGATGGTCACCCAAGTCGACATTCTTGACGTCGCACGGGTTGTTGAAGGCGAGGAGGATACTGGCGAATCCATCGCAAACCAGGACAACGAGTGGGCGTGGGAAGGAATCAAGGCCGTCGGAAATCGGTATATGCCGACACGTAACGTCGAAATTCCGAACGGACCGGTGACCGCGTTCATGACCAAGGACCTGATTACGGTCAACCAATCGCGATCCGTCCAGGAAGCCGCACAGCTGATGATTGAAAACGATATTGAGCAGATTCCGATGATGAGTGGCGACGAACTCACTGGCATCGTCCAGGATATCCATCTGCTGGAGGCCGTTGCATGAGCGAGAGCGAACAACTTACTGAGTTGGCGAAACGACGCGGCTTTTTTCTCCAGACGGCCGGTGTCTACGGCGGCGTTGCGGGGTTTTATACGTATGGTCCAGCCGGGGCCACGCTCAAGGATAATCTAGAGGCCGCCTGGCGCGACCGCTTCGTTACCCGGGAAGGGCATATGGAAATCGACGCACCGACGGTCATGCCCGAACCCGTCTTCGAGGCATCGGGTCATCTTGATGGCTTCGATGACATGATTATCGAATGTGCTGAGTGTGGAGCCAGCCACCGTGCTGACCATCTTGTCGAGGACTATCCGGAGCTTGACGTTGAGGATGCAGAAGCACTCCCGACCGAGGAGGTTGCCGAGCTGATTGCCGAGCACGACATTAGCTGTCCTGCCTGTAACACGTCGCTCGCTGGCGAACCCGTCGAGGAATTCAACCTCATGTTCGCAACGAACATCGGTCCCGGTAGTTCCTCGCCGGGCTATCTCCGGCCGGAGACCGCACAGGGCATCTTTGTCGAGTTTCCACAGCTTGCTGAGTACGCACGCAACCAGCTTCCGTTCGGCGTTGCCCAGATTGGCAAAGCCTACCGGAACGAAATCAGCCCGCGGAAGGCACTCATTCGGGTCCGTGAGTTCACGCAGGCCGAACTCGAACATTTCATCGACCCCGAAGCGGACGAGCCGCCGCTTGAACGGGTTTCGGATGTGACGCTACCGCTGTATTCCGTCGAGCAACAACAGGCTGACGACGGTGACGTCCAGGAAGTGACTGTCTCCGAAGCAATCGAGGAGGGCATCATCGCAAGCGACTGGGTTGCCTTCTATCTTGGATTGGCGAAAGGCTGGTACGAGCGAATTGGCGTCGATATGGACCGCTTCCGCTATCGGCAGCACCTCCCGGGTGAGCTGGCACACTACGCGGCGGACTGCTGGGATGCTGAGGCTGAACTCGCTGGCGACTGGGTTGAGGTGACTGGCTTCGCCACGCGTGGGTCGTATGACCTCGACAAACATGCCGAGTACTCTGGTGAGGAGTTTTCGGTGTTCAAACAGTACGACGAGCCAATTACGGTCGAGCGACCGACGGTCGACCCGGAGATGAGCTATCTCGGACCTGAGTTCGGTGGGGCAGCCGGTGAGATTGTCGCTGCACTCGAATCGCTGACCGAGCGGGACCCTGCTGCCTTCGACAGCGAAACGGTGACGGTCGAGACCGACGGCGAGGAGTACGAGATTCCGGTCGAGCAGACTGGCTTCGCTATCGAGGAGGTGACTGAATCCGGCGAGCACGTGACGCCGGAGGTCATCGAGCCCTCCTTTGGTGTGGGTCGGTTGGTCTATACGGTGCTTGCCCACGCCTACGAAGAGGATGTCGTCGATGACGAGGAGCGAACCTATCTCTCACTGCCCCCGGAACTCGCTCCGACAACGGTGGGTGTCTTCCCACTGATGGACAAG
>PUNZ01000040.1 GCA_003551945.1 Halovenus sp. | reverse complement strand
GGAGCACGGCCTGAATGCCGCTAATAATCCAGAGAAGAACAAGCGCGGCAATCGCAACGAGCGGGCCAAGGAGCAACAACAGCGCAACGCGGGGCTCAACCTGTTGGGCAGCGACCGGTGATCCAAGCACCGAGAGACCAACAACGAACAATGCAAAGAGCCGGAAGTTAGCCGACGTCACGCCAAGAATTGCGAGCTCTCGCTGGTCGAGTTCAAAGAGGATGTCGTGTGGCGCACCCGGGTCACGTTCGCTTATATCGCCTCGCTTCTTGTCGCTGATAATCTCCTGTAGCCGCGTCGCTTCGGGTTCGCTGACGTACCGAAGTCGTGCTTCCGAGTCGCCACCACCTGCCGTCTCTAGTCGGACCTCCGCGATGCCAATCGCTCGCTGAAAGATATTCTGGGCGATATCGACGTTCTGTATGCGTTCGAACGGAATCTCACGCTCCCGGCGTGAAAAGACCCCAGAATGAATGTCAAAGGTATCCCGTGTAATGTGGTATTCGTATCTCCGAACATACGCAGTCTGCCAGAGCGCCACCGCACCCAACCCGAGGAAAATGAAGGTTGCTGTTGACTGTGGGTCGGGACCCCCGCCCTCGCCACCACCGGGCGAGAAAAAGACGGAGAAGATGATAATACCGATAATGACGAAGGTGTTTTCAAGCACTCGGTACGGAATCGAGCGGGGGTCGAGATTCATAACGCGTCGCCACCCTCCGCTTCGATGGCTAGCTCTTTGACGCGCTGTTGAAGATCGCGTGCCTCCTCAGGCTCAAGTCCCGGAATCGAAACGTCGGCACCGCGCGAGCCGGCCGTATAGACAACCAACGTCGAAAGGCCAAGCCAGCGTTCGAGGACGCCCCGGCGAGTGTCCACGTGTTGAATCCGAACGTAGGGAACGAGCGACCGCCGATGGGTGAGGACACCACGCTCAAGGTAAATCGCGTCAGCACGGACCTGATACACCCACTTTCTGTATCGGAGGATAACCCAGACGACGCCGGTGATAAAGAGAACGATGAGTACCAACGTCCCAAATCGTGGGTCAAGGCCGAGATTCCCCAGTATAAACGTAAACACAAGCGTGAGGACGACAACATAGACCGATGTCCAGACTCCCCACTCCAGTTGGACGTGTGGCGCAAGCGAGCGGCGGTCAGTCGTGTATTCGAGGATTTGTTCAGGGTCGAGGCCACGCTTGCTCTTCTGGATTGCCTCACCAGCAGCAGCCACTCGCTCGTCGAACGTCATCGCGCTTACCGACTTCTTCTCTTGTTGTTCTTGGGGCACCGATTCCTGTTCCTGCCCGCTGATGGAAGACTCCGTGCTCCACTCTGATGCTGGCTGGTCAGAAGTCTCAGCAAAGAGTTCTTCTTCCGAGGGAAGGCGTGGCTCAGTCTGTTCGGAGTGGTCCGTTTCCTCCGGTGACTCAAGCCCGGCATTCGCTTCCTGGTCATCGGACTGGTGTTCCGACTCGTCACCACTGGCGGGCGGGGTTGGTTCAGTCTCGTCCTCCCCAACCCTGTGGCGACCCGGCGGCACATCCGACTGGTCGGGTCCGTCGCTCATTAATAACCAATCAGTACGGTATCGAGTTAAGTCCCCGGGAACTGGACGGGCAACGACGCTATGCAAAAGGATGAAAAACGGGAGCAACCCCCTCGGTATCAGTCGTCCGTCGCCTCAACAGCCTGCTTGTCACCTTCCACATCGCCTTCATCACGTTCAGACCGTGGGCCGGCAAGGTCGACGCTCGGGAGCAAATCACGGAGATAGCGACCAGTGTATGACTCCTCCGTTCGGGCGACTTCTTCGGGTGTGCCGGTCGCAACGAGCCTGCCACCGTGTTCGCCGCCTTCCGGTCCGAGGTCGATAATCTGGTCGGCGTTTTTCACCAAGTCGAGTTCGTGTTCGATAACGACGACCGTATTTCCGTCATCCGTCAGACGGTGAAGCACGTCAATCAATTTTCGCTCATCTTCAGGGTGGAGGCCGGTCGTTGGCTCATCGAGGAGATAGAGGGTATCGCCGGTATCTTTCTTCCCAAGCTCCTCGGCGAGTTTGACCCGCTGTGCCTCCCCACCGGAGAGCGTCGTCGATGGTTGTCCAAGTCTCATATAATCAAGGCCAACATCCTTGAGGAGCTTGAGCCGGCGTCGAAGCTGACTGTGGCTCTCGAAGAACTCGTAGGCCTCCTCCACGCTCATCTGTAACACGTCAGCAATCGTCTTCCCCTTGAAGGTTACATCAAGCGTCTCGTCGTTATACCGGTCGCCACCACACTCCTCACAGGGGACATACACATCCGAGAGGAAGTTCATCTCAATTTTGACGTTTCCTTGCCCGCCACATTCCTCACAGCGGCCGCCTTTGACGTTGAACGAGAATCGGCCTTTTTCATACCCACGCTGTTTCGACAGTTCTGTCTCGGCAAAGAGTTCGCGAACGTAATCGAAAACGTTGGTGTAGGTAGCCGGATTTGAGCGTGGTGTTCGGCCAATAGGAGACTGGTCAATGAGACGAACCGTCTCAATCTGCTCCAGTCCTTCGATAGCATCGTGGTCACCGGGGTCAACGCTCGTGTTGTCGTTCATCTCTCGGGCCAACCCTTTGTAGAGAACGTCGTGCATGAGCGTCGATTTACCCGAGCCAGAGACACCAGTGATTGCGGTAAAGCAGCCAATGGGAAGGTCAACGTCGAGGTCGGCGAGATTATGTTGTCGTGCACCGCGAATCGTGATGACTCCCTGTGGCTCACGGCGAGTGTCCGGAACGGGGATGACTTTCTCACCGCTCAGATACTCTCCGGTGACGCTTTCCTCACAGTCAAGGACCTCATCAAAGTTCCCGTTGATGACAACTTCACCACCACGCTTGCCGGGGCCGGGACCCATATCGACGATGGTGTCCGCCCGGCGCATCGTCTCAGTATCGTGTTCGACAACTAACAGCGTGTTCCCGATATCACGGAGTTCCTCAAGCGTGTTCAGCAACCGGTCATTATCGCGCTGGTGGAGTCCAATAGAGGGTTCATCGAGGACATAGAGAACACCGACGAGCCCGGAACCAATCTGTGTGGCAAGGCGAATACGCTGACTTTCTCCCCCTGAGAGGGTCGATGCCTCGCGGTCAAGCGTGAGATAATCCAATCCAACCTCACACATAAATCCAAGGCGGGACCGAATTTCTTTCAGAATCTCTTCGGCGATTTTCGTCTCACGGTCGCTCAGATTTGCCTCCAATCCTTCGAAATGTGACAGCGCATCGCCGATTGCCATCTCGTTGACTTCGGTGATAGACGTCCCATCGACGAGTACAGCGCGTGATTCCGGACGGAGGCGGGTTCCCTCACAGGCCGGGCACGTCGTGACCGCCATGTACTCCTCGATGTGTTCGCGGGCACGGTCGCTGTCAGTCTCGATATGTCGCCGTTCCAGATTCGGGATAACACCTTCAAACCGCTCTGTTTTCTCTCGCGTTCCGTTTCGTGTCGTCCACTCGAAATGGACGAGATTGTCCGTTCCGTAGAGAAACTGCCGTTGAATCCCCTCATCAAGTTCCTCAAATGGGGTCTCAAGCGAGACGCCAAAGTGATCTGCGACGTTGTCGAGTTGACGCGAGTAGTAGGTTCGGTTGTAGCTCCACGGCTCGAAGACGTGCTTAAGCGGCTGTGTTGGGTCAGTAATCACTAACTCCTCGCTGACCTCTTTCGTGTTCCCAATTCCTTCACACGCCGGACAGGCACCGTGTGGGCTGTTAAATGAAAACGAACGCGTTTCAATTTCGCTGATATCGATATGGCAATGCGTGCAGGCGAGGTCCTCCGAGAACTCGACCGTGAGCCGGTTCTGTGTGTCATCGCTACGTTTGCCGTCATCAGCCGACAAATCCCCCGTCGAGCGAGCCTGTGAACCACCAACATCGAGTTCTTCCGGTGGGTCAGGGAAGATGACTTTCAGGACACCATCCGCTTCGTCCAGTGCCGTCTCAACGGAGTCAGTCAGCCGTGAGCGCTCGTCCTCGCTGATTTTCACACGGTCGACGACGATATCGACAGTGTGGTCGTAGTTCTCATCAAGGTCCGGGCTATCGACGGAGAGGTCGTACGGTTCTCCGTCGATTTCGACGCGGGCATACCCCTCCGAGACCAGTTCTTTGAACAGGTCTTCGAAGGCCCCTTTCTGGTCGCGGACGACCGGTGCACAGATTTTTGCGCGAGTGCCCTCAGGCGCTTCGAGTAGCCGTCGGACCATCTGCTGGGCGCTCTGGTCTTCGACGGGCCGGCCACACTCCGGGCAGTGCGGGTCCCCAATTCTGGCATAGAGAAG
>PUNZ01000228.1 GCA_003551945.1 Halovenus sp. | reverse complement strand
ATATCACGTCACTTTTTATACTGGAACGCACCAGCACGAGTATGACCACGCGGATTCTCACGCTCGTGGGTGCGGCAGGGGGTGTCGGGACCACACGACTGGCGGTCGAATTCGGTGCAACGCTCGCTCGCGCAGGGAACGATGTCGTCATTATGGATGCAGCCTTTACCACACAGGGGTTGTCCTCCTACGTTTCCGGCCCAATCGAGCAGGATATGACTGCGCTCGTGACCGAGGAGGCAACGCTGCAGGATGTCCTGACTGAGGTAGCGCTTGACGTTCCCGGACAACTGTCGCTTTGTCCGGCCCACGGGCCGTTTGAACGCCAATCTCGGGCGAAAACAGCGGTTGCTGCCGAACGGTTCGAGCGGCAACTCGCTGCTGCTTCTTTGTCACACGACTTCGTGATTGTGGATACACCACCTGTTGGCTCGAATCCCGCCGTGAGTGCGCTGCACGCAGCCGACAAGACAGCGATTGTGACGCGGCCGACCGAACGCGGTGGCGATGCGCTGGCGTTGACACAAGAGAGACACGCAGATATTGGCAGACCAGCGGATGCCGTCATCGCCAATCACGCTGTCGAGGATGCCGACCTACTGGATGCTGACGTTCACGTTCCGACAAGTGAACGCCGGAGCCCGCGAGACGCACCAGCCGTGTTGCCACCTGATGATACCTTCGCACCAGCAGTCTGTGACGCAGTCGAATCGCTGCTTGATGTGTCGCTCGAGCTTGAGTTTCCGGAATCAGGCCGACTCAGCGGCGTGTTTTCCTAAGCAAAAGCAGCACTAGCCGAGAAAATCATTTGTATTTGTCATCGACGATATCCGAGACTGCGTCGGGAAGTGGTCCGCTGGCTCCCATCTTGTCCGGGGCAGTGTCCGGCATCTCGTCAGGGTCCGGTGCCCCCTCACCGGCGTCAGGGGTTGGATACTCATCGTTCTCACCAGCGCTTTTATCAGCCAGAATTTCGGCGCTTTCCGGCGAGAGTTCGGGGACAATATCCTCGCCCGCGACTTTGCTAATTTCGTCGACGTTTCCGGCAAGGACTTTTAGCGCATCAGCAGGGTTTGGGTAGACCAGCATGTAGCCGTTTTCACCCATCGTAACCAGTTGCGTATCGGAGACGGTAACCTGTTCGTTCTGAATCGTTGCGGCAACCGCTGGAATTGCGGCCGGTCTGCCATCATCCTCTTCATCCTCTCGGATACTCCGAAGATGAACATCATCCAGGTCGATAACGTCCTTGTACTGTTTGACTGTCCGGGCACAGGCCACCAGGTCCCGCGTGACCGCCGTCTTGTGGGCGTTTTCGTGTTCGCCCTCGAAGCAGTGTTTACAAAATCGTAGTTCTATCCGCATTAGCAGGCCCTTGGCGATGGAGGCGAAAGAGCGTTCTGATTGAGGTATTAGCCACCCACACTGGAGAGAACTCTTCGACACTGTTAATTAACGAGCAAAAGTACACCTGATAGAATCGAATGCCAATTGACTCTGCACTCACGGTCGACCTAGCAATCATTCTTCTGAGTGCCACAGTCGTCGGCTTTCTCGCCAAGCAAACCGGGCAACCAACAATAATTGCCTACATTATCACGGGCGTCATCATCGGCCCGGTTGTGCTGGGTATCGTCGAAGTCAGCGAGTTGACTGAGACGATGTCCGAACTCGGACTGGCGTTTTTGCTCTTTTTACTCGGTATTAAGATGCGCCTCGATGAGGTCCGCCATATCCTCCTGCCGGTTGCGAAAATATCAATCCCACAGATGATACTTGTCGCACTGGCGGGGATGGGACTCTCTCTTGCAGTCGGGTTCACATTGCTTGAGGCGTTTCTCATCGGCCTTGCGGTGATGTATAGCTCGACAGCCGTCGTCATCAAAATGCTCAACGACAAGGACGAAGCAACCTCCCTCCACGGAAAAATCGATGTCGGTGTGTTGCTGGTGCAAGATATCGTCGTCGTCATTATCCTCGCTGTGCTGGCTGCGGGACGTCCCGATGACATTACGCAGGTGGCGACAACCCTGGCCGTCGTGTTGGTACTCGTCGCAATCATCACTGCCGCGGCAATCGGTGCATCACAGTCCATACTTCCCCCGATTTTCCGGCGAATTGCCGACAACAAGGAGGTCTTTTTCCTTGTTGCACTCTCCTGGGCGTTCCTGTTCGTGTTCGTTTCCGACGAAATCAACCTCTTTCTGGCCCCGCTCGGGTTCGAAGATGCCTACCTCTCTATCGAGATGGGGGCGTTCCTCGCTGGACTGTCAATTGCACAACTGCCGTACAGTAAAGAGCTACAGGACCGGGTGAACCCGCTGACGGACCTGTTCGTCATGATATTTTTCGTCTCCGTCGCGCTGGAACTGCAGGCCGAAGAGCTGCTGTATTACTGGCAGGAGGCTATCGTCGTTGCGCTGGCCCTGATGCCGATTAAACTCGCCATCTTTTTCCTACTTATCGACTGGCAAGGGTTTAGCCTGGAGACGACATTCCTCGGGAGCATCAACATGATGCAAATCAGCGAGTTCGGTATCATCGTCGGTGTCGCCGCGTTCCAGGGTGATTTCATCGAGGTGGAAGTGCTTGGGTTCCTGACGCTCGTGGCGCTGATTACGATGAGCCTCTCGGTCTATTTCATCGAGTACAACCACTGGCTCTTCGAGCGTACGCGGCCGTATCTCTCTCGTTGGGATACCGACGCCGAATTCGAGGGTGGAAAGCGGGAATACAACAACCACGCAGTCGTGATTGGCTATGACGAAGTGACACGACAGGCCATCTCGTTGCTCAATGAAGAATACGAGGATGTCGTTGTCGTCGACAGGCAAGTGGACCACATCACCACGCTCGAAGAGAACGGTTACAATGCAGTCTATGGCGATTTCCGCAGCGAGACAATCAGGAAGGATGCCGGCCTCAAGCGTGCTGACCTGGTGCTATCGTCCTCGGTCGAGCCAGCAATAAACAAGGCGTTGCTCAAACAGGCCAAAGACGATGCGACCGTCTTCGTTGAGGCTAAAAACAAGGCAGACGCCAGGGAACTGTACGAACACGGTGCACACTGTGTTATCATGAGCACCCAGTTAGCTGGAGACCGCCTCGTGGATTATCTCGAAGGCTACCTCAGCGACAAAGAAGAGTTCACGGAGGCAATCGAGTCAGGGAAAGACCTCCTCAAAGGCGAGGAGGTATTCCCAGACACCTACAAGCGAATACGGGGTGGTCTGGATGACTGATTTGCTCACTACTGTCGCAATTATGTTTATTGTGGCAGGACCGTTTCTCCTCTTCGCAAATCGATTCAGCCTGCCGAGCGTCCCGTTTTTGATTATCGCCGGTCTCGTCGCCGGACAATTCGTCGACGATACCGACCTGATTCTCGAACTTGCACGATACGGAATCGCGCTGCTGGTCTTTACGTTCGGGGTGCAAATATCGCTGTCTTCGGTTCGGACAGTGCTCGTCGACAGCGAGATTGCCGCGCTCGGACAGATTGTCGTCGTCGGGTCACTCGGTGTCGGTTTCGGCGTGGTACTCGGTATCCCCGTCGAGGAGGCAATCTATCTTGGCGTTGCTGTAGCCCTCTCATCGACGATTGTCGGAACAGCACTGTTACAGACTGAGATTCGCCGCAACCTCGTCCGCGGTCGGTTAGCGCAGTCGATTCAGTTCGTTCAGGACCTCGTTGGGATTGCTATCCTGCTCGTACTTGGGGCAGGAACGCTTGCTGCTGACCCGATTGCGACACAGGTTGGCTACGGCGTGACGCTGCTGTTGGTTGCGGTGGTTATCAACCGGTATTTGTTCGAGAAAATAGGGCGGCTTGCCGGCGATTCCGACGAACTGTTGATTATCGGTGTTGTCTCCCTCCTCGTTGCGTTCATCGGCGCTGCGGAACTGGCCGGGATTTCGATAATCGTCGGGGCCTTCGCTGCCGGGCTGGCGGTCAGACACAACCCCACAGAGCATCTTGGGCTGTTCAACGGAATTACGTCGATACGTGATTTCTTCGTGGCGATTTTCTTCGTCACGCTGGGGATGCTCGTCACCTCGCCGACGGTCGAGAAGTTGATATTGGTGAGCGGCCTCCTCATTCTCGTTGCAGTCGTTAAACCCGTCTTGACGACCGGAATCCTCATCTATCAGGGATACGAGCCACGCTCGGCGACGCTGGCAAGCCTCAGCAGCGACCAGGTAAGCGAGTTCGCCCTCATTATTCTGATTGAGGCCTGGTTGCTCGGCATCCTGACGAATCAGGCCGTCTTTGACGCAATCATTTTCGCCGCCGCAGCGAGCATGATTACGTCGAGCCTCAGCCGTCGCTACGCGGAGGATATTTATCAGGTTGTCTCGTCGCTCGGCCTGTATAGATGGGGGAACAAGCAGATTGACGAACGAAGCGAGATGCCGGACAGTCTCAGTAATCACGTGATTATCGTCGGGTACGGCCGACAGGGGCCGAAGTTGGCGAGCGCCTGCCGACGACTCGACCAGCCATACGTGGTCATCGAAAACGACCCAGGGCATCGCGAAGACGTGGTGGCCGACAACGAAGCGTACGTGTACGGTGATGCGATGGAGCCATATACGTGGGAGAAGGCACAGGCCGATTCCGCACAGCTCATTATCTCAACGGTGAATTCGGACCCTATCTCGGAGCGGTTGCTGGGCTTTGATTTCGACGCCGACCTTATCCTTCGGTCAGATGAAGTTGAGAAAGCCAATAGGCTACTTGATTCCGGGGCGCTCTATGTCACCATCTCGGATATGCTTGCAAGCGAGCAACTTATCAAGCAGTTGCGAGCACTTATCGATGGGAAAATGACCCGCGAGGAACTCAAAGAGAACCAACAAGCCGAGTTAGAACTAGACTGACCAGCGGTATTCGATTCGCCTTTTGAGATGGAACTGGTTAGGTTTCCGTGACCGATTCCCTCTCGCCGGTACATACCGTTATCACAATCCACCAGTCTGAATTGTACTACTCTTCCTCGTATCGTTCGCAGTTATTTCAAGGAACGTCACCAGCACTATTCGTAGTGACCCGATGGTTTATTTATCGGGTCGCCAAGATATTCGTATGGACAGGACAGACCAAGACTCACAGCAGGACCTCCTGAAGCACGTCCTTGTTCCAGTTGCACACGAGGAAGATGCGCTCAAGACGGCAAAAGCGCTTGCACCCTATACTCCCGAGCGAGTAACTGTCCTTCACGTTGTTGAAAAAGCAGGCGGTGCTCCCGACAAAACCCCTGTCGAACAGTCCGAGGAAATAGCCGCAGAATCATACGCTAACTTTCGGACACTTTTCCCAGATGCTGATGTCCACGTGAAGTACGCCCGGGATATCGTCGGTGCGATTTTCGAAGCAGCAGAGGAAGTCGATGCTAGCGCGGTCGCGTATCGGTCCCGAGGCGGTAACCGAATCGTACAGTTCCTCTCGGGCGATCTGTCTTTAAAACTCGTCACCGAGTGTGAGATACCAGTCATCGCACTCCCACAAGTAGAACCAGCGGAGTGACCCTCTCACTAACTGCACGGAAGCAATACAGTTATTCGGACTCAGTTTCCAAGGATTGGTCGATACAGTCCTTGCTGAAGGTATAGGATGCAATTTCAGTTGCATCACAGACACGACATTGGTCTCGCTCCTCGTCGAATTTCGACCCACAGTGCTTGCATTCGTAAAGGACAGCAACATCACACGGTGTCTCCTCATCAACACTGACCAGTACGTCTGGGAGCAGTTGTTCAAGTCGCATTAGGTGGAGACCGTCGAAGTGGAGCTATCCTTCTCTTTGAAGGCTTCCAGGGTTGGTTTCTTTTCCCGGTCCGGTGAAAACACGGTGACAATGTCGTTCGGTTTGATTTCTGTATTCCCCTGAGGGGTAATCGTGTCGTCACCACGCTCAATCGCAATTAGCAGTGCATCATCTTCGAGCAGATCTGCTTGGACAGCCTCCTGAATTGTCCGTCCCACGATGGGTGCGTCCTCATCAACCGCAATATCGATGACCTCCGTTCCGCCTGCCAACGATAACCATGTGCACACTCCCGTTACAGGAGGGAACGACAACCATGTAGTCACGCCACGGTACAAGTTATTCAGTAGTATCTCTGAACGTGTACCCACCGAGTACAGCGCCACAGTTCGGGCAGCATACTGTCCCACTATCGTGTTCAGGGTCATGTGAGTCATCGACGCGAATAGATTCGAATATAAAGTCCGTTGCTTCGCCGTCGTACCCACAATGAGGACAGGTGGCCATGGGACTATTCCCTCTCGTTCTGTTCAGTACTCAGTAATCGATATGCGATGGCCTCCCGGAGCGTCTGTTCTTGTTCTCGTGCATCCCGACTCATCAG
The DNA here is from genome assembly GCA_003551945.1 of Halovenus sp. Taxonomy (GTDB): domain Archaea; phylum Halobacteriota; class Halobacteria; order Halobacteriales; family Haloarculaceae; genus Halovenus. Next base: position 11,625 of record PUNZ01000228.1, on the reverse strand, counting down.
GACAGTTCCTTCAGCGTTAGCTACAATATCATTTGGAATCGACCCATAGAGTGCCCGTGCAACCGTTCCCTGACCGGTTGCCCCGACACTGATAGTATCGTACTCCGTCACTGTCTCAATGAGTGTGGAACGAACAGTATCACTCACCACTACGTTGGCTTCATACTCCTCAGCATCGAGGCCTGCTTGCTCTGCTAAGTCTGCAATCAGTTCTTCGCCAACTGTCTCGGGGTTGGGTACATCTCCATCTCCTTCCTGAACAGTAAGCAATGTCAGTGACGTATCGTCCCCATCGAACGACCGCACTAGTTCAGCGCCACGTCGAACTGCGACAGGCGCATTGGGACCCCTGCCAGCCAGCGCAACAATATTGCCTGGCGTCTCAGTTGGGTCCTTGACAAGTGTGACCTCACAGGGCGCTTGCTCCAGAACTGGATCGATTGTCGTCCCAAAGAGAACCTCCCGACGGCTCTTGGGTCCAGCCCACCCGAGCAGAACTTGTGCTGCATCTTCTTCTTCTATAACAGACAGCAGTGCATTTGACGCAGACCGCCCCACGAGCTCTCGGGTGCGGAGCGGAACCTCCAGGTCATCTGCAATAGATTTCGCGTTCTGTAACAGTTCCTGCTGACGTTCAACACGCTCTTCTTCAACTTGCGCAGGCGAAGTCTGTGGTGGGACCTCGATTACGTTGACGGCAATCAGTTCGGCATCCTGCTCCTGTGCCGCGGCACTGGCCGCAGCATATCGGATAAGTGGCCGCTGCGTGTTCGGATTAGCCACCGGAACCACCACCCGGTATAGATCGTCTGCCTCTGTCTTTTCCGCCGCTGGGGCGACAGCCTCTCCGACCAGACTCGTCGAGCGTGCGTTCTCTCTGGCATACAGTCCCCACCACCCAATTGATATAAAAACGATAAAAATGCCGATGAGTTGAACAACAGACAATGGCGCGAGCGATACTTCGAAAGTAGGTAGGGGCACTCCGGCTCCGAACAGTGCGTCCGGCATTCGAATAATTGCCGGGTCCTCGCCCATCTGTACCATGACGCCGATACAGGCAAGAAACCCGGCAACTGGAACAGCAGGGTACAACACCGAGGGAATTCGGAAGTCTGGGTCATACCCCTCGGGTTCAGCCCGACGAAGAACGACCACAGCAATGTGGACAAGTGCGTACGTCAGGAGGAACAGGAACGCTGCCACGTCTGCAAGCGTCGCAATCGGGAGTGGGCTGGCAATCAACACAAGGATGACAACTCCGGTTGCAACAATCGCACGATACGGTGTGCGATAGCGTCCGTGAATTTTGTTGAGCCAGTCCGCAAGAATCCGGTCTCTCCCCATGGCGAAATTGACGCGGGCAGCCGAAAGAATTGATGCATTTGCCGAGGAAATCGTCGCTAGAATCGCCCCCACAATCATGATTCCGAAGCCGACAGTCCCAAGAGATACGCTGAATCCAGCGACGCTAATGTTTCCGAAGATGCCTGCTGTTTCGCGGGCAACATCCGCAACCGGCACGTCAGAATCCGCCAGTGCTTCAATTGGCAGGACGCCAGACTGACGAGCATTACCAGCACGTAGAGAAGCGTTGGTGTGACGACCGCTGCGACCATCGAAAGCGGGAGATTCCGTCCTGGCTCTTTGATTTCCTCAGCACTGGTCGCAATCACTTCGAAGCCGATGAACGTGACGAACACAGTCCCGGCGGTCACGCCGACAGCTGCCCATCCTTCATCACCGGTAAACGGTGTGAGGTTGTCCGGGTTAATGCTCAGCAGTCCAACAATAATAAAAACCAGAATGAGACCGACCAATGAAATGACAATATAATTCTGGAACGAGCCGGTTTCTTTAACCCCGCGATAATTCAGCATGACGAGCAGTGATGCCATCACCAGTGCCGCAAGAACGACGCCTATAGCGGTCGATGGCTGGTCAAGGAGGTACTGCCCGAACCCAAGCATATAGAAGGCAGTGGCGAACATCAATCCTGCCCACATCCCCCACCCAACAATTGTCCCGAAGAAACTCCCCAGCGCGTGATTGATGTAGTAGTAGCTGCCACCGGCCTTTGGCATCCCTGTCGCGAGTTCGGAAAGCGAAAGCGCCGCAAGCAAGGCAACAACGCCGCCGATTACGAACGAAACCATACTCGCTGGTCCTGCAGCATCGGCTACAATTCCTGGTAGGACAAAGATGCCCGCGCCAATCATTGTCCCGAGACCGAGTGTATAGGCTTCGAGAAATCCGAGGTCTCGGGCGAGCTCTGTATCTTGTGAGCTCATCTAAAAACATCCCTCACAAGAACACTTCGCTTGCTGTTCAACGATTTTCATGCTTGAAGAGATAATACGACCACATATAATATTTACGACTGTATTAATTAAAACGAAATTAATAGACGATATAATTCGGAAAGAGAATTATGGGATTCCAAAATACAGTTTAGATAGGAGATGGCGTATTTTTTATGTAATGTGTCTTATCAATTAGAGGACAGTAATTAGTAAAAAAAGTGAATCCACAAAACTACCCTGTTGGCTCGGAGTACGCTCACTCATTTGTACAGGTTGAATCGATGGAAGGCTGCACCGAGAAGTACCGCAACCGGAATAATTTCTAGCCGTCCAATCCACATGTTGAAAATCAACATCACTTTGGCGGTGTCTGGCAGGTCTGGTCCCGTGATGCCGGCATCAAGTCCGACGTTGCTCTGCGCACTCATTACGTCGAAGATGACGTACTCGACTGGATGTTCCGGTGAAAGCACCCACAGTAGGACCGCAACGCCGATAATCAAGAAGACGATCCAGAGCACGAACACGACCGCTGCCTCTGTGTACTCCGCTTGGACCTGGTCCTCATCGAGTTTTCGTTTTCCGAGTTTCAGCCGTCGAACTGCACTATCTGGGGCGAAGACATCGCCAACCTGCCAGATTGTTCCCTTCACGAGCGTAATGACGCGGATCAGTTTTAGGCCACCAACCGTTGAGCCTGCTGCTGCCCCAGTGAGCATCCCGAGACAAATGATGAAGGTAGCACCGGCAGACATCGCCCGTCCAGTTCCATCACCGATCGCCGCTGTCCCGAATCCTGTATTCGAAGTAGCGGAGACGAACTGGAAGAGGGCCGCCCGGAACGTTTCTTCAAAGTCATCGAATTGACCGACCGGATCGCCGCCACCGACCCACAGCACGAATGTGAGTGCCACGGTCCCAATAGCGAACCAGAGAAACACCCATCGTGTCTGGATATCCCGCCAGAAGTTATCGATCTCACCCTTGAGGATGAGATAATGGACGGGGAATGCGATACTCCCAGCGATCATAATTGGAACGACTGCGTACTGAATCACCGCGCCATACGCCCCTATTGAGTCGGCGTGGACAGAGAATCCCCCAGTTGCGATGGCAGTCATTGCATGGTTGATGGCGGGCCACAGTGGCATCCCGGCTACGAGTAATAACACAATCGCAGCAACAGTGAACCCGAGGTATATCTTCCAAATTTCTTTGACCGTCGAAACGATGCTTGGGTGGATCTTGCTCTTCTTTTCACGCGCTTCTGACTCGAACAACGTCAGTGACCCACTCCCGGGGCGTGCAAGGATGGCAACTGTAAGCACGATCACGCCAACCCCACCAACCCACTCGGTGAACGAACGCCACCAGTGCAAGGAGCGGGGTAGTTCGTCCTCAACGAGTGCCATCGTCAGTCCCGTGCTGGTGAACCCACTAATTGACTCGAAGATACCGTTAACCGGCTGTCGGAACACGTCAGTCGTCTCATCGACCGCTGGCGTGTTCATCCACGCCGGGTACGGATCCAGATAGATCGTCCATGCAATGAGGATAAACGGCAGAGAGCCGAGGAAGGCCAGTGCGCCCCACGCGCTCGCAGCCGTTATCATCGCCTCCAGTTTCCCTGGTGAATCTGCGTCGGCAAACAGGCGGGCGAGTCCGATCCCGACGCCAGCCATCACCACGGCGGAGATGAGAAATGCTGGAATTGCAAAGAACTCGGCGTTGACAGCAGCCACAACCGCCGAGAAGACTAGCATCAGCGAGACAGCCTGCAAAATCCGCCCAACGTCTCGTACAACAGTTGGAAGTGTGCTCATGGTGTAATCCCCTCAACTCCCGTTGGACTCGTGGCCGAAGGCCTCCAGCACCTCGTCGAGTGAAGATTCGTTGACCAGTACCGTGACGAGGTCACCAGGTTCGAGTGTCGTATCCCCGGCAGGTGTAAGGACATCACCATTACGGACGATTGCAACCACAAGCGCACCGTCAGGGAATGCCCCTGCATCGGGGGCCTCTGTGAGCGGCTGACGAGTGATTGGTGCGCCCGGCGAGGGCTTAATTTCGATGAACTCGGAGTCTCCTTCGAGGTGCATGAAGTCCTCGACAGCGGGATGTTTGACCGAGTGATAGAGATGTTCAGCGATCAACTGGTGGGGGTTTTCTACCAGCGTGACGCCAACTTTCTCGAAAACGGGGATATGCCCTGGGTCCCGGACAACACTGATTAACGACTCCACATCGAACTCCTGTGCCAGCAACATAACCATCGCGTTCACTGCATCATCGTCTGTCGTACTGACGACAGCGTCAGCACGCTCAATGCCTGCCTCCTCCAGTACGTCAGTATCCGTCGCATCCGCGTTAAGCACGAGACAGTCGTAGGTGTCTGCAATCTCGTCCGCGCGCAGGTCGTCTTGTTCGATGACAACCACGTCCTGACCGTCCGAGGTCGCCATCTCGATGAAACTCGAGCCAATCCGTCCTGCACCGACGACTATGAGATACATTATTTCATCACCTCCTTTAGTGTCTCATCACCGTTCATGTTGAGGGCAATGACTGGACACGGGCTCTCCGTGGGCAACCGACTGCGTACATCTGACGAAAGCAACCGTGACAGGCCGCTTTTTTCAGTAGGTCTGAAGACGATAGCAGTTGCATCGTGTTCGACGGCACTCGCGGTAATTTCGTCTACGATATCGGGGCCAGCACGGAGTTCGGTCTGAAAGCCGTCGAAAGAACCGAGATATCCCCCCGCGATGGTGAACCAGCGTTGAGCTTCCTGTTTGAGAGCCTCTGGTGATGTCGCGTCGATATACCCTTTCCTCTGCTCGATTACGTACAAGAGATTGACCAACTCTACAGTCTCGTCAAGATGTGGAAGCAACGCTTCACAGGTTGCGGTCGTATCTGTTTCGTTTGCGATTGGGACAATAATTCGTCCCAGTAGTGAATCAGTCATACCAGAACTGTAGCAACGATTGTAGATAAATCTACCGACATTTTTTCTGAAAACGAATTATATTAAGACTAGATATCGTTTTCCCAACCTAGAGTGTTATATAATTGGGGAATCGTATTACAATTATGTCCAATGTTACCAAGCAAACTCTGGCCGTCGAGGAATGGTTTCAACAGAGAATTACCCAGGAGCCAACGGGTTGGGTACTCTCTATAGCGGTGATACTCTCGTTTGGTGGTCCAATCATCAGCTCGTTACTGATAAGCACAGGTCCTGCTCACCCAGTAACGGTCTTTCCGATGGGATGTGTGACAATCTGGCTCTGGTGGCATCTAATCGCTATTCAGAGGAAAGAGGGGTTTGACTGGACCGAAAACCGATATCCTTACTGGTATGTCGTCAAATGTCCCGACGTGGATTGATACAGTCTTGGAGGTTACGAATTCGTTTGCATCTATTTTTGGCTTTCCAAAATACAGTACAAATATACACCTATGGTAACCATAGTAGATTATGGGAAAAAACGGCGAATACCGGCTTGATGAAATTGACCGGCGGATTATTCACTCTCTCATGGGTGATGCTCGAAATACGACAGCAGCCTCAATCGCTGAAAACGTGAACGTCTCTGACGCAACGGTACGTAATCGAATCGCACAGCTCGAAGAGCACGGAATACTGACGGGCTATCACGCCACCGTTGATTTCGAGGAGGCAGACGGGTCGTTGATGAACCTTTTTATGTGCCATGCTACATTCGGTGACGTGGAAGCAGTTGCACGGAAGGTCGGGACAATTCCAGGTGTGATCAACGTCCGAGAACTCATGGGCGGCCGAATGAATATTCACGTGCTCGCTGTTGGACAGAATACGTCAGACCTACGCCAAGTCGGACGAGAACTCGAACAAGCAGGTGTCGAAATCGAAGACGAATTCCTTCTCCAGGAAGAGTTTCATTTCCCGTATTCGCCATACGGTCCTGGCGACGGGCACCGACGGCAACCGCTAGCCGACTATTTGAGTCTTGCTGGAGGAGCTGAACTCGTGGAACTAACTGTTCACAAAGAAGCACCCGTCACCGGATATACACTCGCGGAGGCAACTGAGGAGGGAATCCTTGACGCCGGAACGCTCGTTATCGCCATAGAGCGTGGCGATACGGTTCTCACCCCTCAGGGCGAAACAACAATCAAGGCGAACGATATCGTCACCGTGTTCTCACCAGACACTGACGAGAAACCAGCTGTTGAAGCGTTTCAGCATCCCGATGATCTGACTCAATAGCGTCAACTATGTGAAATTATTATGCCATTTGACAAATTTCTCCCGGATTCGTTGATTGAATCTTCCGAAACCGACCCAAACGAAGATGAACCGACACTTTATGAGTGTCGCCACTGTGGGGCGAAGTTCGAATCGACGCCGGACCAATGTTCAGTCTGTGAGTCAGGCGAGATTGCAACGTATACGTTCAAACATGACCCAAAGGAAGAAGCTCCGAGCACAGAGAAGTCAGCTAACCAATAATTAATCCAGGGGTCGTATGGCCATAACAGATTCCCGAAGCGGTAACCGAATCGTGCAGTTCCTCTCGGGCGATCCGTCTCTGAAACTTGTTACCACGTGTGAGCTGCCGGTCATCGCACTTCCACAAGTAGAACCAGTGGAGTGACTCTCTCACGAACCCATAACTACGGTTATTCTGACCCACTCACTGGAGAGCGGTCGGTAGAGACTTTGCTGAAGGTATCGGATACAATTTCAGATGAAACACAGACAATACGTTGATTTTGTTTCTTGTCGAATTTCAACCGACAGTGCCTGTACTCGTCAAAGGCAACAATATTAAGAAATTCTCTTCATCAATCCCAAGCAGCACTATTAAGAGAAATTGGTCAAGTTACAGTAGATGGACCCCATCGAAGTGGAATTATCACTCCCTTTGAGTGTTTCCAGAGTTGATTTTACTCTCGTAATTCGGTGAGATTATATGTCTGTGCTTGGGAAGTCCGTCACAGTAACGAATCGGTAGCGAACGAGCGTAAAGAAAACCATGTCAGAAGAACTCGAACGCGACCTTGGGCTGCCTTCGGTTGTGGCGATCAGTATGGGTGCGATGATCGGCAGTGGTATCTTCATCCTCCCGGGATTAGCAATGGCTGAGGCCGGTCCGTCCGTCATTCTTGCCTTCATTATCGCTGCCGTGCTTGTGCTCCCAGCAGCAGTCAGTATTGCGGAACTCGGTACGGCAATGCCCGAGGCCGGAGGAGATTACATTTTCATCGAACGGGGGATAGGCCCTAGTGCAGGGACGATTGCTGGGCTGGGAACCTGGCTCATGTTGATGTTCAAAGGGGCGCTTGCCCTATTCGGGGGAATGTTCTACCTCGAACCTGTCCTTTCGAGTTTCGGTGTGACGATGACAGAGACCGAACTGAGAGTCCTTGCAGTCCTCATCGGGGCGTTCCTGATTAGCGTCAACGTCGTTGGGGTCAAGCAAACAGGCGGGTTACAGAAGATCCTCGTGTTGATTATGCTGTTCATCCTGGGTGGCTTCGTCGCACTCACCGGTGGCAGCGTCAATACGACGCTGTACGGCGGTAGCGTCGACGGATTCTTCTCCGAGGGGACTGCCGGTCTGTTCGCAGCGACCGCGACCGTCCTGATTTCCTACGGTGGCGTTACCAAGGTCGCCGCAGTCGCCGAGGAGATCGAAAATCCCGGGCGGAACCTCCCGCTGGGGCTGTTGTTGTCGCTCGCTCTCACGACCGCACTGTATGCACTTATTGTCGCCATCATCGTCGGTGTCGTCGAACCAGAGATGCTCCTGACCGATGAGTGGGAGAACATCCCGGTCGTGGCCGTCGTCGAGGTGGTCGGACTTGGATTCCTGATGGTCGTTGCTATCGTCATTGCCGCGATGTTCGCGTTGATAAGCACCGCCAACGCGGGCATCCTCACCGCGTCGCGCTACCCGTTCGCATTGAGCCGTGATAACCTCCTCCCGGAGGTATTCGCGACTGTCAGCAGCCGGTTCCGAACACCGACCACGGCAATTCTCACGACCGGCGGCGCGATGTTGTTTATCATCATTGCATTGCCTGTCGAGGATATCGCCAAGACCGCTGGCGCGTTCCAGATCGTCGTCTACATTCTGGTCTGTCTCTCGCTCATGGCGTTTCGTCGACGGGACCCCGAGTGGTACGACCCCGGGTTCCGCTCCCCCCTGTATCCCTGGATGCAGATTTTCGGGGTCTTCTCCGGGATATTCATCCTCACACAGATGGATCCTCTCCCGCAGATTGGCGGTGTTGGCATCGCAGTCGTCGGTGGACTGTGGTATTACTTCTACGGCCGAACGCGCGTCGACCGGACGGGCCTCATGGCCGAAGAACTGATCGACACCGTTGAGCCGACAGCGGACACAGAAACGGAAACGCCATACCGAATTGTCGTCCCGGTTGCGAATCCGGCCACCGAGCGGGGACTACTCCGTCTCGCGGCAGCCTCGGCTGCACGGCAGGACCGTGACGCAGAGATAATCGCCGCGAACATCATTACGGTTCCAGACCAAACCTCGCTCGCTCAAGAAGTTAGCTACGAGCAGGAACGCATCAAACGACAGCAAGAATTGCTTGAACAGGCCGAAGACATCGCCCAGGAACTCGGCGTTGGTCTGCGGACTCGGGCAGTTGTCGGCCGGGACATTGGCGAAACGATCCTGCGGATAATCGAGCAGGAGGAAGCCGACGACGTTGTTATGGGCTGGTCGGGAACACGCAAACGGCGGGAGCGCGTCCTCGGCTCGAATATCGACAAGATCATCGAACGCGCTCCGTGCGAAGTCACACTGGTGAGACAGGGTGACGAAGCTGTCGGAGACGTAGTCGCGTTCGTCGGTGAAGGCCCGTACTCGGGTGTCGCCGTTAAAAAGGCAGCAGCGTTCGTCCGTGCAGAGAAAGGAGCTTCGCTTACCCTGGTGAACGTCCAGCAACGTACCGAAGACGAAGACCAGGCAGATGTGGTCGAACGCGGGCAGTCACTCATCGAGGAGACGGCCCAGACAGCAGGTGTTGAAGACTACGACTCGGATGTCATCGTCACCGACGATATCGCGTCAGAACTCGTCTCAATCGCCCAGGGGTACGACACGACTGTCCTTGGTGTGTCACGGGTGAGTTCTGTCGAACGTATCCTCTCTGGTGCGATTCCAGATACCATCGGAGAGCAGGCCTCTGGCACGATTGTTCTCACCCGAAGTGGGGAACCAACCCGGCGTTCACTCCGGTCTGCAATTATTAACCGCATCGCATCACTGGCATGAGTACGAACTCGACTACAATTGAGGCGGATACCAACTGGCAGCGCCGAATCGCACTCACAGTAACCACCATCGCGGGACTCGTCATCATCTACACCTACATTTACCAGTGGGCACTGTGGACGTTCGTAGAGGAAGAAATTTCGCTTTTTCAAGCATTGCAGGTCGTTATCGAGGCATTAACAACGGCAGGGTTCGGCGGTGATACGGACCTCTGGCGGGAGAGCGACGCACTTGCATTACTGGTCGTCCTGATGAACCTCTCGGGCGTCCTGCTGGTCTTTCTCGCCATCCCACTGTATGCGGTACCGTTGTTCCGGCAGGCCTTCCAGACCCGGCCGCCAACGTCCAGTAACCTGACCGACCACGTGATTATCTGTGGTCACTCCGCCCAGGATGAGGTGCTACACGCAGAACTCGAAGCCGTTGATATCCCATATCTGTACATCGATTCCGACCCTGACCTGGTGACGGAGTTGAACGAACAGGGGGTTAACGCAATAGTGGGGGACTTGGAGGCTGTCGATACGTACCGGGCAGCGAATGCTGGCCACGCGAAAGCCCTGGTTGCTGATATTGGCGACGAGGCGAATCCCACGATAATGCTTTCCGCCAAGCAGGTCAACCCGGAGCTCCGGACGATTAGCGTCATCAGAGAACAGACAGTAGAAGCCTATCACCGATACGCGGGAGCCGACGACATCGTCTCGGCACGACAACTCCTGGGAAAAAGTCTCGGGCTTCGCGCATCAGGCACGTATGCAGAAAAGCTTCAGCAGGCAATCGAGGCGGAGAGCGACCTCCAGATCACGGAACTGCTGATTGAGAAGGGCAGCAACCTCGTTGGGCAGTCATTTCGGGAGGCCAGAGTCTTTGACCGAATGGGTATCACCATTGTCGGAGCGTGGCTTGGCGGGAAGTTCGTCGTCACACCCGACCCGGACACCGTCATCGAAGACCACACAATCCTGCTAGTTGCTGGCGAACACGGCGATTTACAGGATGTAGAAACGCGGCTAATTCCATCACCCGAAGACCACGAACCCCGCGTCGTGGTCTGTGGATACGGAACAGTCGGCCGGTCAATTGTGGATGCCCTCCAGACAGAAGGCATCGCCGTGACGACGATTGACATCGAATCCAAAGAGGGAGTCGATGTTGTCGGTGATATTACCGACCCGGAGACGTTCCTGCGTGCAGATGTCAGGAATGCACGCGCTGTGGTGCTTTCGCTCGACGAAGACACACCGACAATCTTTGCAACACTGATACTCAACGAGCTCGCACCGGATGTAGAGGTTATTGCTCGTGCAGACGATGAGGACAGCGTCCAGAAACTCTATAATGCAGGGGCAGATTTCGTGCTCTCGTTGGCGAACGTAACTGGCGAAAGTCTGGCGTCACTGCTTATTGAAAAAGAGGAGATTCTGACTCCCGATGTTGATTTCGGGTTCGTCAGGAGAGCAACACCCGCCTTCGTCGGCAGGAGTCTGGGAGACCTCGACTTACGTGAACAAACCGGCTGTACAGTCGTCGCGGTTGAACGGGACGGGAACGTGCTCACTGACATCGGTGCAAATTTCGTTGTTGAAGAAAGCGACGTCCTCATCATTGCTGGGAGCGAAGAATCCCGGAACCGACTTGAGAGATTTATCGCAGGGATAGAACGTTGAGAGGATAAGCCACGCCGATACCAACTCCAGTAGATGGGCAAATCAATACTCAGTTCACAGGCTCAGCGAGCAGTCAGTCCAACATCTCGGAGACAAAAAAGCCGCCGTCTTACAGGGAACCGCTCCATTCAGCAGCCAGTTTCTCTCAGAATTACAGGTTAGCATACAAGTTACAGATAAGACAACTATCGAACGGACCATTTAGGTCCGTTCCCTGCCAGCAACGGATATGAACGTCTACGGGCTGATTGGGAATCCGGTCGGACACTCGCTCTCGCCGCCGATGCACGAAGCGGGGTATGACGCACTCGGTATCGATGCCAAATACGTGACCTTCGAGCCACCGAAAGACGGTGCCGT
>PUNZ01000197.1 GCA_003551945.1 Halovenus sp. | reverse complement strand
CTGTTGTCGTCGCTTTTGTGCATCGTTGAGCTGTGCAACTGGGTCATCTTGGTGTGCGTATTCAGTAGACATCGTCTGGGTCGAACACCTGTTCGCTCACTGTTTCGCCATCGGCTGTCCGATAGAAACACGATTCGTAGCCGGTGTGACAGGCGCCGCCAACCTGCTCAACGAGATAGATAATTGCGTCGCCGTCACAGTCGATACGAACTTCTTCGACATGTTGGACGTGGCCGCTTGAGCCACCTTTCTTCCAGAGTTCGTCACGGCTGCGGGAGTAATAATGTGCAACGCCCGTTTTGCGCGTGCGCTCGAAGGCTTCCTCTGTCACGTATGCCAGCATTAGCACCTCCTTTGTGGCACTGTCCTGTGCAATTGCCGGTAGCAGCCCGTCCTCATCGAAGGCAAGCTCCGGTGTCTCAACGCTCATGTGCGTATTGTGGGTAGTCACTCGGATAGGTCTTGTCCTCATCACTCTCGTTTTACCTTATAAATGACTGTGGTACTCCGAAACAAACGCCGCTCACAACGGTCGATATATTCCCGATATAGCGGCGTTATACTGGTCTTTTACCCGTTCTCACGGTTTGTCCTTGCTGCTTCGCTTGAACTGATAACCTATACATTTATATAGAACCACATACAACCTATCATCTGATTATGAGCCAGCGAATGCAGGGCCAACCAATGATAATTCTCGGTGACGACGCACAGCGGATGAAAGACAAAAGCGCCCAGGAGCACAACATCGCTGCGGCGCGCGCAGTCGCCGAGTCGGTACGTTCGACGCTCGGACCCAAGGGGATGGACAAAATGCTCGTCAACTCCCTCGGGGATATCGTCGTCACGAACGATGGCGTCACTATCCTTGATGAGATGGATATCGACAATCCGACAGCCGAGATGATTGTCGAGGTCGCACAGACGCAGGAAGACGAGGCGGGAGACGGGACCACCTCCGCCGTCGCTATCGCCGGCGAACTCCTGAAAAATGCGGAAGACCTGCTCGAACAGGATGTCCACCCAACCGCCATTATCAAAGGATTTAGCCAAGCGGCTGAGCAGGCGCGTGACGAAGTTGATGATATCGCTATTGAGATTGACCGCGATGACGACGAAACCCTCCGCCAGGTCGCCCAGACTGCAATGACTGGCAAAGGGGCAGAACAGCACAAAGACCAGCTTTCCGAACTCATCGTTGACGCTGCACAGGCTGTCACCGTCGATGCCGACGACGGCTCGACTATCGTCGACCTTGCTTTCCTGAAAATCGAGACACAGACCGGCGACACCGCTGAGGCGTCCGAACTCCTCAACGGCGCTGTCATCAGCAAAGACCCGGTCCACGAGAACATGCCAACGGATCTCGAGGATGCTTCGTTCCTCGTTACCGACACGCCGCTTGAACTCAAAGAGACGGAGGCCGACGCACAGGTCAACGTCACCGACCCATCACAGCTGCAGACCTTCCTCGACCAGGAGGAGGCCGAACTCCGTGAACTCGTCGACACCATCGTCGATGTTGGTGCGGATGTTGTCGTCTGCCAGAAAGGCATCGACGACATGGTTCAACATTACCTTGCGAAAGAGGGTATTCTGGCGCTTCGCCGCGTCAAACGCTCGGACATCGAGTTCCTCCGTGAAATTCTCGGTGCCGATATCGCCTCTGACCTCGACAACGTCACCGAGGAGTTCCTTGGTCACGGCAGCATCTCCCGTGACGAGGATGAAGAGTTGTTTTACGTCGAAGGGAGCAACGAGGACGCCCACGGCGTGACCTTGCTCCTCCGCGGTTCGACCGAACACGTCGTCGACGAACTCGAACGCGGCGTTCAGGACGCACTCGATGTCGTCGGGACCGCAATCAGCACCGGTGAAGTTCTCCCCGGCGGTGGCGCACCAGAAATCGAGGTCGCCCGCCGACTGCGCGAGTACGCCGACGGTGTCAGCGGCCGCGAACAGCTTGCTGTCGAGGCCTTTGCTGATGCACTTGAAGTCGTTCCACGCGTCCTCGCAGAGAACGCTGGCTACGACAGCATCGACACCCTCGTTGACCTCCGCGCTGCCCACAGCGACGGCCAGACAAACGCCGGATTGAATGTCCACAGCGGTAACATCGAGGACACTTTCGAAGCCGGCATCGTCGAGACACCACACGCCAAACGACAGGCGCTTGTCTCCGCTGGTGAAGCCGCCAACCTTGTCCTCAAAATTGACGATATCATCTCCGCAGGCGACCTCTCCACCGAAGGTGAGGACGAGCCTGGCGATGATATGGGCGGTATGGGAGGTATGGGTGGCGGCATGGGCGGCATGATGTAACTGGTCGCTCACCTACCTGCACGCTTTTTCCAGCTTTACTGTTGGTCTCGCTATGGCTTCGAGACGAACGTCGAGCCTGAGACAGCAATCTGCATATCAAACACCTGCTTGAGAATATTCAGCGTTGACTCATCTCGCGGGCTTGGATTTACATAATAGTGCGAGAGCGCGTTCGCTTGTTTCAGTCGGCCGGTCAACGCGTGGAGGAATTTGAACACCATCTCGATATCGAACGTCTGGATAATTTCTTCGAGGATATCGACTTCGACCGATAGCTTTCCTTGTGCGTTTTCGTACTCCTGTATCACTCGCGAAATTGTTTCTCCCAAGCCACCGAGCCCGAGTTTCTTGTCGAGTTTGACAATCTCGAGTGGGATGTCGGTAAAGTCGATATCTTCGACACCAGCAAGCGGGTTGTCGGTTGTCGTAATGATAATCGTCGAGGCAGGCCACCTGGCCAACTCGTCGTTGAGGAGACGGAGCCGCTTGGCGGGGTTGGTCGTGACCATGACGACGATATCACCCGGCGAGAGAAAGTGGATGCGTGCGTTGTTTGCCCCGGTACTTTCCATTTTTCCAAGGACGAGAACGCTTCCGGTCCCGCTGATATCGTCGGCAACATGCTTGCCGGATTCGAGCAGCGGTGTGACGTGGTCAAAGAGGTGATTCTGAAACGCCGTAACACACCGGTCTCGGTCGTGATGTTGGCCAGTTGCTTCGCAGTACGGACAGGCCCACTGTCGTTGGATGCCGTCATCCGACAGCTGTGACTGGTGATGTTCGACAATGTGCGATTTGATGTTTGTGGCGGTTGCTTCACGGCTCGCCGACCAGACCGTATAATCGCAGTGACGACACCGCCAGCGATGAACCATTGGTTTGTCTGTGTTGCGTGGGAATATTATAGATTCGCATTTATGACATACCTCGCTGTGACTGGTCACCTCTCTGTGGTCTCCCCGAGAGTTTAAATCACATCCCAGGGGCAAGTTCTCCGAATGGAGGCCACGCTCGTGACGGTGCTGTTCGTCCTCGCTGGAATCACCCTGGGGACGCTCAGCGGGCTTGTTCCGGGCTTACACGCGAACAACTTTGCGTTACTTCTCGCCGCCGGTGCGCCAGCAATCCCGGCTGACCCGGTCAACGTCGGTGCGGCGATGCTTGCTGCGGGTGTCACGCATACGTTTCTTGACGTTGTCCCAACCCTGGCGCTTGGTGTTCCAGACCCAATCCTTGCTCCGACAGCGCTTCCCGGACACAAACTTGTCTTAGAGGGACGAGGGCGGGAGGCCCTTCGCCTCTCTGCGCTCGGCAGTGCGCTTGCCGTTGCATTCGCGGTCCCGCTTGCGGTGCCAATCACGCTCCTGATGGAGCGAACGTATCCCACGATAGCCGACAATATCACGCTCTTTCTCGGGACAGTCTCATTTTTGCTCGTCGTAACTGAGCGGACAATGATTGCCCGTCTTGGCGGCACAATTGCGCTGCTTGGGAGTGGGGCGCTGGGTGTTCTTACACTTGATGTAGAAACTGGCGGTGTCTTTCCGGCAGGGGATATGCTTGTCCCGCTGTTCTGTGGGCTGTTTGGTGCCCCAATTCTCATCGAAGCGCTCTCTGGTGAAGGAGTACCACCACAAGAGCGGGGTACGGTCACGACAGCCCCATGGGTGATTATCGTCGTTGCGCTGCTCGGAACGCTCGCCGGTGCGTTCGTGGGCTATTTACCTGCTATCTCTGGGGCAATTGCCGCGTCTGCGGTGCTCGTTGTGCTTCCGTACCGTGGTCCGCGGTCATTCATCGTTGCCGCCAGTGGCGTGAGTACGGCGAACACAGTGTTTGCGTTGTTTGCCCTCATTGCAATGGGGACGCCACGAACTGGTGTTCTCGTTGCTGTTGAGGAGGCTGGCGTTCCCCACGACCTTCCCGTGTTGCTTGGCAGCGTTGCCATCGCTGCCGGCTTTGGGTTCGTGCTCGTGGTGTTGATTGGTGACCGCTATCTGGCGTTTGTCGGCTCGCTCGATAATTTCTTCCTCTCGATAACGATTCTCTGTTTTCTCTGCTTGTTGGTACTCGGGTTCACTGGCGTCATCGG
>PUNZ01000077.1 GCA_003551945.1 Halovenus sp. | reverse complement strand
TACTAACGTGTCCCGAACACGCAAGCGGCTCTCCAACCACTCCTTGTTCGAAAGCGACCACATCGAGTCCGCGTTCAGCCATCCGCCGTGCTAGTCGTGAACCAGCAGGACCGGCCCCGACAACGATGAGGTCGTACATACCTCAGTATTTCTCTCGTGTTGTATAGCATTCACGATTAGCCCCGCTGGGGCTTTTGCTTCTCGTCGAATAGAATAAGAATACTGCCGAAGTAAGGGCCTCCTACTGCATATTCGTCCACCATGGGATTGGTGCCCTCGCACCTGTCAATCGAAGAATTCAGCTTGATTTACGTTTCTAAGAAAGCGAACAAAAGGGGAATCTTCAAAAGCACTCCGGTAGGATTTCCACTAAGGATGGTACTGGAGACACTCGCATTTGGGCTCTTCGCCCTCGTGACAGTCGGCGCCAGTTTAGGAGTCGTCCTCGTACGGGACGTCTGGCATTCGGCCCTGTTTCTCGGCCTTGCGTTGTCGAGCGTTGCAATCCATTATGTAATGCTCAGCGCCGAGTTCTTGGCCGTCATTCAGATTCTGGTCTATATCGGCGGCGTCCTCGTCCTCATCACCTTCGGTGTGATGTTGACGAGGCCGGATGAGACCGTGGAGGTGCAAGCATGACATCGCGACCACAGCTAATTCCACTCGGACGGTATCTACTACCGGGAGTTATCGCTGTTGGGCTGTTTGGAGTCCTCACTGCGACCATACTCGCCGGTGAGTTTGGCGCTGCGGACGGATTCCCCGATGTTAGCATCGTCAGCGGGATTGGATACGCGCTTATCGGTGAACCCGCCGCGGCAGGATCGGAAGCTGTTTTCGAGAACACGGAGGCATTCCTTGTTGCATTGATTCTCATTGCAATCACGCTCGACGCGGCCCTCGATGGGGCGTTGATGACCGCAAAACGGGACGAGGAGGGGGATAACTGATGAGTGTCCCACCGGAATACTACCTCATCCTCTCGGCGGCGGTCTTCGCCATCGGCGTGTTCGGTATCCTCGTTCGCCGCAATGCACTCATGTTTTTGATGTCCGTTGAGCTGATGGTTAACGCAGCAAACATCAATCTCATTGCGTTTGCGTTCTTTTACGGCAACCTTACCGGGCAAGTGTTTGCGTTGTTTGTCATTGCACTTGCCGCAGCAGAGGTTGCGATTGGTATCGGCATTATCCTCTTGCTCAACAGAAACTTCGGCGGCATCGACGTCACAGAAGCCGTCACTATGAGGTGGTAACATGTCTGAAATATTCTCTACTGCACCAGCAATCGTTCTGTTCCCGCTCGCCTCGTTTTTGATTATCCTTGCCTTCGGCAAATGGATGCCATACCGGGGTGCGCTCGCCGGTATTGTCGCAACCGGGTTTTCGCTCGCCGTTTCGATTTGGGTTGCACTCCAGATGGCGCTCGATGGCGCAGGTCCCTATCAAGAGACATTATATGAATTCATCGCCGGTCTCGAAGGCGAAGGCGTTACACTGACGTTTGGTGTCCTGTTTGACCCGCTGTCAGTGTTGATGCTCATTATCGTCTCGCTGATTGCGTTCCTCGTCCACGTCTTCTCACTCGGCTACATGAACGACGAGGGAGAGACAGGCCTTCCACGATATTATGCTAGTTTGAGCCTGTTTACCTTCTCGATGCTGGCGTTCGTTGTCAGCGACAACCTGCTCATGGCGTTCGTCTTCTTCGAACTCGTGGGCCTCTGTTCGTATCTGCTGATTGGCTTTTGGTTCCGCCGTGACGGCCCACCAAGCGCAGCCAAGAAGGCGTTTCTCGTCACCCGATTCGGGGACTACTTCTTCCTCGTCGGTGTCGTCGCCGTCTTTGCTGTGTTCGGCACGACCGCATACGCAGGTGAGAATTCGTTCATCAACCAGGCCGCGGACATGGTCGGGGATGGGACGGAATACACCTTCCTCAATCTGAGTTCCCAGCAAGTTATCGATATTACGGCGCTGCTCATACTGGGTGGTGCCATCGGGAAATCTGCCCAGTTCCCACTGCATACCTGGCTTCCTGACGCGATGGAAGGTCCAACGCCAGTTTCGGCACTGATTCACGCAGCGACGATGGTTGCCGCAGGTGTCTACCTCGTTGCCCGGATGTACGGCTTCTATGCACTCTCGCCGAACGTCCTTGCAATTCTTGCACTGCTTGGTGGATTCACGGCGCTCTTTGCCGCGACGATGGCGCTTGTCAAACAGGAACTCAAGCAGGTGCTCGCATACTCCACCATCTCCCAGTATGGCTACATGATGCTCGCGCTGGGTGGCGGTGGCTATGTCGCCGCAGTGTTCCACCTCACTACGCACGCGATTTTCAAAGCGCTGCTCTTCCTCGGCGCTGGTGCCGTCATCATCGCGATGCACCATGAAGAGAATATGTGGGAAATGGGCGGTCTCAAAGACAAGATGCGCGTCACCTACCTAACGTTCCTCGCCGGTTCACTCGCGCTCGCGGGTATCTTCCCGTTCGCTGGCTTCTGGTCGAAAGACGAGGCATTGTTCGAAACGCTTGAACATGCACTTGGTGGCGCAGACGTGCTCTTTGTGGCCTACGGGTTTGGATTGCTCGCCGTCATCGTTACCGCATTCTACACCTTCCGAATGGTCTTTCTCACCTTCCACGGTGAGCCACGGACTGCCAACGCAGAGGACCCACACTCGATTGGTTGGAACATGAAGTTCCCACTGGTCGTGCTTGGTATCGGTTCGGTTCTTGCCGGTGCGTTGAACATGGGTGTTATCAAGGAGTTCATCGGCGAGAACAACCTGTTCCTTGCTGAATGGCTTGATGGCGCGACAATCGGCGATGAGTACGGAACTGCAGAGTTCGCCCTCTCATACGGGCATTATGGTGACCTCCTCTCTGAGTACGCTGGCTATGAAGCCGCCACGCTTTCGCCACTTGGACCTGGGGCAATCGCACTCGGGTTGGCCGTCATCGGATTGGGTGTTGCGTGGTATCTCTACCGAGCGCCGGAACCAGAGCCACACATGACCAAACTCGGAGGTGTACGCACCGTGCTGATGAACAACTACTACCAGGATGAGGCCCAGGTCTGGTTCGCAACCGGGTTTACGCTCCCGATCGCACGCGGTGCAAATACGTTTGACCAGGGTATCATCGACGGGCTTGTCGACGCAGCAGGTGGAGTGAGTATGTACGCAGGTGAACGCTTCCGGAAGATTCAGACTGGTATCGTCAGTAACTATGCTGCCTTGCTGACGCTGGGGCTGCTGTTGCTCCTCGTTTGGCTGGGTATTGATGGAGGGTGGTGGTTCTAATGTTGATTGAACTCCTCCTTGCGGTCACACTCGCAAGTGCGTTTGTCGTGTTCCTCGCGCCAGACCGCTATGCGGCGAAACTCGCAACCACGCTCAGCGTCCTCCCGATTATTGGGACCGCAATCATGTGGTTGTCCTTCGATGCGTCCGGTAACGCGCTTCGAGACGGGAGCACTATTGCCTTTGAAACCCAGCAAGAGTGGTTCGAACTCGGCCAGTACACGCTCCAGTGGCACGTCGGTGTCGACGGTGTCAGTTTCCCACTGCTTGCGCTGACGACTGTCCTGACCACGCTAGCGATGATTTCGTCGTGGACGCCAATAAAAGAGGACCAATCACAGTTCTACGGCTTCATGCTGCTGATGGAGACCTCACTGATTGGCGTCTTCGTCGCGCTCGATTTCTTCGTCTGGTTCATCTTCTGGGAGTTCGTCCTCATTCCGATGTACTTCCTGATTGCTCGCTGGGGCGGCCCACGACGAAAATACGCAGCTATCAAGTTCCTGATTTACACGAACGTTGGTTCGCTTGTGATGTTCATCGGGCTGTTCCTGATGGTTCTCAACCTTGATGGGCTCACGGTCCTCTCGCTCCCAGCAATTACCGAGGCAGTCCTCGCGGCGGAGACACTCGGAGAAATTAGCCTGCTCGGAATCGCCGCCTTTGACGTGAAGGCCGTGGTGTTCCTGTTGTTGTTCCTCGGCTTTGCGGTGAAGGTTCCCGTCGTCCCATTCCACACGTGGCTTCCGGACGCACACGTTGAGGCACCGACGCCAGTCTCTGTGATGCTGGCCGGTGTCCTCCTGAAAATGGGTACCTACGCCCTGCTCCGGTTCAACTTCACGATGCTCCCGGACATTGCTGTCCAGTATGCCTTGGTCATTGCCGTTGTTGGTGTCATTAGCATTATCTACGGAGCGCTCCTTGCAATGGCCCAGCGCGACCTGAAACGCATCGTTGCGTACTCCTCGATCTCGTCGATGGGGTACGTAATCGTCGGGCTGGTTGCTTTCACTCCACACGGAATGGGTGGCGCAACCTTCCAGATGGTCAGTCACGGACTCATTTCGGGACTGATGTTCATGACCGTCGGTGTCATTTACAATGCCACGCACACGCGCATGGTCGGTGACATGGGCGGTCTGTTCGACAAGATGCCATATACCGTTGCGATTTTCATCGCCGGTGCGTTTGGCTATATGGGGCTGCCGTTGATGAGCGGGTTCGCGGCTGAAGTGCTCATCTTCATTGGTGCGTTCGAATCGGCAGTCATCACAGCAGCACCGCTGGTTACCGCGATGGCGATGTTCGGTATCGTCCTCGTCGCCGGCTACCTGCTGTGGGCCATGCAACGGACGCTCTTTGGCGAGTACGAACTAGAAACTGACTATGACCTTGGCCGAGCTCCGGTACATGATATTGCACCGTTGGTGGTGCTTATCGGCTTGGTCATCCTGCTCGGTGTCAACCCTGACCTCATCTATCAGGTGATTCAGGATGCTGTCTCGCCGCTCGTTGATGAGGGATTGGCCACCGCGACAGTTGCTGTTGATGTCCTCGGAGGTGTTCTGCGATGACTGAATTCATTCTACAGGAGTGGACCGCACTTGCACCGCCTATCGTGCTTGCAATCACCGCGTTGTTCTTGCTCGTGGTGGATGCATTAGCACCGGAAGACGAAAATGCCGCAATCTGGATTGCTGGCGTCTCAGGCGTTGGGACGTTGCTGACGCTCCTTATCACTGGCTGGTTCCTTGTCGCCGGAACCGGACAACCACGTGAAGGGGAGCCAGCTAACGCTGGAGCCATCACGCTGTTTAACGAAAACATCGTGGTTGACGGGATGGCGCTGTTTTTCATCGCCATCATCGCAAGCGTCACCCTCCTGGTGATTATTGCGAGCTACGATTATCTCAAAGACCACCCGTATCAAGCGGAGTATTACACGCTCACGCTACTGGCAGCGACAGGGATGGCAATGGTTGCTGTCTCGAACAGTTTTGTTGTTGCATTCATTAGCATCGAACTGGCATCGCTGCCTTCCTATGCGCTCGTAGCCTCGTTGAAACACAACCGCGGAAGCGTCGAGGGAGGATTGAAATACTTCCTCATCGGCGCGCTCTCGTCAGGTATCCTCATCTACGGTATCTCGCTCATCTATGTCGCAACTGGCTCGCTCCAGTTTGGTGCCGTGACAGAGGCCATCGTTGAGGGTGATATCACCGGTGGAAACGGAATTCTCGGCATCGGAATCCTGATGATTCTCGCTGGGTTCGGTTTCAAGATTGCCGCCGTTCCGTTCCACTTCTGGGCACCGGAGGCTTACGAAGGTGCACCCGCACCAATCTCCGGCTTCCTCTCATCGGCATCGAAAGCAGCAGGCTTTGTCATCACGTTCCGCGTGTTTGTCGACGTCTTCCCAATTGGCGCAGTCGGTGACACGGTGGACTGGATTGTTGCGTTCCAAGTGCTCGCCATCGTGACGATGACAGTCGCAAACTTTGCAGCCCTCAAACAGACGAATGTCAAACGGATGCTGGCGTATTCCTCGATTGGACATGCCGGATATGTCCTGATTGCTCTTGCCGCACTTACCGGCGGGAATCAGGCTTTCATCCTCGGTTCCGGAATGGCCCACCTGTTCGTCTACGGCTTCATGAACACCGGTGCGTTCCTGGTCATTGCCCTTGTCGAGTACTGGGGGGTCGGTCGGCGAATCGAAGATTACAATGGGTTGGCAACGCAGGCACCATTCGCTGCCGCCGCGATGAGCTTATTCCTCTTTACGCTGGCTGGCCTCCCACTGGGCGGTGGTTTCCTCTCAAAGTTCTACCTCCTGTGGGCGTCCATTGAAGGTGGTGTGGCACTGCTCGCAATTGCGCTCATCGTTAACAGCGCCGTCTCGCTGTACTACTACACCCGCGTTGTCAAGGCGATGTGGGTTGAGGAACCAAGCGAGAGTTTGGAGATAACCAGCTATCCGGTTGGACTCTACACTGCCATTGCACTGGCTGCACTGGTTACCGTGCTCTTGCTCCCCGGCTTCGGATTCGTCGTGGAGTACGCACAGACGGCTGCCGAAATGATTACACCACCATAATCAGTTGCGATAAACATTCTAACCGACGTTTTCTCACTTGACCAAATCGGGCTAAAGTTGGCTTAACACCGCTTTAGTGAGTTTCCGTTTTATCTTTCCCCAAGTGTGTAGCTGTGGGTGTAGACATGACCCTCAGTAAAGCAAACCTCCAACAATCGGTTGACAGCAAGACAGTTCGGTCAGTCACAAAACTCACGTTGGTCGCCATTTGGCTTGTCGTCATGCTCTATTTACTGACGCTCGTTCCGGGCGTCGATAGAGTTATCCCGCAGACGCCGGTGACCCTTGCCGCAATTGTCGGTGCCATAGTTACACTCGTCCTTGTTGGCATTCTCGTGCATCTTGCGCCAAAGGCCGCAACATTGACACGGATGAGCCTTGACGGACCACAAGAACTCGTTGAACACGCCGCTGGAGCAGTGTACTGGTTGATCGTACTTGTTGCCGTGCTCGTTGCACACAGCGGCCTTGCTGGTGCCATTCTCCCGCTCCTCGACGGCTTTGAATGGGTCTACGATATTGTGTTCATGTTTGTTGCTATCCCAGTGTTGGTCGTTATCGGTGCCCGACTCTACAGCCTTCTTGACCCGAGTTCAGAACTCGTCGCAGAGAAAGTGACCGGTGACAACTAAACAGGCCGACTTAGGGATGTCTTTATTCAGTAAAATTCTTGCAACCACACGAATTCGGGTGGAAATACCTTTGAAAGCGGGTTAACGAGCGAGTCCTGGCACTCTGCATGGCCCAGTTGTCGTGCCGTTTGGAACTCAGTAGCCCCAATATACAGCTGTGAAAGCGTTCCGATGTCGACCGCCAATTCTGGCTCCCTAACGGATTCGTTGCGGGCTGTAAGTGTTATTTCTCCATCTTGGCTTCTGACGGTCCATTGACCGTTAAGACTGTCAAGGAGTGGGTCAGAAACGGCTATTGTGAATGGGAGTTCGACCGGCGACCAATCTAACGATTCAAGGACCGAAAGCGTGGTTAACCGGACCATCGGCCCCGGATACATCGACGCAGAAATCGTATCAGGTCGAGAAACTCTGTCAAACAACGGAATGTCTGGTGCTACTGTCAGTGAGACGGTTTCAATCTGTGCCCCATGTCGACTGAGAAATGTGAGGAGGGCATCAAATGCCGCTTCGTCTGTATAGGCTAGGTGCTGGACAGCGAGCGACTCGCCGTTTTCCGCCTCATCAACTGTATAGACGAGGTATCCCGCTAACTCACCTTCTCGCTTATATCCGTAACAGTATGGGTGCCCACCACCGTCCCAGTTGGCAAGCGTTCTTTTCTCCCACCACTGCTCTGACCGACGCAACGAGAGTGTCACCTCACTCCCTGCGGCTACCTCAACGGCACGGAGGTCATCCCAATCTGATGGGGCCATAGGAACAAACTCCCCAGCGACAGGGGCTGACGGCAATACGTCGGGAGCCATCGAATATTCGATAACCTTGTTTGCTGTTGCCCAGCCTAATGACCGATAAAATCCGGTTTCAAAGGGCCAGAGCGCCACAAGTGACACATTGTTCTCTCGATATTCGGTTAGGGCTCCTTGACAAAGCTTGCGGGCATATCCGTGCTGGCGATACTCAGGTGGTGTTGCGACTGCACCGAGCCCCCCAATTGTTCGATACGCACCGCGAATCTGCGCGTCAAGATAATAGAGTTTACAGACACTCACTGGTGTGTTCATGTCCCCTTGCTCGGTGGGATATACGCCACGTGGGTCAAACAAGGAAGGCGGCCACTCATCGCCCTTTTGCTCAGTCACTGGGCCGTCTGCTGGCGAGAACGCGTATCGTAAAATCCGCTCATACTCCCCACGGTGCTCGCTCGGTACTGGCAGAAACTCGGACATACCTGCTTGTTTCCACCGGAGGCACTATCAGTATGAGGTTTGGGTTGCTCGTGAACTCAACGTCTCAACTGGTATTGTTCCCCAGACGATTTCTTCAAAACTGCCAAGTACCGACGCTGTCTCGGTATCGATATGAAAGCAACTGCAAAGGCTCACCCAATCCAAGGCCTTATCAAGTATCACGGGATGCGCGATGAAACACTGCGTCTGCCGTATCACGATTCTATTAGCGTTTGCACTGCCCCAAGCCACACGAAAACGACCGTTGAGTTCGATACGTCGCTCACTGAGGATACCTACGTCCTGGACGGTGAGACAGTGGAAGGCAGAGGTGCAGAACGAATCCGAGCAGTTGTTGACCACGTCCGTGAGCTCGCTGACACAGACACGCCCGTTCGATTCGAATCGGAAAACTCCTTCCCGACAAATATCGGCTTTGGGTCCTCTTCATCAGGCTTTGCGGCACTTGCACTTGCACTTGCGGAAGCAGCAGAACTCGACTATACCCACCCCGAAGTGTCGACGATTGCACGCCGCGGCTCCTCGTCAGCCGCTCGGGCAGTGACAGGCGCGTTTTCACATCTCTATACGGGCCTCAACGACGATGACTGTCGCTCAGAGCGGATTACCGCACCCGAGGAGTTCGAATCCGACCTGCGGATTATCGCGGGGATGGTTCCAGCGTACAAAGAAACCGAAGAAGCCCACAAAGAAGCCGCAGATAGCCATATGTTTGAAGGACGGATGGCGCACATCCACAGCCAGATTGCCGACATGCGCGATGCCCTTCGAAACGGGGAATTTGACCGTGTGTTCGAACTTGCTGAGCATGACTCACTTTCGCTTGCGGCGACGACGATGACCGGCCCTGCTGGCTGGGTCTACTGGCAGCCACGAACCATCGAGATATTCAACGCGGTTCGAGAACTTAGAGAGGACTCCGGGGTCCCCGTCTACTTTTCGGTCGATACGGGAGCCAGTGTCTATGTGAACACCACTGCAGAGTATGTGGATGAAGTGGAAGCTGCCGTATCGGATTGTGGTGTCGAAACCCGTCGCTGGCGCCTCGGTGGTCCTGCACAGGTGCTCGACGAGAGCGAAGCCCTCTTTTGAGCGTTTTTGTTCCCGGATTTGATTGTCGCTGGTGACATTCCATGGAGATTGCAGCACACCTCCGACGCGAGGCACAGGCGGTCAATGAGCGTCGGCTCCTCGTCCTGACCGGCACGCCAAAACAAACCCGAGTGCGAGCACTGGAGGCAATCCGTGCTGCAGCGATTTCAGCGCAAGATACGGTCTATCTCGGCCCGGAACCAATTGATGGGGCTATCAATAGCGATTACTCAGCATTCACTCATATTTCGCCCACCCAGTACCAGACAGTCCTCGGCTCAACGCAGGAAGCTGTAATTCTCGATTGTCACGACCGGTGTGAGCCAAACATCCTTGGCGGGGTGACGGGAACTGTCGCAGGTGGAGGCCTACTGTTGTTGCTGGTCCCGCCGTTTGACCAGTGGGTTGAGACCCGCGACGGCTTCGATGAAACCCTTGCTGTCCCACCGTATAGCACCGCGGATGTCGGTACCACCTTTCGAGAGCGGCTTATTGCCACGCTGAAAGTCCATCCGGGTATCGCCATTATCGATGCTGAGACACGCTCTCTAGAAAAAACGGGATTAACCAATCCACCGCCTCGTCTGCCAACGGAGGAACTGGTCCCACCGGAGACTCGGTTATTCCCAACCTCAGCGTACGAGGCTTGCCTCACCCAGGACCAGCAGGATGCGCTCTTTGCGCTCGAGGCGTTGGAAACTGAACCAGCAGCGGTTGTCATCGAAGCCCATCGAGGCAGAGGGAAATCAAGCGTTGCAGGACTAGCGAGTGCCGCGCTTGCGCTTGATGGTGCAGATGTGCTGGTCACCGCACCGAAGCGAACACATGCGAACGTTCTCTTTGAGCAGGCAACCACCTATTTCGAATCAGTCGGTGAAATCAGTCCCCAAGAGAACACTGCCCAAAGTCACGGTACTGATACAATCGTCACAGTTGCCGGTGGGAGAATTCGGTATGTCCCACCACAAAAAGCCAAGGCCCTTCCTGATGACCCAGATTGTGTCATCGTTGATGAGGCAGCGGGTATTCCGGTCGGAACGCTCAGTTCACTGCTTTCCTGTGACCGACTCGCGTTTCTCACGACGGTCCATGGCTATGAGGGGACTGGCAGGGGGTTTGCCGTTCGGTTTCGAGAGCGACTCGTCGACAGTCGACACGCTGTCACCGATATCTCGCTTTTAGAGCCGATTCGATATGCATCGGGAGATCCGCTTGAAGTTTGGTCTTTTCGCGCACTCTGCTTGCATGGCAGACCACCTGTTGCGCCGGCTATCGAAGACGCGACAGTGGAGTCAGTTGAGTATCGCTCACTGTCTCCAGCAACTCTTCAGCAGAACGAACCGCTGTTGCAGGAACTCTTCGGTCTGCTTGTGCTTGCACATTACCATACCGAGCCGAATGACCTTGCCCGACTTCTTGATGCACCCAATGTGTCGGTTCACGCCCTGCTGTATGACGGCCATCCAGTTTCAGTTGCCCTGCTTGCCAAAGAGGGTGGTCTCTCCGAAACAGTCCGTCGCGCGATGTATGAGGGAAGGCGAGTTCGTGGAAATCTCATTCCAGACCTGCTAGCAAGCCAACTGCGCGATGAATCAGCCCCAAAACAGCAGGGATATCGCATTCTTCGGATTGCGACACACGAGGCGGTGCGGTCTCGTGGATTAGGGTCGCACCTGCTTGCACAACTACGGGAGCGGGCACTGTCAGAGACGACCGCTAGCGACTGGTTGGGAGTTAGTTTCGGTGCAACACCCCGCCTGATTTCATTTTGGGAAGAGAACGGCTTTCGAACTGTGCACCTATCAACTTCGAAAAACGACCGCAGCGGTGAACACTCTGCAGTGATGCTTGACCCCCTTTCGGAGGCGGGTGAACCGTTACTCGCACGCCATACTGACTGGTTCTATCGGCGCTTCCCGGCGACAGTTTCTGATTCACTTTCAACGGTTGACCCGGACATCATTCTCGCTGTTTGTCGCGCCACCGCTGGTCAGGTTTCACCGGACCTCACAACATTCGAATGGCGTATCCTTTCAGGTCTTGGGAACGGTGCCGCAATTTTCGAAACAGCTCCACGAGCAGTACGACAACTTGCTTTTCAGTATTTGACCGACCCGACTATTTCCACGGAGACACTCCTTTCAGCCACTGAGGAGCGATTGCTCGTGATGAAAGCGTTGCAAGCCCGTCCGTGGGAGGTTCTCAGGGATGAGTTAGGTTATCACTCGCGTGCTGCGACGATGCGGGCGCTTGGGGCAGCAGTTGACAAACTCGTCGTCGAATACGGAGACCCGACAATACAAGCCGACAGAGAGCGATTACGGAAGTAAGAATCAATGATACTACCCCTTCTCACAGTCGGGTTACTGCTTGCCGGAATTATTGGCAGTATCGCTCCCCGCATCCCGGGCGCAGTACTCTCTTTACTCGGGGTGTATCTCTATTGGGGTGGTACTGGCTTTGATGCACCGGGGACGGTGACACTCATACTGTTGACACTTGTTGGGGTGCTTGCACTGGCGGGCAAACTCGTTGGACCAGTCGTCGCTGCGCGGATGGGCGGGGCTTCAGCGGTCAATGCAACCATTGCCGGGGCTGTTGGTGTTGTTGCCTTTTTCATCTTCAGCCTTCCCGGCCTTATCGTTGCGACGTTAGTGACTGTCTTCGTGCTCGAAGTGCGCCGTCAGAATAGCATCTCTGGAGGAATAACCGCAGCCAGCGCCGTCGTTCTTGGAACCTTTGCGACGAAAGTGTTACAGGTGTTGTTGACGAGTTTGATGTTTGTCGTGATGATTATTGTGATCGCATTCTGAAGGCCACCAGCGTTCTCCTCTCGCTGCCTCCATGGATTTAATACTAGCCAACCCAAGGCAGTGCATATGCATGTGCTGAATACCGTTAAACGGGTTGGTGTTTTTTTCCTGTTGCTCGTCGCAGGGGTTGGGGCTGGCTGGTATCTGTTTCTCAGCTATCCAGAATCAACGCGTGAGCTAGCTGCCATCGTGTTACTGTTGTTGTTTCTTCCGGCAGTCGTCCGAGTCAGTGGCTCGATTGCACGGTCGGTCGCGCCACCATATAACGTCGCGGAAGTCGGTGTCGTTGGGCCAATTAGCCGTGATGTTGATTCGAGCCCACTGTCACGGGCACCGATGGGAGCATCGGCAAACGCCATTGTTGAACAGATTGAACGCGCAGATGCAGATGGTGCCGTTGAGGCGTTGTTGGTTAGACTCAATACCCCTGGCGGTGAGATCGTTCCAAGCGAAGATATTAAACTCGCGATTGAGAAATTCGACGGACCGGCCATCGCCTATGCAACTGATACCTGTGCAAGTGGCGGCTACGAAATCGCAAGTGGATGTGACGAAATCTGGGCACGAAACGGTAGCCTTGTTGGGTCAATTGGTGTTATTGGATCGCGTGTGACCGCTGCCGAGCTTGCTGATAATCTCGGCTTGGAGTACGAACAACTCACTGCCGGTGAGTACAAGGACGCTGGCGTGCCGCTGCGTGACCTTGAGGAACATGAACGCGAATATCTCCAAGGAATCATCGATGATTACTACGACCAGTTTGTCGAGAACGTTGCCGACAGACGCGAGCTTGAACCAACCGCGATTCGAGACACTGAAGCCCGAATCTATCTTGGCGAGCAAGCGGCCGAGATTGGCCTCGTAGATGAACTTGGAACCCGTGAGGATGTCATCGACCATCTTGAATCGGAACTTGGGAAAGGGGTTTCAGTCGAGCGGTTTGAGCCTCAAATTGGCCTTAGACGACGGATCGGTGCTGGCACACAGCGGATTGCATATGCATTCGGGTCCGGGATTGCCAGTGCATTTCGCGGCGATGATTCTCTGTCGATCCGGAAATAGCGCTGTTTGGTAGATACTTTCACACATCAAGTATCACGAGGATAGCGACTGGGTGGAAAGGGACCTAAGACGCAACTAAAAAAGTTAACTGCAATGCAACCACAGGAATATATGTGAGCGAAGTTCTCTTCGGTATTGGCATTGCTGTCGCAATCTTTGTTGGCTACAATATCGGAGGGGCGACAACTGGTCCTGCGTTTGGCCCTGCTGTTGGCGCGAACATCATTTCAAAAGCGTTTGCTGCAGCGCTCTTTTCGGTGTTTTTCTTTATTGGAGCGTGGACAATTGGCCCAGCGGTTATCGATACGCTCTCGGACGACATTCTCACCGAAGAAGGCGTATTCACGCTTGAAACCGGTGTTGTGGTCCTCTTTTTTATTGGACTTGCGCTTTTTATCGGGAACTATTTTGGCGTCCCAGCGTCCACCTCCATGACCACTGTCGGCGCAATTGCGGCCCTCGCACACGCAGCTGGTGCGCTCAATTGGGCTGTCCTCGGTGAAATTGCAGTCTGGTGGATTGTTGCCCCCATTATCGGATTCTGGATATCCGGTGTCATTGGCCGATATTTCTACCCGACTCTCAACCGGATGGTTGCAATCAACGCAACCGAAGGGTCACTGATAGAGTTTCATAAGGCAACGCTCGTTCCGATTCCTCGCCTTGGACCTGGGACAACAAGACGTGAGGTAACTGGAGTGGTCATTGTTGTCGGCATTGGTTGTTTGATGGCATTTTCATCTGGTACGTCGAATATCGCAAATGCGGTGGCTCCGCTGGTTGGCAGCGGGGATTTAGAAGTCAACACCGCAGTTATTCTCGGCTCGTTTGCGGTCGCTATCGGGTCCTTTACGATTGCCCGGCGCACGCTCGATACGCTCGGGAACGATATTACTGCGCTACCGCTGACTGCTGCTATTGTCGTCGCGACGGTCTCGTCTGTCCTGACTGTGGGGCTCTCAGCGATTGGTATTCCAGCTAGTTTTGTGATTATCGCAACGATGAGCATCATTGGGCTTGGCTGGGGTCGAGCAACGCGAACAACGCCGGCCAGAGAGCTTCCCAAAGACCTCTCACAAGAGAGCGAAACGGCCGTTTCTGTTGGTTCCCTTGCTGGGGACACGGAAGGAGAGGAACTCCCCAAAATTGGAGAAGAAAAACCGGAAGACATTCCGGCTGCAAGCGAACTGTTCGACCCATCGACAACCGTCCGCGTCGTCGTTATGCAAAATTTCGTCCCACTGATTTCGACAATTGGCGCATTCTTGACCTTCCAGTTCGTTCCGATTTTCGGCTTTTGATATACAACGTTATTTGCTACCTCGTAACAACTTTCACGTTACTTGTTGTACGTATCGGGTATGGCCCTCCACAAATACGCACCATCGATTATCGTCGGTTTTGGCCTGACAATGATTGTTATTGGGACGTGGCTCCCCTGGATTCGTGTGAATCCTAACCTGGCCGGTGAGCCTATCCCGGATATCCTGTTACCTCATATGCATATTGGCTTTGAATGGGGTAGTGGTTTGGTGATAATCCCGCTGGCTCTCCTGTTGTCTCTTGCGCTTTTCTGGTCCCGACCAGTACAACGACAATTACTCATTATCGGCGCAGGTATGTGGGCCCTCATCATGCCGCTAAACTATCTCCGCGAGCTTTCCTTGGTCGGTTTTCAGTCAACCTTTGTGCCATGGATTGGTTGGTACTTGACTGTCGCTGGTGGACTCCTCCTCCTTGTCGGTGGAGGGACTGCTCTCTGGCGGTTCCGGAATCAACCATCGAAGCCCACGACGGGCGCTGTTGAGCACTCTTCAAGCTAACTGTCTGCAAATTGGCGTCGTTCCCGAAGCGTTCTTTTTCCAGTTACCTCACTCGCGTCCCAAGTGGCGCGTTCTCGTACGTCGTCAGCAAGTCCGCTTCCTCCCCTGCTGCGAGGACCATCCCGTTCGATTCATGGCCAAAGAGTTCCGCCTTTTCCATGTTCGCCAAGACGATGACACGCGTTCCCGCCAGCGTTTCCACGTCGTGTAACTCTCTGAGACCGGCCACGACCTGTCGGGTTTCAACGCCAAGGTCGACATCAAGTCTCAGGAGCTTATCTGCACCTTCAATTGGCTCCGCCTCGAGAATTTCACCAACACGCATATCTATGCCTTGGAACTCATCAAAGCTGATTCGTTCGTCTTCAAGCGGTTCGATATCGACAGTAGCCGATTCGCTTTCTTCACGAGATTGCTCGTCACCGTCAGTCGCTCTCTCATCTGCTTCTGCGGCTTCGACACGTGCTCTCAGTTCCTCGTTGAGAGATTCGACGTGGTCGGACTCCACTTTCGTGAACAGTTCAGTTGGCTCATCAAACTCTGCAGGTGGCGCTTCGAGCGCATCGCCGAGTGTCGCTTCAACGATTGACCCGTCTTCACCGAGTGAGTTCCACAGCGACTCAGCTTTCTCTGGCATGACTGGCTGCATCAAAACAGCACAGGCTTTCGAAAGCTGGACACAATCGCGGATAACTTGTGCTGCAGTATCCGGTTCGTCGTCGACGAGATTCCACGGCTCGTTTCGCTGAATATACTCGTTACCGACCGCAGCGAGTTCGACTGCGATGTTCCCAATCGCTCGAATATCGTAGTCACGGATTGCCGACCTGAACGCCTCTAGCGCAGTTTCTATCTCATCTTGGATTTCTTTGCTTGTCTCAACATCCGGTGTCCCTCCGTAATTTCGTTGGGCAAATAGCAAGGCTCTGTAACAGAAATTACCGAGGTTACCGACGAGTTCGCCGTTCACTCGTTCGGCAAAGCGATCCCACGAGAAGTCGATATCATTCTCGAGGTCCGAGCCAGTTGCTATGTAATATCTGAACAAGTCAGGATGGAACCCTGCATCGAGATACTCTTTGGCCCAAATTGCTCTATTCCGGGACGTCGAGAGGGCTTTTCCGTCGATACCGACGAAGCCGGTTGCAAGAACTGCACGGGGTTCGTTATAGCCCGCACCACGGAGCATGGCCGGCCAGAAGACACAGTGGTGTTGGATAATATCCCGACCGATGATGTGGATTATCTCACCGGTTTCGTCCGTCCATTCATCTTTCCATTCCGTTCCATGCTGGGTTTCCCCGTTCACTTTCCAGACCGCTTCCCAGTCGTAGGTGTCGGTTCCGACTCGCTCGGAATACTGCTTTGTCGAGGAAACATACTCGATGGGTGCGTCGACCCAGACGTAGAGAACCAACTCTTCCTCGCTTTCGCCTGGATAATCGATTCCCCAGTCCATATCTCGGGTAATACAGAGGTCTTCGAGTTCCCCTTCAATCCACTCACGAGGCTGATTTTTTGCATTGTCTGTTCCCTCAAGCCGGTTGAGGAACCCTTGCAGATAGGTTTGAAAATCAGCCAGCTTCAAGAACTTATGCGGTTGTTTCCGGTATTCGGCGGAGTTCCCGGTAATCGTACTGACGGGGTCTTCGATTTCGCCGGGTTCAAGATGACGCTGACAGCCGTCGTCACATTCGTCACCCCGCGCATGCTCTCCACAGTACGGGCATGTTCCTTCTACATACCGGTCAGGAAGTGGCTGGTCTTCTTCAGCATCCCATGCTACCGCTATTTCCTTTTCGTGGACGTGGTCGTTGTCAATCCAGGACTTAACAAACGACTGGGTTAGTTCCGTGTTTGTCTCGTCGTGGGTGTGGCCGTAATTATCAAATCCAATGTTGAACTGTTCGAAGCGTTCGATATACTGTTCGTGGTGCCGTAAGGCGAAGTCCTTTGGCTCAACACCTTCCTTTGCGGCGTTGACAGCCACCGGTGTCCCATGCATGTCTGAGCCGCAGACAAACGCCGTCTCTTGCCCTGCCCGCTTCAACGCCCGTGAGAACAGGTCGCCGTCGACATAGGTCCGAAGATGACCGACGTGTAGGTTTCCATTTGCGTAGGGCAACCCACAAGTCACCACAGCCGGTCGCTCTGTCGGGAGCTGCTCGTGATTCATATCCATTCATGTGGTGTGCGACGTAAAAAGCCGGCCGATTTCGATTGTCTTTTCGTTCCTATTTTCACGTTATGGGAGATTTACCAAGCCTTTTGGGTCTCCCTCCGCTAAATTTTGGTACATGGAAAGCGATATGCTGGCCAACCGACGTCGCGTCCTTCAGGGTGCTGGTGTTGGTGGCATGACCCTCCTTGCAGGGTGTACAAGTCTTAGCTCCGATGATGATGCAGGCGACGACGGAGATAACGGAGCAGGTGAAGAAACCAACGGTAATGGTGAGGCAGAGCCGGAAGAACTTGAAATCCCAGATGGAGACGAACGCTCCGTTGGAATAATTGCTGCTCCTGACCAAGAAGCACTTCAGGACATTGAGGCTCAGGCACAGGCGCTTCAGCAAGAGCTTCAACAAGGTGAAATTGATGAAGAAGAGTTTCAAGAACAGCAGGAAGCACTGATAGCTGAGCAGGAGCGACTCGTCCAGCATGCGGTTGATACGGTGGCCGCTACTATTGAAGACCAGACCAATCTCACCATCGATGAACAGGCCGAATTCGGGATACAGGCGACGGGAATGCCTGTTGAATTCATTGACTTGCTCCAGGCTGAATCGGTCGAAGGACTCGTAAGCGTAGAACTGCTTGACGAACCCGACGACCCTGAAGACGCGATGCCGTAGCTGTTCTATTTCTTTTGATTTGGTACCCTCATCGATTACTCAATACTATCGCTCCACAGCGTGCGTCGAGAATCTGGTGAACAGCTATACTTGGAAAAAGACTGGCTACTATCCGTAGTTAGTAGAATTCGCGGACGAGGTCCATGGCGTCGTCGGGGGCTCCGTCTGGGATGTCGGCCATGTTTTCGGTGAGTCCTTCGCGCGTTTCGTAGGGAACGGAGTTGGGGTCTTG
>PUNZ01000202.1 GCA_003551945.1 Halovenus sp. | reverse complement strand
CGTGACCCCAACGGAGACGCCCAGCATGATGGTGATGTACTCCTCAAACCCCAAGATCACGGTGGCCACAATCCACAGCCACAGCTGCAGGGATGGGGTGGGCGGGGGGGAGGGGCAGTGAGGAATGAGCCAGGGGAGGTGATGGCTCGCTCGCCACGCATGCGATGAGTCTTATCCCATGCCTCATTAAGCAAGAGGGTGGGGAGGGGACTCCCTGTTGGCGGCTGCACACTCAGCGAATGCGTGATACACATGCGCTGAGCACTGAGGCAGCAAATGGATACTTGAGCACCAATTGCCTGGTTTGTACTGTGCTGCGCAGCAAGGGCTGGCACACGCAGTTGCTTGCACCTCCCACCTTCAACCCAGCCCCGTACTTTACAAACTCCCAACTCGTGTAGTTGCCAGCTCCAAAGACCATGAGGTTTGTCTGGCGTGTGAGTGTGGTGAGGCATGAGGCATGGACACAGAGTCGCTGCTGGGTCTGAAGTGCTTGAAAGGCAGGGCGCTGTGAAGATGGCTGGCTCAACAAGGCAGCTGAGATGGCAACTGAGCAATGGCCCCCTCTGCCATCCGCCATCACTCAGCAGACTACAGCAAGCAACCCCCATCACTCCTCCACTTTTCAAGCCACACAGGGTTGCAGCTCAGGCGATCACCTGGTAGCCATAGGGGCTTATGAAGGCGGAGGAGGCGCCCAGCATGATGCTGACAGAGATCAGGAAGGGCTGGACGCCTGAGGGCATACAGCAGGGCACACAGCAGGGGTTATGTTGGGGGAACGGAGGCTTGTTCAGCGTGCAGGCCCGGTCTGGTAGACGCAGCAACCAGAAGTGAGGGGTCAATGCACATACTGGCGCACACGCGTGCATTAATGCACATGCAAGCATGCGCACACACACACACACACACACACACCACATAGAGACAGACGCACGCATGCTCACCGAGCCGCTCCCCAGCGACGGATGCGATGGGGTACATCAGCGCGGCCGCCGCGTTGTTGGTCAGGATCTCTGAGAGCGCGCCCGTGGCGATGTAGAGCGCGCTCAGGATCGAGATCTGGGGCAAGGGGGGGAGGGGGGGGGAGGGGGCTGCTTGCTGCCGCACTGCTAGCGTGTTGGCCCAATTTGGCCCAGCAAGTCGCCACAGCAGCCCATAGTTAACGTCTCTCCAGCACCCTCTTCTTCTCCACCACAGCCCACATCCACCAGCCATCGATCCTGCTCCTTCTTGAAACAGGCCCATCAATTGACCCTTGCACTCCCTGACCAACATGGCCAAGCCCCCACAGCGCGCACCTTGCCGCCGATGGCGATGCTGATGTTGATGAAGACAGAGCCAATGTTCTGGGACACGTTTGTGTTCTCCGTCGCAAGGCTCACCCCAAACGCAGAGGCAATGGTCATGTACACCGTCCTGCGTCAGTGCATGTTGCATTGTCTATGATTCTGCGTCCATGTGCATGCGTGCGTGTGTGTGTGTGAGAGCATGCGTGCATGTGTGTGTGTGTGTGAGAGAACAACAGTGCGTGTGTGTGAGTGCGTGCATCGTTGAGCGCAAGCAAACACCCCCAATCATGCCTGTGCACGCGTGCAGCAGCACCTGCTCAGCTCACCAGGCACCCAGGGTCAAAGCCCCAAAGGGTGACAGCAGACTTTCCCCGGACACTGCCCACTCCGCCAGCCACACCCCTGGCCATCCCAACGGCGCCTCCCCTGTGCCCACCACACATCAGGAGCAGCACCACCATCAGCCACCACCATCAGCAGCAGCACCACCCACCAGTCCATGCTCTGCCGCGCCTGCTTGCCACTCATGCAGCGGGTGAGGATCATTAGGGCTGCTGTCAGCAGCGCGGCCGTCCACAGGTTGATGTAGGGCCCTCCAGGCCCAAAAGACTGGATGACCTGCGGGTCGCCAGGAAGTGGGATGTCCAATGATGGAGCACCAGCCACGGATGCACCGATGGCAAAGAGTGAGGGCAAGGGGGGCCATCCAATTCACAGACAATCTGCAGTGAAGGAGCTGGGAGGAATGCGAAAGCACCGGCCCCCCTCCTTCCCCCCATGCGTCCTACGCACCCACACACTGAATGCACAGGCTCACGCACACATATGCGCAGAAACACACACGAACACTCCCCAACACACAGCTTCCAGAGGGTACGCAACTCGCACAAAGGCATACAGCATGTGAAGGCACACTTACTCACACGCTCTCTCTCTCACACACATGCACACTCAGCAAACCTGTGTTGCAATCATGGCAATCAGCAGCGCCAGTGCCAGCCACATCTTGCTGCTCTTGGGCGGCTCGCTCTTGTCGACCTCACTGACTAGCGCAAAAGCCTTGTCCTCCTTGTAGTTTGCCAAAAAGTGCGAGCCTGTACGTGCGTGTGCGAGCATGTGCGTGCATGTGTGTGTGTGTGCACTTGTGTGTGTGTGTGCGCGAGTGTGTGGCTATGTGTGTGTACGTGTACATGTGGGTATGTGGGTGTGAGCGCGTGTGTATGTCTATGATGTGTGTGTGTCTGTGTGTGTGTGAGCACGAATGT
This sequence comes from Halovenus sp., assembly GCA_003551945.1. Lineage (GTDB taxonomy): Archaea > Halobacteriota > Halobacteria > Halobacteriales > Haloarculaceae > Halovenus. The sequence continues at coordinate 1,919 of PUNZ01000202.1, read as the reverse complement.
GTGGCTATGTGCGTGTGTGTATGTGTGCATGTGTGTGTATGTGTGTGTGTGCTTGTGTGTTTGTGTGCATGTGTGTGTATGTGTGTGTGCGCTTGTGTGTATGAGCGCGAGTGTGTGGCTATTTGTGTGTGTACCTGTGCATGTGAGTGTGTTTGTCGAGGCGTGGCAGCTGAGCTCCTCGTCGTTCTCCCAAACGTGTGAACTTGTGGGTGTGGTGCATGGCGCTGCAGCCGAGCGATCACCTCAAGCGGCTACGCATTCACCGTGCTTGCACCCGCACCTGCATCCCTGCCCTTGCCCTACGACCCAGTAGCTGCAGCATATTTACGTGCGCACTAACAAAGCCGAGAAGCAGCCCAAAGCCTCCTCCTCTCCCGTACATGCATGCAACCGCACATGGATGCCACACGCACAGCTGCATCTGCTCTCCCACTCACCAGTGTCAAGCAAGAGCACATCCCCTCCCTTGAGCATGATTGTCCCAATTTTCTGCCGCAGCCGCTCACCCTATGCAGCAGGCAATGGGGAGAGGGAGCATGGCATGGGCAGGAGCAGGTAGGAAGCACTCAATACCAGCATCCCAGCACGCTCCTCATTTGCAGCAGGGGGTGCAGGGGTGAGCAGAGCCGACTGGTGGAAGCTGAGGCCCTCATGGGGACGCCTGTGTGGCCCGGCGCAGTCACATTACGCAGCGCAAAAAATAGTTATAGGATAAGGATACGGAAAGGGTGAGGGCGAGGGTAAGGATTAGGATGAGGGTAATGGAAGGTGTAGGGGGTCCCACAGGACTAGGGCTGGCCAGAACAGTATCAACAAACGGTTTGACCATATCACCTCAACTGATTCTGCAGAGAAATAGTGGCCTTGAGACGGTCAAACAGTAAAATGATATGGTTCTGGCCAGCCCTACACAGGGCACACGCAGGACACACACATGCGCACACATGCACACAGCGCGCTCAGCCAGCACCCCCCGGGCACACCCACCCTGCGCTGCACGGCAATGATGGCTGCATCATACTTCGTCCGGAACCGCAGGTCCTTCACGCTGCGGCCAATGATGTGGCTGTGCGGGGCAACGACCACCTGCGCGCAGGTGCAGCCAGCGCGAGGTGCGTGAGCTGAGCTCCCCGCGCACAGCAGGGGGCACCTCACCTCCCTGTCCCCTTCGCACTCTGGCTAGGTCCAGAGCTGTTTGCCTCTGCAGCGCCCGCTTGTCAGAGCAGCATACATAAACCGCCCACGTAATGGGGGGAGCTGCCACTTCCGCATCCGAATGCAACGCCCCCAGCATCATGCTGCGGCCAATGGCACGGCTGCGCAGGGTCGCCGCCTTTGAAAGCAGCACACCCACGCACACACACGCCCACCACACACTATCAGCACCAATCACAACCCCACCTGCACCAGCCTGCGCTCCAGGATGTCCACGTTGGTCTTTTTGGTGTGGTGGGCGAGTGTAACGATCATAAGCCTTACAAATGCGTATCCTTACATCCTAGGAATGCCTTTTGACTCCAGTTGTTACACTATCAGCACCAATCACAACCCCACCTGCACCAGCCTGCGCTCCAGGATGTCCACGTTGGTCTTCTTGGTGTGGTCGGCATCAATGTGGCGCAGGCCGGGCATGCGCAGCAGGAACGTCACGCCTTGCAGGTTGCCGGCAAACCACAGCGTGTCTCCCTCCTGGGTTGGCGTTAGCGTTAGGGTGAGGGTTAGGTTAGGTTAGGGTGAGGGTTTGGGTTAAGGTTAGGGTTAAAATAGGGTTAGGGTTCAATTGGGGTCAGGGTTAGGGTTCAATTGGGGTCAGGGTTAGGGTTAGGGTCAGGGTTAGGGTTCAATTGGGGTCAGGGTCTCCCTCTTGGGGACGCGGGGTTGGCAGCGACTCGTGTGTGACAAGCCGCGCTGCAGGTGGT
>PUNZ01000245.1 GCA_003551945.1 Halovenus sp. | reverse complement strand
GGGGGCTTAATGTGGAGTACGTAGCACAGCACAACGCGGCGCTTGATTGGGTGTGAAGGAGTGCGTGACTGAGAAGGAGCTTGTTGAGACGATCTTGTTGTCTGTTTTTTGTGATTTGCGCTGGTTATAAATCGGGTCTGTCCGTACGTAATGATAGATGACTGACCCGATGGATCCGACCGAGACGTATGATGGGCGGATCATGGTACACTTGTTACGCGACACGCAGGACAATGAGGAGATTCCGTGTTCGTCATTTAAAGAAGCGATTCGCGTGGTAAAAAAGAACCGGCATTTGGCGACAGTGTCGAAGATCGTCGATCGGGATGATGACGTAGTGTTTTCGTCGGCAGACGTGGATATTGAAACGTGGGAACGGGTGTGGAAGAACGAGAAACGACGGTTATCGGTTCATGTAGAGGAGTACGACTGCCCGTACGACAGTATCTCGTGTTTCGCTGATGATCTTTGCGTGGAGTGTAAGATGGATAAACTCCAAGGTAGTCCTCGGTTCTCTGAGTAGTGGTTTTACTGAGTACCAAAATTAGTATGATCTAAGTGCAGATAATAATTTCTCCCAGAAAGGTTATTGTTGCTTTCGTTCAGCGAGCATACTGACGAACAGTGGGACGTGGGTTCCGAACGGGTGAACTATACCACTCTTCAAGCGATTCACTGGTCGACAGAGATGCACCATCGACTTCACCGGAGAAATGCCTACTCACTAAACCCTACTGCGTTTTGTGAGCTACACCATAGAAGAAACTATTTTCTTCGCCAATAAAGCGCGAAAATCTACAAATACGATCACAGTAAACCGCGATGATAAACAGGAATTACGAACGGGATATGGGTCGGTCGGAAAGAACATCACTTAACCCGACCGTGGCGGCGGCACAAGAAAGACGTTAGCTGTTGCGTTGGCTACGATATCCTCAGAGACACTCCCCAAAAGCAGCCGTCGGAGCCGACTGCGGCCACGGGAACCAACTAACAGCGTGCTTGGATTGTATTTTTCTTCGGCGGCGAGAATTTCAGCTGCCGGGTCACCCGTTCGGACTGCAATCCGCGTATTGAGTCCCCAGCTATCGATCTGTTCGGCCAACGAGGCGAGTTCCGTTTCGGGGTCGCGGTCCATTCCAGCGGTATCGTCTTTCGGCGATTGGACGTGCACGAGCGTGACTTCCTTGGTCGCATGCCGGAGATATGAGAGCGCATTGAACGCCCGCTCGGCGTTCTCTGAAAAGTCGGTCGCGTACAATATTCGCTTGAAAAGATGTCGACGAACTGTTTCAGGCTTGTTGACACCGCGTTCGATTCGGTCGACCAACAGCGGCACGACGGTCGTCCGGGCGAGATTTCGGGCCGTCGAGCCGATGACACGGTTTTCAAGCGGGCTCTTTCCACGAGAGCCGACAAGAATCACATCCGCGTCGACAGAACCAGCAATACCGTTGATCCGACGGTGGGGGGTCCCCCGGACGACATGGGTGTCAACCGCAAATCCGGCTGATTCAATAGTCGATCGGTACCGACCCAACGACCGTCGCCGGCGTTTTTCGAAGTCGATTCCGGGCATTCCCAGGTGGACGTTCGACGGCACGACCGTTACGAGATGGATTCGGTCGATGCCAATCCGGCTGAGACAGCGGAGACCGGTCTCGGAGTTAATCATGGATTCACTGGCATTCGAAAGGTCGGTTGCAATGATCGCGGATTTGCCGTTCATCGGCTACCCAACCCCTGTCTGACGACGCCGAAAATATTCCTCGTAACGACAATTACATTGTACATGTGAGACAATATTGTCTTCGTGATATTAAGCCTCCCGGTCATCGAGATGACGAACAGATATCGAGAGGAACGCACAAATGCCGTAAAACCGACGGAAGAAGCGTGATTAAGCATTCGATTATAACTTATCACTGACTTACGGGTGGATATACATAGATTACCGGAATATAGTATTGTATGGTAAACACCAAACTGTTATATTCTATGGCCGAGTAGCGTTCTGTATATGAATACCACTACATCCACCCGAGACGAGGCCCAACAATGAGTGGAACCGAGCTATTCGCTGGCGGACCACCTGCTGTCCACGCCATTGCGCTGATCACCGTTGTCTTTGTTGAAGCAATCGTGCTGTATGTCGGCTATGGCGTCATTGAAGATGCGATCGCACCGGCCGTTTTCGGTCGGCTCAGACAGTAATCAATGGTTGAGTTGCTCGGACTTACTGCAGGGCTGTTCGCACTGTTTGTGAGCTTTGGCTTCATGGTCGGCGTCTTTTTCGGGTTTTTCGGAATGGGTGGCGCGTTTCTTGTCACACCTGCACTGTTGATTCTCGGCTATCCTGCCCCGGTCGCAATCGGGAGTACGATGACCTTCGTCTTCGGTACTGCCATTATTGCGACACTCAAACACCACGACGCCGGGCAGGTTGATTACCGGCTAGGTGCGCTGATGTTCGTCGGGATTACTCTCGGAATTGAACTCGGCAGCCGCCTTGTCTTCGGGCTTGAAGTTCTTGGCATTGCCAACCTCGTCGTAAGCGTCGCGTATGTACTCCTGTTGGCCGCGATTGGACTACTATTTACCAAAAACGCACTTGAAGCCGATAGCGACGAGAAAACGGAATCAGCAGAAGCGACGGAGAACGCTGACAGCGATGACGATGTTCCGGCGATTGCCAGACGAATCAAGTCCTACAATATCCCTCCGATGATGCGGCTCGCCGATGGGAGTACAGCTTCGCTGTGGACGATTTCGGGCGTCGGCGGTGGGGTCGGTGTCGTCTCGGGCTTTCTCGGCGTCGGCGGGGGCTTCGTCAGAATGCCTGCCATCTATTATGTGATTGGCACGCCGCTTGCGGTCGCCGTTGGAACGAGCCTGCTCGGCGGGCTGCTTTCCGGTGGCGTTGGTGCGTTCACGTATGGCCGAGCCGGCGTAATCGACCTCGGAATCGTGACTGCACTACTCATTGGAAGTGCACTTGGCGCACGAATCGGGTCAAGTGCGACCGCCTACGTCAACGAGGCTGATGTAACGATTTATTTCGGCCTCATGTTGTTGCTCGCTAGCGTGGCAGTTGGTCTCAGCGAACTCGCCGACTGGCTCGCTCGCCCAATACTCGATCAGCTCAGCTTCGTGTTGCTCATCGGGTCGTCACTACTTGTCTGTTCGATGATTCTGTACCACGGTGCGCTCGCAGTCCGTCGCGGCGCTGGCGATCCAACAGAGGCGGATAAATAAATGAACAGCCGGCTCTGTTGAAATCCTTTGATACTGACAAGAGTCAAGTGCTGAATAGAGGGCGCGTATTCAGCCCGAAAGAGAGACGAGAACTGCTCCGATCACGACGATCATCGCGGCTGCGATTAGGGGCCACGTGATCCGCTCAAGCCGCTGTGGGAGGAACATGACCGACACTACGAGAACGATCAACGGTGCCGTGTGTATAATCGGAATGACGATCACCACTGGTGCTGATGCGAGTGCTCCGAAGTACGTGAGCAGTCCGAGCGTACTCGCCAATCCTGCACTGATGTACCACCGAGTGTATGGAGTTCCGAGAGGGGAACAAAACGAGTTCTTGTTAACCCTGTAATATCCGGCGTAACTCACGAATGCGGTGGTCATCATCACCGCAAGACCAACGAGAATCGGTGTCCCCGAATCGAGCCCGATCCGGATGAGTATTGGTTCGACTCCGACGAATACTGCAGCACCCAGTGCGAAAAGAAGCGCGAGTCCCACGTTCTGTACTGACGGGTCAGACTTCTCATCGACAGCTGTCAGCCACGAGATGACCGCTACCCCACCAACGACAAGTCCAATGCCGACGGCGTGAGAGGCCACGACTGATTCCCCAAACAGCCATACTGCCAGTACAGTAGATACTAACGACGAAGCTGAAACGATTGGTGTCGTCCGACTCGCACCCATCATCTTAATCCCAGCAAAGATACAGATGCGCCCGAGGACGAGCCCGGCGATTCCTGCAGCTGCAAAGACTCCGGCGGCCTCCCACGAGAGACCGTATGCTGGATAATGGAGAACAGCCGCCAGTGGTGCGACGATACCGAGGTTAACTCCCATCATGACAATGACAGCATCACTGATATCACCCCCGTCAGTGGCTACTCGAATCAAAACGTTCTGGACGGCCAGAAGAACGGCAGCAAGAATGGCCAGCGTGAGTCCAATGAGTTCCAGTATCATGATCGGTCGTTGTTGTGAACACGCGGAGAACTCCCTCCCCGACTGTCGGCGTAGCTCCGGGGAGTTGGGACGCTCATTCCCGACTCCCGGTTGCTTTACTGCACAAGTATTGTTGGAAAAACATAAACTATCCAATGATATGTGGCACCATACAACGTGGAATCCTAACCTGTAGCTAACTCGCTGAACTATCGCCGTTTCATCGAGAAGTTGGTGGAAAATCCGAGTTATGAGTTGCGGGCTGTCTGATGAATACAGCCTCT
>PUNZ01000056.1 GCA_003551945.1 Halovenus sp. | reverse complement strand
GTTGGTCTGATGGAAGGCATCGTAGGTGTGTTTCATCACGACGAGTTCCTCCTCGCGGGGAGAGAGTTCCGAGACAAGTTCAGCATCCCAGCTTCCTTCGAGAACGTGTTCGCCCCACTGCTCGAACTCGTCGTAGTAGTGGGCATCCTCAAACTGCTCGGGTGGATGCACATCACGGGTGTAGACGACGGCAGCCCCTGCATCTCTTGCTTGCTCGACAAGCGCAACACAGTCCTCGATTGCGTCTTCGCTTCCCGGCGCGTAGAGGCTGCCGTCAGGGTGACAGAAGCCGTTTTGCATGTCGACGATGACGACTGCCGTCTCTGTCGGGTCCAGTTGCATAGCTATCTATTTGACTGGATTTGTGGAAAACGTTTCGTGGTGCCCGGCAACTGTTCGAAAAGAGCAATCTGTTTCCGACGGAACCATGACAACGTCAGTACGCAGCCGTCAAAAAAACACCGCGAATTCGGGAACTAGAGACAATACCCGTCCCAAATCAACGTGACTGATTATCTTAGCAGGTCCGGCTAACCCACTTACAAAATTCGTGGAAATCATCTGCTCCCGCTTGGTCTGCAATCGATTGGAGGGTGCCTGTGGGTATCGGGTCTGCTTTCGGCACGGTAACAGTCCGTACTTCACCAGTATCGGGATTTTCATAGCGCAATGTTGTATGACTCCCCTTGCCACCAACCGGGACGTAGCCGTGTTTGGTGAGTGTTTTGATGACCTCTCGCGATGAGAACGTCGTTCGAGCCACGTTATTCAATCCATGGCGGCGGCCCTTCGCTCCCGATATCTACATCAATGCCCTCAGAATCAAGATAGCTCGCTGGGTCGTCGATAGTCTCTCCATCGCCAAAATGACTATCGAGAGCATCCCCAAGCTGGCGAAGCGCCTCAGCCTCGCTCTCTCCAAAAGAAGCCACGCCAGACTCGATGTGACGGGCGGTGACACGACCGTCATCTTCCTGGATGAATTCAACGCCAGAAGGCGCGCTTCTGTCCGAGTCCGAAGTCGTTGCCATACCTACAATTAGCATCTCACTGGTTTCAACCCTTCGCCTAATAAATAAAAAAAGCAGCGCTAGTTTCACAACGACAACGCCAGCAACACCGTCAACACGATACCGACTAACAGGACGGTCATGCCGATACCGGCGCGGAGATAGAGCCGCGAGACCTCCCCACCGTCAGGCGAGTGTTTCTCATCGGCAAACGCTGGTCTGACGCTGCCCGGTAACCAGCCAGTTGCCTGCTGTGCAGCAGTGACCGGGTTCGAACCGACCCAGTAACAAAACCGCACAAAGCGAATGCCAGCGCGGTCGATAGCCCCGAACGATTCCGTCACCGCAAGGACGCCTGCCTTGCCTGAGTAGAAGGTGGCAGGGTTGAGAATCACGTTCATGTCGCTAACGTGACCAATCTTATAGAGCAGTCGGCGAATCACCGGGAACGAGATGACGCTGATTGTGAGCAGGATTGCCGCGTCCATCAGGTGACCCACGCTGTATGGGTCAAGGTCGGCCACTGCGAGGTCAATCGCACCCGTTGCGAGCCCCTCACCGACAGCGTAGCCAGCGAAGGTCTGCCAGATGCCCGGAATCCCGACCGCGAGACAGGCCGCACCAACCGAAAACATCGCTGCTGACTGGCCGACGGTCGCGTCTTTGACCATCCCGTCGTACTCACCATGGAGGAAGACGTAGAAGCCAAGTTTGATGAACGAGAGGAAGGTTCCAATCGCGCCGATGAACAGCATCCAGTAGACGATTTCGTTCCCGCCGGCAAAATAGCCGGTGTCGGCAGCATCGAGAATCATTCCCTTGCTGATGAAGCCGTTGAACGGTGGTACTGCCGTGATGGCCAGTGCGCCGAGCGCGAACGCAGCGGCCGTGAGCGGCATCTTTCGCCAGAGTCCACCGAGTTCGTAGAGGTCCTCGACACCAGTTCGGTAGATGACGACACCGACCGCCATGAACAACAGCGCCTTGAACAGGATGTTGTTGAAGGCGTGCATCACCGCACCGACGCCACCGATGTCGCCGGAGGCCGCAATCAATCCGATACCCGCAGTCATGTAGCCAACCTGTGCCATGATGTGATAGGAGAGCAACGCGCGCATGTCGTGCTGAAGCAGCGCGAAAATAACCCCATAGACGGCCATTGCCCCACCAAGGTAGGCAAGGAGCATTCCTCCTTCGGGGAACGCCTGCAAGAGAACGTAGGCCCCGGTTTTGGTCGTAAAGACCGAGAGGAAGACCGAAGCGGCGATGTGTGGTCGCGGGTAGGTATCCGGCAGCCAGGTGTGGAGTCCGATGAATCCACAGTTGACACCGATACCGAGCGCCGCAAGGATTGCTGGCATATCCGCACCGATGCCGAGGTCAGCAAGCGGTGCAACGGTACCGACCGCAATCCCACCAGCGAGACTCATGCCGCCGCCTGCGGCAAGATGCCAGATGACGGCAAAGAGGAACAGGCTTCCACCGATGCCATGTGCGATGGCGTAGCGATAACCCGCACGAATCGCATCGCCACCGTGGTGCCAGACGAGCAGCGTGCTTGTGACCGCCATCAGCTCCCACCAGACAATCAGCGTCAGCCAATCGCCGGAGAAGATAACACCCGTTGTCGAGGCAACATACGAGAGCGCGAAGGCCGTCATCACCTTCGGGGCGTCGCTGCTGTAGGCGTAGACGACGGCTGCTGTTGCAAGCAACCCGGCGGCAAGTCCCATCAGCTGTGTCAGGGAATCGACCTCCATGAAGACCGCACCAGCGAAGCCGAGGAACTCAATCTCCCAGTACGTCCCCTCAGGTGCGAGAAGCGCAACGGCAAGCAACCAGAGGGTGCTCGCCGCTCCAATCGCATGACCGACCAATCGCGGGAGGAACGCAACCGCAAAGGCGGCTGCAAGAATGACAACCGACGGCGGAACGACCGTCAGGAACTCGCTCATGGCGCCACCTCCCCGCCAGTGGCGGCTTCAGCAACGGCCCGTGCAAGGTCAAGGAAAACCACGTCGCCGGGGATGATTCCCAGGACGACAGCGCCGACCACGATTGTCGTAATCGGCATCAGCATGAGCCACGTGCTCTCGGTAAACGGCGTCCGGCGTTCCCAGCCGCCCGGTGGCGGCCCGTGGTGATGGTGGTGGTCATGGTGGTCGCCGTGGTGGCCATCATCATGATGGTCATCGTCGTGATGCCCATCTCCGTGGTGGTCATCGTGTGTACCCTCTTCATCAGCATCCGTCTCGTGACCGCCATCCGGGAGCGCACCGCCATCCGTAGCTGCGTCCTCGGTGACGCCGTAGGACTCTTTCTTCCCACCGAGCGGGAACTCAATGAGCGGTTTGGCGTCGTGGCGGTCCTCGCTCTCGAAGAAGGCCGTGTAAACGACCGGCCAGAAGTACGCGATGTTGAGAATCCCGGAGAGGATGAGCGCACCGGCGAAGACGAATCCAGCAGCGGTCGGCTCGCCGATTGCGTGTGCCGAGTCGGTCATCTGAATCGCGCCAATCAGCATGTAGAACTTCGAGACGAACCCGGCAATCAACGGAATGCCAGCCATCCCTGCCGCTGCAATCGCAAACGCCGTCATCGTCAGCGGCATCCGCTTTGCAATCCCGGCCATATCCGAGATATCGTCGGTGTGCGTTTCGACGTGAATCGCACCCGCACAGAAAAACAGGGTGAGCTTCATGAATGCGTGTGCTGGGATATGCAACAATCCGCCGGCGACACCTGCGGGAACCAGCAGGGCAACACCCATGATAATGTAGGCTAGCTGACTCGCCGTCGAATATGCGAGTCGGCGTTTCAGGTTATCCTTCCGCAGCGCGATGAACGACGCCATGATGAACGAAAACGCCGCAAGCGCCGCGAGCGCGATGTGCATATTGAGCGCCGCCGTGAGTTCCGGCTCAAACACATCAAGCACAACTCGGGAGACACCGAACGCACCGGACTTGACGACTGCCACCGCGTGCAACAGCCCCGATACCGGCGTCGGCGCAACCATCGCATCCGGCAGCCAGGAGTGAAGCGGCATGATAGCTGCCTTGGTTCCGAATCCAAGCGCAAGCATCGCAAATGCAACAATGAACGCGAGTTCAGGAGCGCCGGCAGCATCATAAACGGCCCACAACGGTTCGGCTATCTCGCCGAACTCGACGGTTGCCGTCGATTCTCCCTCGGCAACACCTTCGACATCGGCAGAGTCTGCAAGCCCGGTGAGCCAGTAAGTCAACACCGTCCCACCGAGGACCAGAAAGCCCCCGCCGAAGAACGTGTAGGCGAGATATTTCCGACCAGCGGCGCGGGCCTCCTCTGTCTCATCGTGTGCAACGAGCGGATACGTCACAATCGACAGCAACTCGTAGAACAGAAACATCACGACGAGGTTCTCGGCAAACGCGATACCGAGCGCCGTCGACAGCGAGGCTGCGAACGCCGCAAAGAACCGTGTCTGATTCGGTTCGCCGAGCCCTCGCATATAGC
>PUNZ01000213.1 GCA_003551945.1 Halovenus sp. | reverse complement strand
GGTGGTAAGATGGTGTTGTTCGTCTATGGCTACTGTGACCAGCGGGACTGTTTTTACTGTCCGCTCGGGGAAAACCGCAAAAACGTGACGGAGGTCTATGCAAACGAGCGGCAGGTCGAAGCTGATGCGGATATTATCGAAGAGGCGTCCCGCATGGATGCGCTTGGAACGTCGATAACTGGTGGCGAACCGCAGGAAGTACTCAACCGGACCTGCCGGTATATTTCGCTGTTGAAAGACGAATTTGGTGAGGACCACCACACCCACCTCTATACCGGAATCACCGGCGGGCGAGAGAATATGCGAGCGCTTGCTGAGGCAGGGCTGGATGAAATTCGATTTCATCCACCGTTCGAACAGTGGGGCAACCTTCACGGCACTGAGTGGGAGGATATCCTCTATATCGCTCGTGAAGAAGGGCTTACGCCTGCGTTCGAAATTCCGGGAATCCGCGCCGAAACGGAGTTTTTGGAGTTTCTCGACGAAGGGGCCGCTGAATTCTGTAACATCAACGAGTTCGAGATGAGCCATGGAAACTTCCGGCGGATGCAACAGGAAGGATACGAACTGAGAGACGGTCACATGAGCGCTGTAGAAGGAAGCCATGAAATTCTCGAAATCATGGGTGACCACCCGAAAGTGTACTTCTGTACGTCGGTGTTCAAAGACGCTGCACAACATCGGAACAGACTCAAGCGAACTGCCTACAACATTCGGCGGCCGTTTGATGAGGTAACTGACGACGGAACGCTGGTCTATGGAAAAACATGGGCCGACCCTGTTCACTTCGAACAGCTTGGCGTTCCCGAGGAGTTCTACGTCGAAAAGACGGACCACATCGAACTGGCGTGGTGGCTGCTTGAAGAGATGCTTGAAGAAGGTGACCTTGACCGTGGTGAGATTGTTGAACAGTACCCGACGGTCAACGGAACTGTTGTGGAACGAACTCCACTTGCCTAACTCCTATGTATCTCTCACACCCAGTCAGACGAATGCGCGAAAGTCCACAGGAGGACGAGGCTGTGACGCTTATCGCAGACATGGATACTGATAGGCACGATGATTCAGCGGTGGTGGATGCTGTCGAAGCAGCCGGGGCGACTGTGGAGAAGGAACTTCCGTTTAATTCCCTGCAAATTACCATTCAACAGGATGCCATCGACGACCTCTGTTCGATTGACGCGCTTACTTCGCTCAAGACAGACAACGCGATTGGCTTTGCTGGCGATGCAGGCGAAGATGTTTGACTGTTCCATCGAATACCAGTATTTTTGCGAATAGGTGCGCTAGCAGCACGTAATGGATGCAAAGAAAGTCGGGGCGACGCTTGTCGTCGCAGCTGTCTTTGGGACGCTTGCCCTCCGTCCCCTGCTGGCAAACCCTGCACTCACCGATGCACTCAGTACCGGAACGAGTGATTGGCGAGTGTTCCTTGTTGCCCCGCTTGTTCTCGTCTCGATAGCAATTGTTATCCTGCGAATAAAGGCAGCAAACACAGAGACAGACTGGGAACCTCCCAGAGAAAACGCCATCCAGCACAACTCCTGGGCCGAAGAACCAACCGATGAAAAGGAGGGGTCAGAAGCGAGTGAGCCACAGCCAAGCGTGAGCATCCTCTCTGGCCAGGGTGGGACGCGAAACCGAGAGTTCGAGATTGAGAACCTCCCGCCGGATGCGGAGCTGAGCCACCATCTGGAGCATCTTCAACAGGAGCTAGCTGATGACCGAGAGCTTGCAACTGAACTGCGGACGCTCGAGGAAGTCGTTGCGGAAGTCGAAGGTGACCGCCAGATACCACGGCGCTGTCCACACGAATATTGCGATGCACGGTGGAGCGAGCGAAGCGTTTTTGGGCGAAACACCAACCAGTACGAGTTACTTGATGACCAGACCGTTATCTGTTTAGCGTGTGAACGGACATACGGCCTCCCGGAACCGGTTTCACCTGCTGCGGAGGACGACGAACCTAAACAGGTACCCCCAGATGGGTCTTTGACTGAAGGCGAAGGAGACGAGCCCGCTGTTAATATGAGCGAGCGGGAAAAATAGCAAAATAAGACGCGACTTACTCTTCTAGAATTTCGCTATCATCATGCTCACTGGCGTCTTTGTCCGCGCGCTTGCGGACGTCGACACGGTAGTGTTCGAGAATATCTCGGCCAAGCAAAATCGGGAACTGCATGTGTGAGCGGTCTTCAACGCTTGCCGTGACGGTGTGTTGGTTCCCACCGATACCGATAACCAGGTCAACAACCGGCCGGGCTTTCCCACCTTTGACGCTTCCTGATTTCACTCGTGTCATGCTTTTAATTGGGCCGGCCCCAATCTCCGCTGCGAGTTTTGTATCGATACTGGTTCGGGTCGCACCGGTATCGGATTTTGCCATAATTTGTGTCGACCCCGCCGTTCCGGCAACCATGACTTCCTCGATATAGCCGATAACCGGCGCTTCTTCCGGCATCGGTGACGGGGTTGGTGCACATGCTGGCCGTGAGTCATCAAGCGACTGTGAAATCTTTTTCACATCCGCTTCATCGACGGTTCCTCCACCTTTCTCGATAGCGAGCTTTGCAATGTACGGTGCTGGTGACACTCCGGTTGCCTCAAAGAGGCCTTTGAACCCAGCCGTTGGATTCACTTCGAGCACGTACCAGCCATCATACCCTTCAATGAGGTCGACACCAGCGTAATCCAGGCCCATGACCTCTGCGGCATAGAGTGCCGTTTCTGCAGCCTCTTCGGGCATCGTGTCGCTTGCATCTTCGACTGCGCCGCCGAGTGCGACGTTCGTTCGCCAGTCACCTTCTGGGGCATATCGGTACATTGCACCGACGCTTTCGTCACCGACGACGTACACGCGGAGGTCCCGGTGTGCTTGGTCGTCACGGTCGATAAGCTCCTGTAAGAATGCCTGTCTGTTTCCAACCTTTGGGTTGACATACTCCGTCAGGTCGACTTTCCAGGTTCCGCCACCGTGGGTACCGATGGCCGTTTTATAGACGCCAACGTCGCCAAAGCGTTCTCGCCCCTCGTTCAGTCGGTCATTTGATAGCGCGAGCAACGCATCGGGCACGCGAATATTCCAGTCTGCCAGCGTTGCAGCAGCGGCGAATTTGTGTGTCGATGCGAGCACAGCGTCCGGCTGGTTGAGCATCGGACGGATTCGACTGAACGTGGTCGCTAACCCGAGATGTTCCGCTGGAGCCTCGGTATTTGAAAGCAACAGTCGATTTGCAATCACGTCGACGTCCGGTTCAACATCAACTTCGCCATCTTCGACGCTGATAGCTGCCGTTTCTTCGCGTAGCCAGACCGGTTCGTGACCAAGGTCTGCTATTGCGTTCAAAATAGCCTTCGTTTCTTTACTATTGTGGAGAGACAGAACACCCACACGTACCGTCTCATCGGTCATATCTATAATACAAACTGGTCGTGGCTTAGATGTGCCGATGCAATAGCTGAAATTTGAGTGAAACGTATGCCACTGACTCGAACGTGATATATATACCGCGGGATGGTCAGATACTGGTATGAGAGTATTTCGCGCAGCTATACGTGGTAGCCCACCGGTGACTAGCTACGACGGACAGGTGAAAACCGATGACTGAAGCAGGGAGTTTCACGTTCAGCGGCGGTGCCGTTGCACCCGGTGAACGCCAAAACCTCCGCTACAGTATTAGTGAAACGTATCTTGGCGACCCGGTTCGGCTTCCGGTCACAATCGTCAACGGCGAGCAGGAGGGGCCGACGGTCTTTCTAACTGCTGCCTCACACGGCGACGAGCTCAACGGTATCGAAGTCGTGCGGGAAGTGGCACACGAATGGGACCTTTCGGACCTGGCTGGGACCCTTGTCTGTCTCCCGGTGTTGAACGTCCCTGGATTCCTTGCACAGGAACGGTATCTTCCGGTCTATGACCGTGATTTGAATCGGTCGTTCCCCGGGAGTGAAGGCTCGACCAGTTCCAAACGGATGGCACATAAAATCTATACCAACTTCATTGAGCCGTGTGACTATGGCCTTGATTTTCATACCTCCACCCGTGGCAGAACCAACATGATTCACGCCCGAGCAGATATGACCGACGCCGCCAGCGCACGGCTTGCGAAGGCGTTTGGGACCAACGTCATCATCGATAGCGAGGGGCCTGAAGGGACCCTTCGCGGCGAGGCAACCCGTGCCGACATTCCGACAATCACGATCGAGATGGGAGAAGCACACCGCTTTCAGCGAACGCTTATCGACGAAGCGCTTGCCGGTGTAGAGAGCGTGTTTGCGGAGTTCGGCATGCTCCCACAATCAACTGTTCGGTGGCCGGGATGGCGGACCGTCATTGCCGGGTCAAGCGAAAAAACCTGGATTCGAGCGGACGTCGGAGGCATTGTCGATATGCATCATGCCGAAGGAGAATTGGTGCATGAAGGCGAGGACATTTGTACGATTACGAACCCGTTCAAAACGGAGAACGTTGTCGTCGAAGCACCGTTTACTGGGCTCCTTGTGGGAATGCTCGAAAATCCTGTTGTCTACCCAGGTAATCCGCTGTGTCATCTCGTCGAGTTAGAGGAACAGATTCAGAAAATTATCGAAGGAAGTTCTTATTGACCCGAGGCGATTTACAGCGGAAGTAGCGAAATAAGCCCCCAGAGGAAGGCCTCCATGCCAACAGAGGCATCAATATAGGTAAAGAGGATAACCATCGAATTGTGTAAGCCATGGAGCAAGGAGACCACGACGATGTTTTTGGTATACTCATAGACTATCCCGAGTACAATCGCTGTCACGAACAGAACCAGTAGCGTGACGGCGACCTGGGCTGGCGCACCAATGTAGGTGATGACGTGGACGAGGGTGAAGATGAGCGTTGCAAACAGGATTGCGGGTCCGGCAGAAAACCGCTCACGCAGTCGGCCCTGAATGACCCCCCGAAAGAGCAGTTCTTCGGCTGGGCCAACGATGAGAAACATAAACAGCATCAACAACGGCACGATTGCTGGGTCATCGATTATCATATCGGTTATCGGGTCATCGGCTGGCTCAGGTGGTTCCGTCCCAGTTACCTCTGGGAGGAGTTCCATGAGGAACAGTCCGACGATGATCGAGAGAATGAGAATCAGTATCCAGGCACCGATAATGATACCGTACTCTTTCAGCGTCGGGAAGCGGACACCAAGATATGTTTTAATCTGCTCCCAGGAGAACTCTCGCCGTCTGAGATACCAGAGTGACAGGCCGGCGAACCCGACTAACTGTCCGATCGCCGTTGCAAGGAGCGCTAACCCGATTGGGTCCTGTGGTTCTTCGATAAGGACGGAGAAGTCCTCGCGTGCCTGCTCTTCATCAGCTATCTCGACTGGGGTATCAAACGTGAGCAGAATCTCGTCACCCGAGTCAGCGATAGTTGCTTCGACGAGTTCACCATCTTCTATCGGGGTATCTTCGCCGTTTTCATCCCCTGCCCAGTAAAATCGGTCGGGGTCAGCAACCGTATTGAGACTGAACGAAGCTATCGGTTCCCCATCATCCGCTCGCACGAGGCTTTCTTCGTCGTCGCTATACCGAAGGGTTAGTTCGGTATCCTCCGGTAACTCCTCTGCGAGAGAAATTGCAATCGTTTCGTCATCGTCGGTGGCGGTGACCTCTTCGATGGTTACGGATGTGTTGGCATCCATCGAGGCGAGGCCCACGGACATTCCACCAAATAACACCACGAACGAGAGAACGCTGAGGATGACGATACCGAGAAGGGCAAGGCCTGAAGCAACTCCAAGCAGTCGTGCCGTGCTTTCATCACGATTTCTTGCACTCTCTGGAAGGGCTTTTGCCCACCAGGAGTCGGTTGCGTCGTTATCGCTCGCCCCCGGTTCGTGATGTCCTTTCGGGGGTTCACCTGCCCATCCATCCAGTTTATCCCACGATTGGCCCGGCCACTCGTCGTCACGATGAGGGATGTATTCCGTTGATTCCTCATCTGTTGTCTCATGTTGTCTGTCACTATGGGGTTGCTCCGTATCGGACTCTGTTGAGGACCCTTTCCGATTGGGTTCCCCACATGACCGACAGAAGTTGGCTGTGCGCTTGATACGCTCGCCACAGGACGGACAGAATATCTCGTCTCCGGGACCACTCATTGCTAGAGGATTTGTAGTCGTGAAAAAAGAGTGTTTGTTTCTTCTGTTGCCCGAATCGCGTTCGACCGGCACCGAGTTTTTATCATCTCACACCAATTGCTATCCGTGCCACCGTTTGACGCAGTGATCTTTGACCTCGATGGGACGCTCTGTCGGCGGACGCAGGATACCCAAGCGATGTACGAACGGGCGTTCGCTCAGGTAGATGAGGCTCCATTTGGTGACCCACAGGCTCTTTGGGACGCGCTCGAAGGCCCGCCAGACCACGACGATATTGTGGGCTATTTTGGCGCGGGATTCGCGCGGGTCGCCGCACAGTACGGACACTCTGGGGTAGAGATACTCGAATTAAGTCGTGCGCTTGTTGCATCGATTGATAACAGTGCAGTTGCCTTCACCTCCGGGGCAGAAACTGCGCTTGAGCACGCTGCGGCTGCCGGCAAGATAGGCATCGTCACCAACGGTCCAGAAACCAGGCAACGACAGAAAATTGATACACTTGGTATCAGTCACCGATTCGACACGAGTGTGTATGCGGCTGAACTCTCTCGTTCGAAACCGCATACGGTTCCGTTTGACCGGGCAATCGAGTCGCTTGATACCGTCCGGGAAAGGACGCTCTACATTGGCAACTCTCTCCGCTATGATGTTGCGGGAGCACACAATGCTGGCCTTCCTGTCGCGTGGCTTCAGCAAGACCAAGATGTGGGGGCGTACAAACCGGATTTTGTTATCGACTCGCTCGCTGAAGTGCCAGGTATTCTGCGAGGTGAGCAATGAGCGAGGATGGTCTTGCGGGCGTTTACGAGTCGCAACGGATGCGTCAGACGGCCCATGTTGCGCTTACAGCGCTTGAGGAGGAGTCAATCGAGGTGACCAAAATCAGCCGCGGGAACCGAAAACAAACTGCTATTGCGACGTTTCCCAACCGTGGTCCAGTCGTCGTCCAACTCTGTGATGAACAGACCTGGCTCCAAACTGAGGCGACACTTCTCCGAGAGATACGCCGGCGGACGTTCGTGCCCGTTCCGCCCGTCCTCGCAGCAGGGACACACAACGACATTGCATATATGCTCACGGCGTATGTTGCCGGCGATGATTTGCATCAGCGTTTTACCGCTGTCAGCGATGAGACTCGCCGTGACGTGGTACGCTGGTTCGGTAAGGCGCTTGCCCGCCTTCACGAGGTCTTTCCGTTCAACTCATACGGCCGGCTCATCCACTCAGACACGGGGCTCACCGGTGGCGGTCGAACGTGGTCTGATTGGGTTACGGAATACGGCCGGCAAGCCATTAATCGGCTGCCTGAACCGTTTGACCCAATTCGCAATGAGTTGGAGGAATTGCTCGGGCGCATCCCCGTGACGGAACCGCCAGCACGGCTGTTTCCGTGGGACTTTCGTCCTGGAAACGCGCTGATTGTCGACGATTCAATCACGGCAGTACTCGACTGGGAAGCACCACTTGCGGCTCCACCAGCACTGTCGGTTGCAAAGTGTGAGTATCTAGTCGCAGACTGGTACGTTTCAAACCCTGACCCCCTTCGTCGCGCCTTTGAATCTGGATATACCGCGGTAAGGCCATACCCCTCAATAACCCCGTCTCACCGCGCTATCGCAATTGCTGACAGCGCTGTCGATTCGAACGGGGAGGTAACGAACCCAGGCTATCCTCCCGTCGGTCAGGAAGATGCCATCCAGTTCCATCGAGCAGCCTTGACCGGACTTGTCAGAGACTCCTGATTGCCTTGCTGTGGTTACAGAATACAAGGAGAATGCCCCGAGGCGATTCACCGGTTTTCCGGGTTGTATCCATAATCACAGAGCTTCGGTGTTCCGTCGAGAGACACAATATCTTGTTCGATAATATCGGTACCGAGTGACTCAAGCTCACACTGAGCTATCAGTTGTTCGGTGAATTGCTCAACAGCTCTCATCTCAGTTGGGATCCGTTCACCCGCTGGCATGACAAGCCAGTAGCCACGGGGGTCGGCGTCAACGACCGGAACCAGAAGCTCACAACGTGTCTGTTTCCATATCCGCGCCTCGGTCCGGTTCTGCATCCGCCCGTTGCGCGCCTGCCCGAACGTGTCTCTTGGGTCCGACGAAGCGAATTTTATGACATACGATTCGTAGGTGGGGTCAGTAATGACGTCACTGGGTAGTGAATAGACATCGCGGCCAATCCCGGAACCGATAGCAGGCCCATCGACAACGCGACTCCGTAGCCGCCGCACTCGTGCTTGGTCACGCCGACGCTTGGCACCGTATTGGGCTTTCCCGACGCGGTCTAGTTCATCTCGATACGCAGAATCTACTGCAGACAATTTCGCGTGGCTCTTAGTCGATGACACCCGACCAGACGCATGTTTATTGAGCATTACTGTACTTTGGAAGAGTGTCATGTTAATCTTCAGCACTAGCCTTTCCATCTCGTGAAATTTTCCCCCAACAGATAGATTGTACTGAGTTCCCTCCAACGCACATCATAACAGCAAAACAATGAGCAACAGTAGTTGCTCCCATGCCAACATATCCCGAGACGGAGCGTGAGTCCTTCACGGAAACTCTCCATGGCGAGACGTTCGAAGACCCGTATCGCTGGCTTGAAGGTGACGATGAGCGCGTCACAGAGTGGGAGCGCCGGCAAAACGAGTTCACTGACAGTATCATTCAGACAGCGCGCCGTGAGGCGCTTGCACCCACGTTTGAGCAACTTGGATGGCGTGAGAACTACTTCTTGCCAACAGTACGTGGTGGGCGGTATTTCCAGCGCATTGAGGCTGCTGATGCGGAACAACCCAGACTGACCGTTCGTGATGGTCCGGATGCTGACCAACAGACACTCGTCGACCCGACAACGTTCGACGAGACGACCGCTCTCCAGTGGTTCGAGCCAAACTGGGATGGGTCACTTGTCGTCTATGGCTTGAACGACGCCGGTACCGAACAGTACGACCTCCACGTCGTGGATAGCGACACCGGCGAGATTGTCGAGCGCCTCACAGATGTCGGCCGATGTAACGGGGTCGCGTGGGACGAGCACGGCTTCTATTATACTTCAACTGGTGCCGCCGACGAAGGTGAGCAACTCGACAAAGAGCTACGGTATCACGAACTCAATGGAGACGACCGTCTTGTCACCGCTGCGTTCGACCCGGAACGATGGCCAATGGTCCAGGTTGGACCTGACTCGGGAGTTGTCCTTGTGACGAGTAGCGAACTTGGCACCGATAGCGAGCTGTTCGTGCTTGTCGATGACGACCTCGAACCAGTCCTGACCGACCTCGATTCGCCACTGTCGGTTACTGTGAACGGCGGCCGAGTGTACGTCCACACGACGTATGACGCACCGCGCGGTCAGGTGTTCGGTATCGATGCCGCTGCGGTTGGAGAGGCTGACAGCCTTGCAGATTTCGAACTGGTACTTCGTGAAGCCGAAGCTGTTATTCAACAGGTAGCTCCCGTCGGTGACGGTCTTGCAGTCCACCGGATTCGGGATGCCAGTTCGGTTGTCTCAATTCACGAACGCGACGGGGCCGAGCGCTACGAACTCACACTCCCGACGCTGTCGGGAATTCCCAGACAGGGACTACGTGGGAGTCGCGACTCGCCGGAGTTATTCTTGTCACTCCAGAGTTTTGAGAGACCGAAGAGTATCGTTTACGTTGAAACCGGTTCGGAGAGCGGGCCCGATGACTGGGCGGTTGTTCAGTCGCCGACGTTGCCGACGGAACTCGACCCGCAGGCGGAACTCGACTTGACTGTTGAACGTCACTGGGTTGAGTCAACAGATGGAGCCAGCGTTCCGGTCTTTACCGTCCACCGTGCCGACCGTGAACTCGATGGCAACGCACCAGCGATACTTTACGCCTATGGTGGCTTTCGAATTCCACAGTTACCGAGTCTTAGCCCATACCGTCTGCCCTTCCTGCGAGATGGTGGTATGTTCGCAATGGCGTGCCTTCGTGGTGGTTCGGAGTTCGGCGAGGAGTGGCATGAACAGGGCTCTCGCGAACACAAAGAACACACGTTCGACGACTTCGAGGCCGCGGCCGAGTATCTCGTCGATGCTGGCTACACAACTACTGACCGTCTCGCTGCCAGTGGCGGGAGCAACGGTGGCCTGACCGTCGGTGCGGCGCTCACGCGCAGACCCGAACTGTTTGGGTCCGCCATCTGTTCGGTTCCGCTGCTCGATATGCTCCGGTTCCATCGGTTTTTGCTTGGCCAAGCGTGGACTGGTGAGTACGGCTCTCCCGAGAACGAAACGGAGTTTGCGTGGCTTCGGTCGTACTCCCCATACCATCACGTCGAGGAGTGTCCGTATCCAGCAACACTGTTCGCGACGGCAGCGGGTGACACTCGCGTCCATCCGGCCCACGCCCGCAAAATGACTGCGCGCGTCCAGCAGGCCACCACGGGTGATGACCCAGTCTGCTACCATAGTGTCGAGGAGACTGGTCACGGGACGGGGACGCCAACCTCCGTGCAGATAGAGCAAGCGCTTGATAAGTGGGCGTTCATCTACGAGACGCTTGATATCACACCAATCTAGTGGTGAGATTGGATGACGCCGCGCTGTTCGAAACCTTCGTTTGCTACCCAGTGATTGGTCCAGAGAAGGCATCTGTGCATTTGAACACGAATTTTCAAATGTATCTCCGTGCAAGAAGACACATGGATACTGACCACATCAGAGAAGCGCTGCCACACTATCTCGCTATCTTGGTATTGGTAGCAGTTGTCATTACGGTTCTCCGAGAGTTCGTTGCTGGGCTCAGTTTTTGGATTGAGTTGGTAATTGTCATGATTCTTGTTTTCGTGTACCAGGCAGTTGTCTTGTGGCTCGGTGTTGCGCCCAGCCGGTGGGAACGATAGTGGTTATCGAGCTGGAGATCGTAGAATGGACAGAGTTTCCCCGCTATGACCCTTACACCAACGGTGCTCCGCGAGTATGACAACAACGCCTCGACAGAGACAGCCACAGCAACGTTTGGCCTTGGTTGTTTCTGGGGGCCAGATGCTTATTTTGGCGCTCTAGATGGTGTGGCCCGCACGCGAGTCGGCTATGCTGGTGGTAGAAAAGATAATCCATCATACCACGCTCTCGGTGACCACACCGAGGTTGTGCAAGTCGACTATGACCCCGAGCAACTGTCGTTCACTGAATTGGTCGAGCATGCGTTCCAACAGCATAATCCGCATCAGCAGCCACCAAAACGCCAGTATCACCATATCATCTTTACTGCGACCGCAGAACAGGAGGAGATGCTCGAAACGTATTTTGAGACAAACGGCTACGACACCGACACGCTTGCAACACGCATCGAACCAGTGGAGACTTTCTCCGTCGCTGAAAGCTACCACCAGAAATTCAATCTCCGAGGCAAGCGATGGATTACGGATGTCTTCACCGAGGCTGGCTACGACAAGCAGGAGATCAGGGAGTCACCTGCAGCCGCAACGCTGAACGGTCACGTTGCGGGACACAACGTTGACGCACCAGCACTGCTGCAGTAACGCTCACACTGAGACAACTTTCACGCAGCGTGTTCGTTGCGTCGTCTCCGGGCAAACGCCGGTTTGATACTCCTGCTCGACAACGAGGAGGTAGTGCCAACGGAACGCAAGGGGGTCGACATGACGACGGGGGCAATTGCCCCGACGCTGCTCGCGCTTTCCTGGCCGCTTGTGTTGGGAAATCTCCTGCAAACCGCCTACAACCTGGCGGATATCTTCTGGGTGGGGCGAGTCAGCAGCGAGGCAGTCGCCGGTGTCTCCCTCATGTTTCCCCTATCGTGGATGTTCGTCTCGACGGCGATGGGGCTGACCGCAGCGACGATTGCACTCGTCTCTCAGCACGTCGGGGCCGGGAACCAACGCCGTGCGGACAACGTTGTCGCACAAACCATCCTGCTCGCTATCGCCGTCTCGACGGTGCTGGCGGTGCTGGGCTATACCTTCCGACACGAACTGCTCACGTTGATGGGGGCCGAAGACCAGGTCTTCACCGAGGCACTTGCGTATATCGAGGTCATCTTCTTCGCGCTGCCGCTCACCTTTCTGTTCTTTGCGTTTCGGTCCTCGCTCCAGGGTGCGGGCGATACCAAGACCGCGATGTGGCTTGTTTTCATCTCCGCGGGGATGAACGTCGTGTTGGACCCCTTTTTCATCCTCGGATGGGGCCCGTTCCCCGAGATGGGCACCCGCGGAGCCGCGTGGGCGACGTTCGTTTCCCGTATGTTTGCGGCCGCTGCCGGCGTCTATATCCTCCTTCAAGGTGGGTTCGGCGTGAAGCTGTATCTTCGCGACCTTGCTCCCGATTTAGCAATTTTACGGAAACTGGTTGGTATTGGTTATCCGGCGACGCTCGACGGGTGGGCACGTAGTTTCGCCTCGGTCGCGATGGCTGCCTTCGTCACCCCCTTTGGAACCGCAGCAATCGCCGCGTATGGTATCGGCGTCCGGATTATGTCCGTCACGTGGTCCGTTGCTGGTGCAGTTGGACAGGCGACTGCGACCGGGGTCGGCCAGAATCTTGGCTCGCAGACGCCCGACCGGGCACGTCGGGTCACCTGGGTTGCGACAGGGGCGACGATGGCGATGCTCGGGACCGCAACCCTGTTTTCGATGCTGTTTGCCGAGCCACTGATTGCGGTCTTTGATGACAGCCCCGATGTCGTTGCCGAAGGACAGTTGTTCCTCTGGATTGTCGCCCCCGGATGGGCATTTTTCGGTGGCACGATGGTTATTCAGGGGGCGTTTCGCGGGGCCGGTCAGACCAAGGTGGCGATGGCGCTGTCCATTCTTTCACGCTGGGTGTTTCGCATCCCCATCGCCATCCTGCTGGCATTCTCGCTGGTCGTTACTATTCCGGGTTTCGGATTCGAGCTTTCGACGCTTGGAATCGGCGTCACAGGCATCTGGACCGCCTACTCGGTGGGTGCTGTCTTAGCCTTCATCGTCGCAGTATTTTGGTTCCGCTTGGGTCGCTGGACGGAGGCTGTTATCGAGGATGATGATCGATCCATCGACGAACCGGTGGAACGTGACACGTTGGCTGATCAAGGCGAAGCTGATGATTTTGACGTTGGTAATTAATTCGAGTTTGTTTTCGCTTGTTCTCTGAACTCAAACTCGGGAAATGCAAAGGTACAACTTACCGTTTAGTTTGCCGCAAAATGAGTGGGTTCGGGCAGATTTGAACTGCCGGCCTCCTCCATGTCAAGGAGGTGTCATAACCAGTCTAGACCACGAACCCTCGTACACTCTCTGGTATTCGGCAGGGATAATTGAAGGTTTCGAAGTTGGCTCGACGGATGCACTTCGGTAATCTATTTGCAACGCCCCGAACAAACACGCGTATGTTCGTTCTAGTCAATCTGAAAGCCTACCCGTGTGACCCAGTTGAGATTGCGACCGCTGGTGCATCAGTCGCCGAAGATACCGATGCAGAAGTTGCCATTGCCCCACAGGCGGCACACCTCCAGTCCGTCGCCGAGACTGGCGTTACCACCTACGCACAGCACGTCAGTCCCGTCGAACACGGCAGCCATACTGGCAGCACGCTTGCTGAGGCAACAACTGATGCGGGCGCGACGGGTACGCTCTTGAACCACTCGGAAAACCGGATGAAACTCGCCGATATCGACGCAAGCATTGAGGCAGCAAACCGTGCTGGCCTTTCGACATGTGTCTGTGCGAACAATCCTGAACAGATTGCCGCTGTGACGGCACTTGGACCCGATGCGGTCGCCGTCGAACCACCGGAACTCATCGGAACCGGAACGCCAGTCAGCCAGGCTGACCCCGATATCGTCCGTGATGCCGTCTCCGCCGCTGCGAGTGTGGATGAATCGGTCGATGTTTACTGTGGTGCAGGCATCTCCACCGGTGAGGATGTCGTTGCGGCCGGTGAACTGGGAGCGGATGGCGTTCTGCTGGCAAGCGGCGTCGCCAAAGCCGAGGACCCACAGGCAGCGCTCGCCTCACTTGTTGACCCACTTTAATACAGCTACCAAAGATTCCTACCGCTCGGTCTCAATTGCTGCCAACAGTCGCTCGAACGCCTTGCGCTCGCGCTCGCCTCCACAGCGCTTGGCAACCGATTCAAAGTACTCAATCCGTTCCCAGAGCTGTTCAGTCTCATAGGATGGCACGTCAAGCCGAGACGCTGCGACGGTTGCCTCCACCACTGCACCGTAGCCACGGTTGAACGTCGGGACTACTCTCTCCACGGTCTCTGCCTCAACGGGGTCTAGCCGCCAATCAACCCACGGTGTTTCTCCCTGTGTTCCACTGTCAAGCTTCACTGGTGTAACCGCCACCCACGCATACGCTTCGGGAAGGACCGGCGTTTCCACCTCGTATACTTCCAGTGCCGCCTTCACGAACAGAACGGGGTCAGTGGTAAACTGGACGTATCCCAACTCGCGTTCGCGAAAGTTTCGCCAAGTTCTCGTCCGACCCCACGTCCGTGCATGAACCTCCGGCGCTGTTTCGTCCCTTTCCACCGCTGACTCACCATCTCCAGTTCTACTCTTTGCATGCAACCCGAGGGCAGCCACGTTCCACAGCCCGTTCGGGCCCTCCGTCGTTACGATGGATTCGATAATACCGTCAAATGAGACCGGCCAACCGGGTAGAGACTCATCGCCCACTCATTACACCTCCATTCCGCGCTCGAGTGCAACGAACAAGCCACCGGCGACGATATCCGCGGTTGTCCCAGGGTTAATTCCTCGTGCAATGAACTCCTCGGCGAGGTCGTTGACGTTCTCATCGCCTTCAAGCGCTGCCTCGGCCCGTTGCTGTACTTCGATAGCTGTCTCTCTGTCGTGTTTGTCGATAACGAACGTATCCGGTTCGGAGGCCAGGAGCGCCAGAAAGACCGCTGCTGCTCGTTCGGTGACTGGGCCATCGCGGCGCAGTAGTGCATCCGCGGCCTCGAACGTTCGCTTAAACCCGCTTGTCCACTCGCTGGCAATCCCATCGACTGAAGCGCTTTCGGCCATCAACTCGCCCAATGATATCCCTCGCTCTCGAATTGCTGCTTCCGCCTCACTTCCGTATCTTATGTCAAGCGGTGCCATTCCCTCCGGTGGTTCGCTCACCGCGACATCGACGTGGTCGAACGCCTTGTAGAACGCAACCGTATCATCGACCGTTGTTGCATCCACAATCGCAGTTGTCCCGTCGGGTGTTAACTCCCTCTGTGACGCAGCAGCCACAAGCGGCGTCAGCAATAAGACCGCACCGAACTGTGTGTTCCCACCACGTTGGTTGCTCATCCCGGCGATTGCTCGCTCAAAGCCCGTCCCGATTGGCTCACCGTCCGCCATCATAGAAAAACCCTCATATGTCCCAACCGCCCCTGCGAGAAAGTGCTCGAAATGCAAGTCTGGATAGTCGTGTTCCCTATCAACGTTTCCAGGCTTTGGCGTTCCGGCGACTTCCAACAGCAATGCAAGCTGTGCATTCTGAACGGTTGTTCTGTCGAGCGTCATCAGTTACTCACACGTCAGGGCGCTGCACGGAAGTCTTTATCCACTCTTCCGTTGCTTCTCGCACCGTTGCTAGCACATCAGGATTATCACTCGGTCGCCCAACGCTCACCGCGTCTGCCCCGTACTCAAAATACTCAAACACTGACTCACGGTCTCTGACCTCGTTGTTTGCAATAATGTAGAGGTCGGTTGCCTCCCGGACGTCCTCGACGACTGATTCGCTATCCATTGCATCGATGTGAATGTGTGTCGCACCAGCCTGTTCAATCCGCTTTCCCACCGCACCCAGCGAAACATCAGGGACTTCGGCCCGCACTTTGACGCTCACGGTTGCCCCTGATTCTACCCCGGTCTGCACCTGTGCGACCAGCGAGTCCACATCCCGTAGCAGCGACTCACCAGCACCGACCGAGCACATCTCCGACTGTCGACAGTGGGCATTAATTTCGAGGACAGCCCCATGGGAAGCACAGACCTGTGCCACCTCAGCTAGCGGTTCGAGTGCTGTCGTCCGAACGTTAATCCCCGGCGTGAGTTCGGTCGATTCGAGTTCGGAAAGTTGCTCATCGATAAACGATACCGGGTCCGCTGGGAGAAACTCGTCTCGCTCCCGGTTGAGGAGTTCTCGTGCTGCCGCTCTCGTCGGCTCATCGAGTGCGATTCCGCCCAGCATGGCTCCGCCGGCATACTCGCTTGCCCGCTTGGCCCACGCTGCATCCGATTGTCCGCTCAAGCTCGCAAGGACGACTGGTGGGTCGAACGCTACGGGGGACGTGTTTTGATGCGTTGGCATCTGTTCTAGCTCACCATGTTCAGTGCTTTCTCGATTGCCCTGGCAACCCGCCGTGCATCCGCGTCCGTATCCATTTTCGTATCCGTTCGAACTACTGGCCTATCAAGCTGTGTCCCGTCATCATCATCGAGGACGAACGCATCGGCGAACGGATAGGCAGCCGCAACGCCCGCTGTGGATGGCTCATACCCTGCTGCACGCATCAACTTTGGTGCAGGTCCGGAAAACACGGTGTCCTCGACGAACGGTGAGACTGCGACAACCGGCGTGTTTGCAAGCGCAGCCCTGAACTCTTCGATGGCCACCATGGGGCCGATACTCGTTACCGGGTTCGAGGGACCAATTACGACAGGTTGGCTTAATGCCTCCCGGACTTCCTGAGTAATCTCCGCACGCTCTGCTCCCCGAAACTCGACGGCCTCGATAGCTGGCTCTCCATTGTTGGCGACCCAGAACTCCTGAAAGTGTATCGTCCCGTTGGGCGTTTCAATCAGCGTCGTCACCGGGTCATCACTCATTGGCAGCAGTGTCCATGGGACCGAGAGCGCGTCGGAGAGAATCTGTGTGACCTCGGTAAGCGTGTGTCCTTCATCCAGCAAGCCGGTGCGCGTCAGATGGATGGCACGGTCCCGGTCGCCAATGTGCATGAACTCGCCAACGCCCGAAAATCGTCGCCATTGAGAGAGATATCGACCGTTTATCTGTGCGTCTTCGGAGAGATACCGCGGCCCAGTACCAAGCCCAGCAGCGTCAGCGAGCTGTTTGAGTTCGTGGTGTGTTTCGGCGGTATCGTCCGCGATTCCCCACCACGTTTCCGTATCAAGACACTCCCCACCTAGAAACAACACTGTATCGAGGTCCGGACAGACCAGAAAACCACCAAGTTCGATATCGTCACCGGTGTTTGCCACCACTGTCGTCTCCGTAGGGGCAAACACGTCGGCTGCCCCAGACAGAAGCTTCGGTGTCCCGGTTCCGCCTGAAAGAAACGTGACCATAACCGCTATACATCCGCCCATTAGTTCAATTTCTCGTCTTAATAGCTGACACTTTTATCCGATGGCGACGAAGACAGCGCCAATGACTACAATCAAAGATAGCGTCCACGACCACATCGAAATTTCCGGTGTGGCTGAGGCGCTGCTTGATACCCCTGCCGTCCAGCGACTCCGCCGGATTTCACAGCTTGGGACCGTCGAGCTTGTCTATCCTTCCGCAAACCATACCCGATTCGAACATAGCCTTGGCGTCTATTATCTCGCTGACAGCGCACTCGCCCATCTGGGTATCGAGGGGACACAAGCTGAACGAGTACGCGCTGCAGCACTCTTACACGATATCGGACACAGCCCGTACTCGCACAATATTGAGGATGTGCTGTATCGACATACCGGAATGTACCACGATGAGGTCCATGAGTTGCTTGATTCCGGCCCCGTTGCGGAGGTTCTAACCAACCACGGTCTTAATCCCGACCGAATTGCCGACCTTATTGCCGGCGATGGTGAACTCGGCCAGCTTGTTTCGGGGGAACTCGATGTAGACCGGATGGATTATCTCGTCCGCGATGCCCACCATACTGGCGTTCCGTATGGAACTATCGACAGCGGCCGCCTCATCCGAGAACTTCGATTCGTGGATGGTGAGCTTGTGCTTGACGAAGGAAACGTCCAGACGGCAGAAAGCCTCCTTGTCGCACGCGCGCTGATGAACCCAACCGTCTATACGCATCACGTCGCTCGAATCTCCAAAGCGATGCTCAAACGGGCCGTTGAGAAAGTCATCAATGACGGGGAATCAACGGCCGAGGTCATCCAACGCATGGACGACTCGGAGCTAGAAGTGACTCTCCGTGAGTGTGCTGGCACTGCAGAGACGGCCCGACGGTTGGCCCACCGGGAGCTATACAAACGTGCGGTTTGGGCTGAAATTAACACGGTTCCCGAAGATATCCTTACCGCCGACCATCCACAGATTCGAGCGTTTGAACACGAAATCGC
>PUNZ01000263.1 GCA_003551945.1 Halovenus sp. | reverse complement strand
TTTGTGAGGTCTTCCTGAACTGCCTTGACCTGCGGAATCAACGTCGGAATTTCTTCTTGGATAGTCATCCAAACAATGCGCAGTTCGATTGTCGCGTATCCATGAATGAGTTTGTCACGCACCCCTGCCATTTCCGACCATGGGATTTCACTGTATTTGTCGTATATCTCATTGGGGACATTTTTTGCAGCCTCACACGTAGACAACATCGTCGCTAACGCGAGCTTTGATTCCTGGTTTCAGTGAGTTTCGTGTGACCAGATCCACATCAACACCAAGACGCGTCGTGAGTTCGTTCTCCAGCCGAACGAGCTCAAATAGTGTCACTGGCTCGGCAAACTCAACGAGAATGTCCAGATCACTATCGGAGTGTTGTTCACCACGTGCATACGACCCGAAGACTCCCAGCTTCCGGATTGGAAACTCCGATTCGAGTTCCGGTTTGAGTGTTGCCAACTCACTGGTGACCGCGTCCGCCCTGTTCATACCAGAGTGTTGGATAGCCACGGTTAATTCTGTTTTGGCGGCTGGACATCGTCGGAACGAGTGTTGAGATGGTGCTGTGTGTAACATTCCACCGTCCGCTCAAGTGCTGCAAACGAGCCCTCAACCACCAGTGTGTGATGTCGATCAATATCTCGTAGTACACGAATACCGTCCAAAACCCGACAGGCCTTTCGCAGTTGGAGGAGTGTCGCTGCGTCTTCGAATGCTGAGTCGTTTGTTTACACGCTTGCGACGGAGAATCCTCCTGTGGCGAGGCAATCGTTGTGACCGTTGGCTCAGCGAGATACAACCGATGCTGTTGGGTGGCTGTATTCGAAACGACGGCCAGTCAGGCCCTAGCGTGAATTTCTGTTCGCCCCAAGCATCGGTGTCATGATTTCGTTGGGTGCACACTCGGGACACCGACAGCGAGCAAGATGCCAGCGTGAAGACTCGACCGCTGGGAAGGTGGTGAGGAGGTTCCGCATGTCATCAACTTCCAGCACCCGAGTGACCTTCGAGGGCTGCTCACCGACCGCCGCGTCGAACTCCTCCGGAGTATCATGACCGAGCAACCGGACAGTATCCGCCAACTGGCCGAGCGCCTTGACCGCGATGTCAAAAGCATCCATACCGACCTTCAGGTCCTCACGGACTACGATATCGTCCACTTCGAACAAGCTGGTCGGGCGAAGCGGCCGTTCGTCCCTTACGACACCATTGAAGTCAGTCTCGAAATTTCGACGCCGCGACCAGCTGATGATACAGCACCGGCCTGAACCAGGGAGTAATGCGACCTCAACTATCCTGTTCTCGGATTACTCGCTGCTGGTGACAACTGTCTATGGCGGGATACAAAACGGTCTCCGAGACGATTTAATAGGTTTCGACCGGCACACCCAGCGCTTCGAAATCAGCGACGTTGTCTGTAAGAACTGCATCATCGAGAACGTCGGCCATCGCAGCAATGTATCCGTCGTTCGGCCCGACGCCGGCATTTCCTCCGGCACGGTCGTCTGCCTCTGCGAGTAGTTCGCCAGCTGTCCGCGCGATTTCTTCGTCGACGTCGATGCGAGGATATCCCAGAAGACGATTGCGTACTTCCTGTTCAGTGGTGTCGCTGCGGGCTGTGGCAACGCCGTAGTACGTCTCAGCGACCACGGGTGTCGGTAACCACTGCATTTCGCCGTTCTCCACGAGTTCAGCACCCTTTGAGAACGCGTCCGGGTCCCCTGCCATCAGGTCAAAAAGGTACGAGGAATCGATTATCATTCGCTCTTGCCTCCGTCTTCGAAGGCGTTACGGGCGGCATCGAGGCGATCACGGTCACGCCCGCGAAGACGTCCAACCGCTTTCTTGGCCTCTTCGGCTTCCTCCTCGCTCAACAGACCTGAAACGTCACTCGGGTGAGGGCCACGCGTCATCCGGCGAAGCGTCTCCTCCATCGTCTCGTCTTCTCGCTTGTGAGCGCTCAGCCACTCGTGATATTCTTCCGAGACGCGGATGGTTTTGACCATATGATATATTGGGATATATGGGTCTAAGAGTGTTACGCCGCAGATTAAACCGGGAAAGAATACTCCGTTCTTGCTCCCAGCCGGTCATAAGCTTCTTCCAACGGTTCGGTATTGCCTTGTTCGTCTGCATACCGTTTGGCATAGTGCTGCGGAAGCCAACAACTTCAGTCGTGAGGAGGAGGACAACGTGACATGGTGTGAAAACATATCCGTTCCTGCTAGAACTGTTCCCAGTCGATGACTTGAACGCCGTCCATCCGTTCGAAGTCATCAACATTCGCGGTAACGACTGGGAGTTGTTGTGTCCGGGCCGTTGCACCAATGTAGATATCGTGCAAATCGTCGAGTCGTTGTCCCTGCGTTCTGAGTGTGGCAATCAATTTAGCAGCGCTCGTCGCTACCGGCCGGGAGATGGGACAAACCTCGAATCGGGCGAGTACCCGGTCTAATTGCTCCATGGCTATCTCATATGCTTCAGTGCCCTGCCCGTACTGAAGCTCGACACCGAGCCGGAGTTCGGTCACGGTGACCATACTCAGTTGGTGTGTTCCCTGCTCGTCGAGTTTGCGTACTTTCCGGTCAATACCTCCACGGTCGATATCGACAACGACCGACGTATCAAGGAGTTTCATCAGTCATGCGCTCCAGTGTCCCCTCGCTTAATTGGCTGATTTCCTCAGAAACCTGCTCATACGTTTCAGCGTCGAAGATTCGTTGGCCCGTGACATCTTCAAGGCGTCCGCCGCGCTCTAAGTGTGCCTCAATGAGTTCGCTAAAACTTTGATCTCCCTTTTCGCGTTTGAGTCGACGGTATACGTCATCGCTGATTGCGATATTCTTGCTCATACTTTGTGTATGTGTACCCATACGCAAAAAGATACTGCTGATGGGTGTGTTATCTCTCGGGGCTTGACCCCGAGGCAGTTGACTCTGTTGCATAAGACCTCCCATGAAACATTTTATCATTCATGAACTTGTACAACCAGACATGAGCAAGAATGACTTCAAACACGTTCAGACGAAACTCACGGAGGAGGAGTACGAACGCTTTCGGCAGTTTGCCAGGGAACAGGGATTGAGTCTCAAGGAAGCAGGACACGAGGCAGTCATTCGCTGGATCGAGCACCAGCAGCGGGCCGATCCGAACGATCCAGCGTTTACCGTCCTCGAGGAACTCGAAGGGACCTCCCTCTCGGAAACGGCCGAGACAGATGCGCGCGATGAGGACGGCCTCATTGATGAGTGGAGCGGTGATGATGTGGAATTCACACTCGCGGAGAATCCGACGGAGCATCAGTAATCGACCGATGGTTGACCCAGTCGACACACCAATCGGGACGGTCACACCCACGCACTTCCAGCCAAGCCAGGTGAGCCATCGGTTGTTCCTCGGGCCAAAGTTCCTGTACGCATTGTTCAATCCACGCGATCAGATGCATGTCGTCTCACAGGCATTCATGGAGTTCCTCCGAGCTGGTGAACTTCCATATCGACGGTTGCTCGTCAACGAGCACATCGTCGACGAGGCGGCGACCAGATTGAAAAAGCAGGCCTCAATGCGGAATGCACAGCAATTCGTCACGACGGTCGATGAGAGTGATATCTATCATCTCGTTCCTGTCTCCGCTGCTGTGTTCGACCGTGCACAAACGATGTTTCTCGAATGGACCGATCTGGACGCATCGTTTACTGATTTCGTCGTTGGGGCACACATGGAGGATGAAGGCGTTGAGTATGTCGCAACGTATGACCGGCATTACGATGCGTTCGACGTTACGACGCTCCCGTATCATCGTTCGTCATCGAGGTAGTTGAGTACTTCCGTCATACAGAAGGAGCGCGGAAACCCACGACTTCAGTCCTGTCTCTTACCCTCATATCTTAACGTAGGAATCCTACAGCTGCAGCTGTGTGGAGGAAAACAAGAGAGCTACCTGCGACAGCGAGAGAGTCCCGCCCTTTCGGTGAGGTGAGAGCGTTCCGACACTCTGCTGTCGGAATCGAGCGCCGAACAGGGCGGGCGTGAATCGCGTAAGCTCTGGTGAGAAACCGCCGTATTACCGCTGGTCTTGAGTCTCCAACGTTCCGAGTCCCGTTTCAAGCACCTGCATATATGCCTCATCGAGCGATAGGTCGTTTGCTTCGGCGTAATCTTTCACCCGTCCGTGTATTCCATGCGAAATATCTATTGCTGGTCTCATTGTCCCATAAGTCTTATTTGACACAAAGACGTAAAAAGAATTGTGGTATGAAGCGTACCAACACGTTCGCTGTGCGACCGCTTTCCGATACCGGAGAGCAACTACTACGCGACCTGCTGGACGCTTCCGCCGCTCTCTGGAACGAAACCAACTACCAGCGCCTCATGCGGTACTGAGCGGAGCAAAGCTCCGCGATGTCCGCAAATCTACGATTTGCTTGACAACGACGAAGACGACTTCGAGGACGAGGACGTGTGGGACGCTGATACAGGGCGTCTCGAAGGTAAATACAAAGGCGTCCTCGGTGCGTCCACCGCCCAACAGGTGATACGGAAAAACAGCGAAGC
>PUNZ01000045.1 GCA_003551945.1 Halovenus sp. | reverse complement strand
TCACCACCTCTGTCGATCGGTTCGGTATCGAGCAAGTCCTGATACTCAGTGTCAACCCACTGTGTAATGGTTGAGAAAATATCCGCGGCCGAGCGGTCATCAATCATCACATACTCGATGCCGGGGTCATCACTGTCTTCGACTGCTTGGCGCAATTCGTCTTCATCTACATCCGGGCCGATATCCTCACCAGCGGCGATAGCATCAAGATATAACTCAGCTTGTTGTTCATCTTGTGATAGAAGAACTTCTGCAGAATCTTGGGCATTCTGCTGGAATGGGTTCGAATGTGGGATGCGCTCACCCTGTACTGTTATGAGGTGGCCATAATCCCACCACGATAAGATACCATAGGCACCCTCAGGGTAATCGAAGCTCCCGTCAGCGGGAGGGTCATAATAGCCGAAATACTCTAGCTCATCACCACTGTCTGCACCATCGTGTTCTCCGAGTTCAGGAGTGTTTTCGGAAACCCACTCGTTTGCGGGCTCCCAAAGCTGGGTATACTGTGCCGGTCCGGTGGCACCCTCTCCACCTGCCTCCATTGGCGTCGCATCTGCTACCGGTGGAAGCAATGGCACGAAGAGCAACATGACGACGACGGCAACCATCAGAATCTGGTAGGTTTCGACGTTTTCGAGAATTTCCGTGGGGTTATCGAAGTTACTAAGCCGTGTCGAAAGGTCGCTTCCGCGAAGGAGAAAACCAACAAGGTGTGCGTTCAAGATGGCAACCGGAATAATCGCATAGTACGCAAAGCGGAGTTGAGCCGCTGCCATGCTGAACAGGAACAGTGACCAGACGACGATAAGAATGTGCTCGGCACGTTGCCTCCGGCCAAAGAATGGTCGGAAAATCAACAGAGCAAGTCCACCAAGTGCGGTAAAGAACGCAAGTCCCGCTTCATCGCTCATCCGACTAAACAACCCATCTGGTGGCGGTGATGCTTCCGCAACCGTCAACTGCCCACCGCCAGCACCAATGGGGGTGATTCGACCCTGCAGTTGGCTGACGAGGGTGCTGTAGAGGTCAGGAAGAACGAGCCACATGATGAACAGCGCCCCAATGATGGACGCACCAATCGCACCGGGATAGTAGAGACGTTCGATATCGCGTGTTTCCCACTGCCGGGCAAGGATAGCCATAAACGCACAGCCCGCAGCCACAAGCAGTGCAAGTGTTGGCGGCATAAAGTCGAGACCGGTTGCGCCGAGACCAGGTTCCTGAATGCGTGTCATCGCCCCAATGGCGAATACGGTCATGCTGACGATACCGACGAATGCGAGGTGGTCGGGTGAACGCCCGCGGACATAATCGACTGAGAGTTGGATCGCAAAGTATACGCCAAAGATACCAATGAGGACGACACCTGGTGGCCACGACCAGACATAGAGAAGGAGGACAACCCCTGCAAATGCACTGTAGAGACCAACCCGTCTAAATTCCCCCCAGTTGCGCTGGACAGCAAGTTCCCAGATTGGGCGCTCCTGTTCTGCAACGCGGAGCGCAATCATCATTGCAAGGACCGCAGCGCTCATCAACAACACTTCAGCAACGTGGTGCTGGAACTGTCCCGCAGTCGATCGCCTGAAGAACTCTCCTGTCGTCAACGCAAGGAATGCAACGCCTGCAAGCCCACCGACTCGTCCACCAAGGCGAGCACCGATGTAGTACGTCGGAATTGCAACAAGCGCCGCAAGCGCTGGAACGGTAATCAACGCAGCGAGGAGGATCTCCTGTTCACCGGGACTGCCCGCCCCAATAACCATGGCAACCGAGGCAACAAGCAAATCGAAAATGGTCCCGAACTGTCCAGGCATTGTCCCATCCGGAAAGCCAGTGAAGGGCTCATACCCAATCAACCAAGGGAAATTCTCGACCGTCCACTCGGTTGTACGCCAGTGATACCAGGAGTCAACTGCCTGCAACGTGAATCCTTCCCCATCACGCTGGAACACCTCGTAATTCTGGAAGCGACTCCAGAACATATAGAGGGCCAAAAGAGTCAGAACGGGGATATGATACCATCGCCGGAAAAACGTACCGACATCAGCAAGGTCAGTACTATCGGAGTCTGCACTCATTGTTCAAATGGTAGCCAAACCGGGGAATAAGCTTTTATATTCCCTTCCGCATCAGATGGCTTCGGAGAATGTCGGCTTCTCGGTTTGCAGCGGCCGGATTTACAAAGATAACGGTCTCATCTGCATCAAATTCACCTGCTTCGGTGAGTACTGAAACCCCTGCAGCTGCAACCCCACCAGTAGCACTCACCGGGATACCGTGTGCCGCAAGGTCCGTGGCTGCCTCCAAAAGTTGTTCATCAGTAGGTGCAACAACCCCACCGCCTGTCTCGGTCAGCGCTGCGAGAACGTTTTCTCCACCCGCTGGGTCAGGAATTTCGATTGTCCCACAGATTGTATCGGGATATTCCACAGTGCCATGTGGAACAACACCTTCTTCAAACGCATCGACAAGCGGCGCACACCCCACTGGTTGTGCAGCATACAGCCGTGGGAGCGAGTCAAGTATCTCAGCCGAAACGAGTTCACGAAATCCATTGACAAGCCCCACAATGCCAAGCCCATGGCCAGTTGGATAGACAACTGCATCAGGAGGGGTCTCACACTGTGCCGCGAGTTCATACGCCACTGTTTTACTCCCCTCATGACGATGACCGGTTTCGAATGGGGCAAGCGAATACACAGATTCACTCTCTTCTTGTTGAGCACGAGCATCGTCAAATGCGCCTAAAGCATCGGAATACCGACCGCCAATTACGTTCATTTCACCGCCGTGAACGTTTATCATCGCCTTATTCTCAAAGGTTGACCGAGAGGGGACAAACGATTCGGACGCGAGGCCTGCACGTGCAGCGTAAGCCGCTGCAGATTGGCCGCCGTTTCCAGTTGTCGGTAACCAGACCTTTTCGGCACCGGCTTCGACTGCGCCACCCACAGCGACAGCCATCTCTCTGTCCTGTATTCCCCCAGTCGGGTTCTGCCCCTCATCTTTACAGAGTACCGTTCCAACTGCCCCGTTTTCAGAAAGCGAAGGACAGGCAATAACCGGTGTGTCCCCTTCCGTTGTCGTCACAAGCGAGTCAGCATCGACTGGGAGGATTGGAGCGAATCCGCTCAATCCAGTTGACTGTGATGATGTGGTACACTCGTTATAACACGAACGCACGTCGGTTGGTTCCATACCGAACCGTTAGTCCCAACGAACTAAGCCCTGTTTGTCCTGAACAGCGTAAGGCGTCAATCAGCCCGGTCACTTAGCTGTTCAATTCGTTCGTCAACGCGCTCTGGGTCAATCGTCCGGCCAGTAAACGGCAACACACGCTGAAGGTATAGCGCATGCTGGTGGTCATTGAACCGTTCTGCCAAGAGTGGTACGGCCAACGCTAATCCAAATATCGCCGCATAGCCAGCCGTTCTGAACCAGGCCATAATTGGGATATCCAACCCAGCCACGATGATGGTAATATCAAAGACAATGAGTGCATCCAGTATCCGGAATCCAAGTAATGCTGGAACCAACAAAATACCGAACAACACGATTGCACCACCAATTGGCTTCGGTTGGCGGTTCTTAATTAATGTCCATGTGACTATCCCCCCAAGCGCTGTCCCTGTTGACATCGTGACAAACTCTGAGGAACCCAGAAGAATAGCGATAACTGCAAACACAAACGCAAAGACGAACAGGAGCAGAATCGAGCGAGGGTTGCGATTCGCTAACCAAATTGCGAACCAGACGATAAATAGCCCCAGTGCAACACCGAGCACAACATCACCCAAAAAGTGCACACCGATAACGACGCGGGATAAGGCAACCAGTGAAATAATGACGCCAGCAACGAGATACCGTTGCCACTTTTTACCCGTCTCCATCACCACTGCTAGCCCGCCATAAATCGCTGCTGAACCCATTGCATGCGCGCTGGGTGTACTCAACCCAGGATACTCAGCTGGAGCAAATGCTAAATCGGCCACATAGACCGGACGTGCAACATCAAACACCCCCTTGAGTCCTGCACTCATTGCAAGCGTCGTCACGGCAATAGCCATGAGCATTCCGCGTTTTCGCCAATCACGCCACGCACCAAACCAATAAAAAATAATGGCCAATGTCACCACGGTTGCGCCGTCACCCATCCGCGTGAAGAGGGCCAAAAACTCAACAAAGAAATTAGGGAGGGCGTCATGGATTGCCTGATTTGTCTCGGCATCCCAGAGAAACGTTGGTAACTCCCGTGATCCACTCATACATTTCTGGTTTGGCATCCACACACTAGTGTATTACGAGAGCGATTGAGCGCTACTGATACATACCGAGTGGCTTTGCCTGCGTGCTCTTTTCTTCGTCGACTTGTTGCATCTGTTTTGCAAGCTGTTCTCTCGCTTCAGCGATTTCCTCAGCCTGCTCAATGAGTTGGTCAGTGTTGACATCCACGCCTGCAATCGGCTCAATCCCCTCGATAAGGAGGATTCGCGCTGCCTCCGGGTCGGGGAACTGTGGATTGGCCTCAACAACGAGACCAACACCAG
>PUNZ01000247.1 GCA_003551945.1 Halovenus sp. | reverse complement strand
CTGGCGACCTTGGCAATCCCGGCGATGGCACCATCTCCGGTGTTGTGATTGGCGTTGCCGATGATGAGGATGGCGACGTGTCGCCTGCGTACCCATCGGGTGATTTCTTCGTTGGAGAGATCGAAGGCAACGGCTTTGCCCCATTCGAGTTGACTGCGACTGTTGGGGAGAATGCCACCCAAGTCCCCGTTGAGGTGCAGTATACCGTGAATGGCGACGAACGGACTGAAACCGTTTCGCTCCCAGTCGAAGAGCGAGACGAAACCGATGATGATGGCCTTTCGTCGTTTGTCCTGCTTGGGGGCCTTGCTGCGACGCTCATCGGAGTTGCGCTCTTGCTCATTGCGTTGTACGTTCGAAGACGATGACGGCTCAAGAAGACACCCAACGTACCGACACGCAGTCTGGTGGAACCGTTTCCTCTCATTCCGAGAGTCCACCTGCAGCCGAGCTTCTTGGTGTCACCAAACAGTATGCGGGTGCGGAAACCGTGACTGCGCTTGACTCCGTCGACCTCTCGATTGCCCGCGGAGAGTTCGTCGCGGTTGTCGGACCAAGCGGAAGCGGAAAAAGCACGATGTTGAATCTTCTTGGTCTGCTTGATGTT
This sequence comes from Halovenus sp., assembly GCA_003551945.1. Classification (GTDB taxonomy): domain Archaea; phylum Halobacteriota; class Halobacteria; order Halobacteriales; family Haloarculaceae; genus Halovenus. Next base: position 3,948 of record PUNZ01000247.1, on the reverse strand, counting down.
CCAACACAGGGGACTGTTCGTCTCGCTGGAACTGATGTTACCGACCTGTCGGAGGAGGCATTGACCGATGCTCGACGCGAGCGCATCGGTTTCGTCTTTCAGGACTTTCATCTACTCCCGACGCTGACGGCTGTCGAGAACGTCACGCTTCCGACGGCATTTGAGCCAGGGCAGGATGGCCCGCGTGCGGTATCCTTACTCCAACGAGTCGGACTCGGTGACCGGTTGCATCACACACCGGATGAACTCTCTGGCGGGCAGAAACAACGTGTCGCTATTGCCCGCTCGCTGATTAATGAGCCCGCGCTCTTGCTCGCCGACGAACCAACCGGCAATCTTGACCGTGATACTGGAACGAATATTCTAGAGGAGTTTGCCCAGATTTGTGAGCGTGGCGTCGGCGTGGTTGCCGTCACGCACGACGAGTTGGTGACTGAGTACGCTGACCGGACGGTTCGGCTCGTCGATGGACAACTCCGAGAGGGAACGCGTGGAGGTGATGGATTTGCCACCTGAGGGAGAAGCACAATCTACTGCGTATGCCACTCCTGACTCCGACCAAGGCGGCCTCACCGGTTGGATATGGCGGCTGCCAACGGTCGCTCTTGCGTGGCGCAACCTGCGGCGCAATCGCCTCCGCTCCGGGCTTGCCGCACTCGGTATCGCGATCGGTATTTTCACTGTAGTCGTGCTCGGGGTGTTTGGGACTGTGTTACAACTCTCTGCTGCCGACGAACTCGGCGGAATCGGTAATCAGGTGATTGTTTCACCGGCGGAAGAGGTTGAGGCGGAGTCGCTTGCAACCCGCGATATTCAGGAACTGGAACGGATTGCAAGCGGTCGCGGCGAGTTGGTCCCGCTTTACAGCGATAATGTCGTCGTAGACGCCAGCGGTGAGAGCGCAGCGGTCCAGTTGTACGGAACGAATACACCGGGGTTACTGTTTGACGCAGCGGATGGCGAATTACCGGTTCAGCACCGCGAAGGTGCAATTGTGGGTTCAAGTGTCGCGTCGAACCTTGACCTGCAGATAGGGAGTCCGCTTGTTGTCGGTGGCGACCAATATCGCGTGGTCGATATCGCCGCGGCAGGAGAGGATATCACGCCGGTACAACCCGACAACGCAGTTATCCTTCCTGAGCGGGAGTTCTCAGGCGAGTTTGACCAGGCGATAATTGTCGCCAACTCCCCAGCGGCAGCGACAGCAGTCGCAGAGGAAACCGATGCAACCCTCAATGTTCGCGTCGAGCGCGTCGACATTTTCGAACTCTCGGAGATTCTCGAAACGATTGATGAGTTCTTTACCCTGCTGAATCAGTTTCTCATCGGACTGGGGAGCGTTTCGCTCGTCGTCGCTGGCGTGAGCATCTTCAACCTCATGCTGATGTCGACTAACGAGCGCCGTGGTGAGATTGGCGTAATGCGAGCGGTTGGCATCCATAAACCAGCCGTCCTCAAGGTATTGCTCGCGGAGGCGACGATGCTCGGCCTACTTGGCGGGATTATCGGTGCATTCCTTTCGGGCGTGGCCGTGATGGCACTCTGGGCGGTCTCTCCGATTGGCCTTGACGTGGTCTTTGTGCCACGAAATGGGGCGTTTTTGCTCGGCGGCATCCTCTTTGGGATGCTCGTTGCGTTAGTGAGCGGGCTGTATCCCGCGTGGAAAGCCGCCAGCGAACGCCCGGTTGAGGCACTCCGTGGCTGAACTGACAGCTCTCGGGATATTCCCGGTTAGTTGGAGGGCCGAAGTGAGGGCGTTGAGCTATCAACTGCACAAGCAAGACCGCTGGCTACGGCTCGTTGGGACGTCGCGTGTATGCGACAACAGCGAGAACTGTGGTCACTGCTACGGCGACGAGGAGGGCATTCCGTTTTGACATTGCAGACGATTCTTTTCCGTCTGGTATAACAAAGCCGCAGGCACAGTTTCCGGTTCTGAAACTGTCCTCGACACGAACGTTTAGGGTCGCCGCGACCATGAGCCAGTGTAATGAGTTCGAACCGTGTCGTTGAGGGGCGGATGGTCACCGCCAAAAGCCTTGCCGAACAGCTTGAAGGCGAGGATATTATGGATGCAGAGCCAATCAAAGATGCAGACCGCGACTGTCCTGACTGTGGTGGTAATGTGCTTACGGTCGGGTATATGCCATCTGCGCTCTCGTTTGTCACAGGGTACAAATGTCAGGACTGTCCGTGGCAAGAGCGCGACAACGACTAATCGAAATCCCTTTAGGTAAAATCGACAAAGTAGGGTTGAGGGCTCGTGGCCTAGTCCGGGAAGGCGGCTGACTCCAGAGGCAACGTGCCCGGTGACGACACTCCAGCTGATATACTGAGCGGGCGGCTGATCACTGCCCGTGTTGATGACCCTCTGGAGTACCGAGGCACACCGGAGATATCAGCCGATCGGGGGTTCAAATCCCTCCGAGCCCATTTTCTTTCGGCGAACCACTTGGTGAGCCGTAAGTCAATCACGTGAGAGGGATTTGAACCAGACGAGACGCGCACAACGGAGTGAGCACGTCTCGGCGTGGTTCATAATCCACTCCGAGCCCATACTAGCAACTCAGTCTTTGTGCAAGAACTAAAACAGAGTACCGACACCGAATACTGCGAATTTTGCGGTCGGTATATCGGAAAAGATGCCGACTTTGAACCTGCCAGTTGTCCAGCGTTCAAGTCTGACCGGAGGTGCCAGCCATGAGCACCACCCAGGACTGGACACCTTCGGAAGCCCTTGATACCCGTCTCGGTCAACCCGACCGGCTACAATTTCCCGACGATTGGGAATACTCACGGAGCTGGGAGCGAGTGCAGACCGAGCACTCCGTTGTAGTACAGGTCATCGCGCGGAGCTACCCAATTTCCCCGAAATACTGATATTTGTGGGTATCCCTGAACTCCATTTCAAAATATGATAATAGTGTGGGCAATTCAAAATCTTGTTGCCAAACACAGAACAAAATCCATGGAAGCTGTCTATGAACGGTCTGTGTGTTGTTTTTCAGCAAGTTCAAAGCGAGCATAGGTGTATTCGAAGTGCGAAAATACCCTTTCCAATGAGTACAAATTCTCTATTCTGATAATCAATCTCCTACCTTTATACTAACTGGTGAATCAGTCGAGAGCGCAATGTTTGACAAACTACCGCTGTTCAGAACAGACGAAGAGGGGGAGCGTGCAGTAAGTCCAGTCATCGGGGTTATCCTGATGGTCGCTATTACGGTCATTCTTGCGGCCGTGATTGCATCATTCGTGCTTGGGCTTGGAGATACCGACGACCCAGCGCCGTCGATTTCATTCAGTACGGATGAAGGTGATTACGAATTTGAGATGAGCATCACAAGTGGGGATTCAGATGCTGATGCCTCTAATTTAGAAGTCATTGCGGTTGACGGAGATGATGAATAATCAGAAATATGGGATGAAGCGGGTGACTTAGGAGCGGGCACTTCATTCGTGATTGGAAATGATTCTGATAACAACTTTAATGCTACTGAGGGTGAACTTAGCGGAATTGAAGATGTTGAAGAAATACTTTTGATTTGGGATGGTGACGACCAACTCCAGAGCTACGACATCGAAGGGACGTTCGATGACAACGACTGATTAACCGCCTCCGAACAAAGTTCATTCTTCATTATTTATACCAAATTCCACAGCTACGGTGAGTTTCATGGCATCGGTCGATAGAATCTCAGCCACTTCTCGCAAGTCGTTAGTTGATAACCGTTCACCGATAAACTCGACTGTCCCGTCCTTCACTCCCGTGAATACAGGAAGCACAAATCTGGCTGGTTTTTTTATTCCCTCCGAACTCGTCACAATGGCCCAGCTCGGCAAATACCAATTTTGTAGCTTAAACATCTTATCTGCCCGCTTCGGTTCTTAGCGCGCTCTGTTGGAATACCAGAACAAGATTCCCTTCTCCGTACACCTGCTTTTATG
>PUNZ01000226.1 GCA_003551945.1 Halovenus sp. | reverse complement strand
GCGAACGTAACCTGTGTCTGGTCGACAGACTCAGGGAGCGATTGTCGCATCGTAACGAGCACTGGATTGTCACGGGGATTCTGGAGCAGAAATTTGACAACCGTGTATGTCGGTTTCTGATACAGCGTTACCTCACCCGCGAGAGGCTTTCCCGTTGTGTCGCTAGTCATCGAACACCTCCGTGTATCGATGACGTGGCTTGGTGTCCGTACATCTCACTCATGATTACTCCCCGGTGAATGCCTCTAGTGCCCCGGTTATTTTCTTGCGCCAGTCCTGCAGCGTCGTCACATCTGATTTCAGGTCATCTTGTCCGCGCTCAAGCTCTTTTACATCGCCTCGCATTGTATCAACATCTTCAGTTGTTGCGGCGACGTCTGCGCTGACCGATTCGATCTCGTTTTCGACGCTCTGTAATCCAGATTCGACAGCGTCAACCTGTGGCTCCAGTTCGGAGACAGCATCTGTTGTTTCCGCCATCGAGTCGTTCAGTGATGAGACCTCATCTTCCACTGCCGTGAGTCGTTCAGTATGCGCTTCGAACACGTCTGCCGGTTGGCCGTGTTGTTCAAGCACTGCCTCCAGTGTGTCAGTAAACGCTTCGATATCGCTCACACGAGATTGGAGATGGTCTATCTGTGCATCCCTGACCGCTCCACGACTGTCACCGTTCTCACCGAGCGAAACAAGTCGCTCACGCGCCTCAGTAGGGAGATTCTCTGCCGATGCACGATTGGCTAACTCTGAGACTAGTTCTTCTGTCGGATAGTCTGTGAGTGCTGTCGTCCCAGCCATCTCCATTTCATCGTCCGTAGGTTCTGCGCTGACAACGTTCGTTGCGGGCTGTTTGTCGTCCGGTTCACTCTCTTCAGCGTCTGTCTCCATTTCGGGTTCGTCGTGTCGGTCAGGTTCGTCCATTTGGTCATCCTCCATCTCCCGTGGTTCATCCTCTGGCAGGTCTTCTGTTTGGTCCATTGTTACCTCCGTGTCTATCTCGTCGACGCCAAGGTCGAAGTCGGTCGCAATTGCTGCTTTCTCCCCATCATCAAGGTCGATAAGGTCCGCCTCTGGGTCAATCTCCGAATTAGCTTCGACCGCTTCCATCCCGTCGCTAACATCGACTAACTCATCCTCGGGGTCGACTGGGGTCTCGTCAGATTCTCCGTCATCTCCTGTTGGCTCTTCCTGACTTTCATCCGTTTGGCTTGGCTTTACTGACTCAATTTTGAGGGTGTCCATCGCGGCACCGACTGCGGTTTCATCGTCGGTTTCGACTGCATACAGCGTTGTTATCTCCGCTTCTGGGGCAAGCGTTGTTTCGAAGACTAATCCCTCATCGGTAATCTCCCATGCCTCGTTTTCAAACTCCGGATGGAACCCAACACGTTGTGCTGTTGGTTCCGGCACCCGGAGCACAACGGTCGCAGAATCGTCTCTGTTCGAAACCAGCTTCAACACGATTGCAGGAACTGCAAGTTCCTCATCGGTATATAACTGGTGGACGGTAATGCCATCGGTCGACATTGTCGTCCCCTTCTTGTACGAGCGGTCTTCCATATACGCCGCATTGCCCCGCTGTGTGAAAATAATGCCGGTGAACGGTTAGCTGACCAACACAGTTCGAATGGGGTGGTCGCTGTTAGTCTGCGGTTGCTTCTGGCTGACTATCGAGACTTTCGAGCGCTTCGATCGCCTGCTCACGATATGTCTCAATTGGGCTGTCATACTCAGATTTAGCCATTTGAATGTACTCACTTGAGCCGTTTTCAAAGGCTTCTATCCGCTCTAGCGTTCGCTCCGCTGTTTCGACAACCCATCGGTTACGGACTGCCTCGTCCACAGCTGTTATCGACTCGGGTCTGACTGAGACGTTGATATCGCCTTCGTCTGTCTCGTAGGTCCGTGGTTTCCCGACAAGTGCAACGTATTCCGGTGGTTCGAGTTCTCGCAACATCGAGGCTGCATCCGGCTGATACTGGCCTGCGTAGGTGAAGAAGGTCCCGCCGTTCGGACCAACGATGCGCCCTTGCCAGTATTCGGAGTCCTGCCCGACATCTTCGGTCTCTGTCAGGGTACCGACGACGAAAATTCGGTTTGCTCGTTCGCCGGTTGGCAAGAGGACATACAGCGGTGCACGGTCGTCATCGCTTTCTTTGAACGTATACGTTGCATCATTGAATTCGCGGGCAAAGACGCGTCGTGCGACCTTGCGGGTTGGTGTTGTCGCCATTTACATCGACCTCGCTTTGATAAGGACTGCTTCGTGGTCCGGCATACCGGGCTCTTCAACTTCGTTCGCAAGTACGTATCGACCTAACGTTGGTCCCGTGACGGTGTAATACCGTCCGAGCACCCGGTCGTGCATCTCTTCGGCAACGACGGATGTATCAAGCGCATCCATCGCCATCTCCTGTGCCTGCTCCAGCGTAATGCCGGTGAGCGATTCGGTCATGTCGCGGTTGAAAATGACCTCATGTACCTGCGTGCCGTCATCGATAACGCCCTTGATGCGGAGGTCGAACTCGCCATCTCCGTCAGGTTCGCCGTGTTCCGGACAGCGGCCGTTTTGGAGGACATGTGTACAGTCTTCCTCTGGGCAGCGTTTGATGAGGCCAGAGCCGGATTGAATGTCGACGAGGGCACCGGTAATTTCCACCTCGTCATCGCCGACTTCAATCTCTTCGTCCAACTCCTCAATCGTTGTGGTCCGGTTGAGTTTAACCGAGTATCGGCCTTGATACTCGTCAGTGACGATGTTCCGGAGTGCATAGACTTTGCCCTCTTCAAGCTTCGGAAGGTCGGATTTCGACCATTTGGTAAATTTTATTGTTCCTGTTTCGTCCCCAAGGAGACCAACCTGGGCCACTGCGTCGCTCCGGGCTTCCCAGAGGTCGACAACCTTTGCCTGCAGGTCAATCCACTCTTCTGCTCGGTCCACGTCGGAAATGACCTTTTGTTCGTTGCCACCGCCCATGATGTCATCTCGGTCCATCCCTGCCTCATCAAGGTAGGTGTTGATGACGCTGCGGCGGGCCTCGCTCGTCGGAACTTTGTACTCGTTGACCAGCGTCTCAAGTCGCTCGGTAATCTCCTCCACAGAGATGTCTAGCTGGTCTGAAAACTGTTCGTATATGTCTTCTGCGTGTGTACGCAAATCTGTCTCAGTCATCGGTTGCTCACTGTCTCCGCTCTATTTTCTGTGGGAGACATACGCCGGTTGGTTCTCTATGCTATAAAAGGTATGGTAACCGGGGTGAAAGTGGTCGACTCTCCCCCAAGCCAAATTGCGATACGTCCTACTAACCATAGCTGTCATTATTCCAGACCCCATTTACTGATGTATGTCAGATTCGGACCGCTTGAGTCGGTTCCTCAAAACAAAGGTGCGCGGTGCCGGCAGACAATTTGAGGAAGCAAAGCAGGCGTTTTCAGCAGCACGCCGTGAGGCGGCTTCGGGAGGGAGCGGTTCGCCAGTGAAACTGGTCTGTCGACGGTATGCAGAAAAGCGGGCTGTTCGGCTTGATGCAGAGGGTCGTCCGGTGTGTTATGCTGCCGGACACGCAGATTGTGAAGGATGTGTCGAGGATATCAAAGCGGGCTGTATCGAAACGTGGGAGTGAGTGGTCTCGGTGGCCCTGCCCACCAAACAACAAAAGCGTCAGTACCAAGGTTGCGCACCCGGTCAGAACAGTCATGAGGTTTCACGAGGCAGCGAATTATCTCTTTGGACTCCGCCGGTTCCCCCAACGTCCGGGAACTGATGCAACTGAGTCACTTCTTTCATTCCTCGATGACCCACACACGACCATTCCGTGCGTTCAGATTGCGGGCTCAAATGGCAAAGGCTCGACCGCGAGGATGCTTGAGTCTATCCTGACGGAAGCGGGACTCTCGGTGGGTCTCTACACGTCACCACATCTTGACGACATTCGTGAGCGCGTCCGTGTAAACGGGCGTGACCTCCCCAAAGCATCGTTGACCACGTTCGTTGAGACTGCCGAACCGTATATTACTGAGGCTGCGGCTGCGGGTGACTCCCCGACATTTTTTGAAGCTGTCACGGCCCTAGCGCTGTGGGAGTTCTCCAGACAAGAGGTCGATGTTGCCATCCTTGAAGTCGGCATCGGCGGCCGACATGATGCAACAAGCGTTGTTGACCCGATTGCGAGCGCGGTAACGAGCGTCTCACTTGAACACACCTCGCTCCTTGGTGATGACGTTGAAACTATCGCAAAAGATAAGGCTGCAGTTGCTCCAACAGATGCGCCACTCGTTACTGGTGCTGATGGTGATGCACTCGCTGCAATTTCTGAGACTACGGACGAGACGGTGGTTGTCGGTGCCGACGATTCTGCAGCTGTAACTACGACCTATCGCGGCCGTGATGGATTGGAGGGACAAGTCGAACTGTCGGGCAATGGCTGGCAACTGACTACGAATATCGCCCTTCTTGGTGAGCATCAAGCACACAACGCAGGGATTGCTGCAGTGCTTGCGCGACAGGTTTGTGACCAGCTTGGTCAGCCAGAGCCATCCGATGAGTGTCTCTCTCGCGGGCTCCGAAACGCACATTGGCCGGGTCGATTCGAAGTAATACAACAGGAGCCACTTGTCATCCTTGACGGTGCACACAATCCGGG
>PUNZ01000155.1 GCA_003551945.1 Halovenus sp. | reverse complement strand
TGGCTCGGAAGCCGCGGATGCGGAACAACCTATGCGCTAGTTTGTCGGTGACAGCGACACGAACTCCAGATTTCGTTCGGCGAGCAGTTCGCTTGCACGGTCTGTTACTGATGGTGCGACAAGTATTCCGCGAACAGTTGTTTCTGCATGAAGTTCGCGCTCGAGGGCTTCGACATAGCGGTTCAACTGACTGACGGCGTCGGGGCCGACACGCCGACGCTTCAGTTCGATAACGACGGCATTTTCGTCGCTGTCAGTCCCAAAAATATCAACTGCTCCGGCAGCGGTGTCTCGTTCCGTCGAGAGTGGGTCAAATCCTGGCTCTATCAACGAAGGTTCGTCGAGAATCTGGTCGCGAAGGTCATCTTCCGTCCCATGGAGATGTAACTCCTCGGTATCAGTCGCTTCGAACGCAGTTGCGTGTGTCACGTGCTCGAAACTGACGATGAGTTCCTCAGCAGGATTTTCCCGATAACTCTCAACGACGACGAGCCCATCACGTCGTTTCACTTCGTGCGTACAGCCTGGTGGTTGCCAGTTCACTGGTTGATGTCCCTCATCAGTGTGGACGAGTAGGGTCCCGTCAGGTTTGAGAACCACAAGCCGGTCACCGAATCCAAGCGTACTGGTTGCTCGCCCGTCGTATTCGACACGACAGCGGCCAAAGAGAGTCATCAACAAGCCACGCTCCGTGCCCGATTCGACGAGCCTCTTGACTTCCTTATGCGTCGGCGAAACAACAGCCTGTGTCCCGTTAACGGTCACGGACAACTGTTTCGTGGCTATCTACTAAACGGCGGTGTTTTCGCTGCTGGAATGGCTCTGTCAGGAAAGCCAACTGTGAGCAACGATGCGACGAGTCGCTCCGCATCCTCTTCGCTGAGTAGGTCGATGGTAACGAACTCGTAAAGTAGGGCTTTGTACTGTCGTATCACCCGTCGAAACAGCCGGTGCTCGACAAGCGAATCGATGCGAATGAGTGTCCCATCTGCAGGCGGACAGGACGGAGAAAGTCCGTGCCAAACCGGCTGGTAGACAGAGATGCCTGCTGGTGTGACCAGATAGACGACTTCGTATGCGAGATAATCCACCACGTCTTGTATGGCTGTTCCCCGGTCGGTCCGGTGATATGTCCAGTGTACATCGCGGCAACTCTCATCCCTCATCAGCAACGGACCTTCGGTGGTGAGCCCGTCCTCAAAGAGTACTTCCAGGACAGTATCTGACCCGCCCCACTGCGCCGTAAACTGTTCAATCACACCTGGCTTTTCGCAGATGAGTGCAAGTGCCCGCTCACCCACAGCGACCACTCCCAATCCAGAGACACATCGCAGTGGACTGGCTCGCTATCGAATATAAATCAGTGGATTGGTCGCCCGGCTCCAGCTCCGCAAGTGATTATGCGGGATTACCGCGCTTGCCGAACAACATGTCGATGAGCTTGATGAGGGCGATGAACGGGAGCAGTGGAATCAGGAGAATAACCATCCCGATAAACATGAGCCAGGCAAAAATTCCCATCCCACCTTTGCTTTCGCCGGGGCGAACCGTGGAGACGCTCTCGGTCACAATCCTGACCGTTTCGCTTGCGCTGTTGCCATCGGTCTCGAACGCAATTGTCACATCCGACGGGCCGCTGTCGCCTGTTTCGTGCGTGTATTCGATATGTTCTTCCTCACCCCCTGCGAGCGAGACGTCATGCGTTTGAACGGTTTCGTCATTGATAGTAATCTCGACAGTTGTTGTGCCTTCCAGCGTTCCTGTGTTTGTAATCACCGCAGAGACCGTTACCGCGCCACCTTCCGGGACGTGTGCCGGTGCATGTTCGATATCAACCGCAAATTCCGCCGGTGCATCCTCAACTGTGACGTTCTCCGAGACTGACTCGTCGTCGGTCTCAACGGTCAGTGTGACCTCACCAACATAGTCTCCGTCCGGTGTCCACGTGAGTTCAACTGTCTCTTCTGCATCGGGCTCAAGTTCGACATCGGCCGAATCGAACTCCTCACCATCTTCTCCGATGAGCGTGACGGACCCCTCGCCTTCTTCGCCACGGTTGCTGACAGAGACCGTTACTGTCAGCTCGTCACCGGCTTTGACGGGCGCGTTTGTCTCCGCAATCACGGCCGAAAGTGTCGGTTCCTGGTCACTCATTACCCGGGTGTACGAGGACACCGGCAAAATAGATTCTCATCCACGTATGCGATAGAGTGACTGCCAACAAGCCCGCATGCTTAAGGTCTTTCCCGCCCCCCGTTTTGGTACATGCAGTACTCGCTGGCAATCGACAACACGCCGGAAACGATTCCTGCCGGTAGTGGACTTTTACTGTTGCATCCGAGCACGGGCGAAACTGACCGCATCGATACGCAGTTTCTGAAAACCGACACTGACCGTTTGTTAGTCATTTCGACGCGGACGACCGCACGTGAGGTGAAACAGAAACTCGAACATTACGAGGTTGATGAGGCGCGCGCAACCATCCTGGATACGCTCTCTATCGAGCGTGGCTATACCCGAAGACAGCGCGATGATGTGCGCTACATTCCACGACCGGAAGACTTCGAGAGTCTCGTTGAGGAGACTGAGACGTTTCTCACCGAACACGAAGGGAAACGTCGAATCAGTCTTGACTCCTTGACGGAGATGATTTATTTCGCTGACGAAGACCGAACGAAGGCTGCAGTCGAAGAGATTCTCGACTTACTGGCGGAGCATGAGGCTGTTGGCCTCTTTCATCTTGCTTCCGGTGTCCACGATGACGAAGTCGTCGAGGAGTTCAAATCGATGTTCGACGGCGTTATTGAACTCTCAGAGGACGGAACAGTCTCTTCATCGTTCTAAAATCGACAGCAGTTGAGTATCCGGGACGAACGTGATACTCTATCAGAAATAGTTGGGAGATATCACCAACCATTAAGACGTACCACACGAACAGTTAGGACGTATGCCGGAATGTCAGAACTGCGGTGCATTTGTGACGGCTGATTACGCACGTGTTTTCACACCGAACGGTATTGACCAACCGCGGGTCTGCCCGCAGTGCGAAGACAAGATTCGTGACGGGGCGGAAGTGAGACAGGCACGTTCTACCCGTCGTGGGTAGCCACAATACGGTTTAATCAGATACCGCTGCTTCTGCTTCAGCGTTATCCTCTTGAATCTCATAGAGGTTTTGCCGAGCATCCGCAAAGTAGACATCTTCAGTGACGACCCCAATGTCGTCGAGGCGTTCGAGCGCATACCGGACAGTACGGGCTGAAAGCATCGACTCTTCGACAATCCCCTTCTGTGTGAGCGGGCCATTATATTCGAGAACCTTATAGACGAGTTTCGCGCTCGGCGGGAGGTCCGCGATTTCCTCCCCGTCAGTTTCTGTCATTAGGTCAGTGTAATGAACGCTGGCTGTATAAATATTGAGGGATTGGCCTGTCTCCGTTATCGATAAAAACGCTCTCGCAGAAATAGGGTTAGTTTGATTGCATTTTCTTGTTCGACGTGTAGGTTCCGTACGCAGCCCACAGCCAGAACAGGAGCAAGATGACTATCCCAGCGATAATACCAGGCGTGGCATCAGCCTGTGCAACAGTTGGTTCCGTCCCCGTCGCGATGATGACGACTGTTCCGCCGATGATTGCCAGTGGGAGGCCAACGATGAGGAAAATCGGCGTTGCAATAAGTGTGTTGACGAGCGGGCTGCGCGTCTTGGTAATCTGCGCGTCGATTTTGTCGATTACGCCTTGGACCATGTGATTGTCTCAATTCTCGGTGGTCGGAAATATAGACCTGTCGGAAGCTTCCACTCGACGGGAACCCTGACTCTGTCTCTCCGATTCTCTCAGCAACGAATAAAGGGGAGGTTACCGCTCGAACGTGCTCAGTGTGGATGAACTACCCCCGCTTTGCCAGATGAGGCTGATTCGGGTATCACCATCTTCCACAGGGACACGAATTGTGTCTCCTGCTGAGATGGTTCCACCCCAGTCTTCATCGGCATCAGCGAGGTCTCCACTCGACAGTACTGACGAGCCGCTTACTCGGAGATTGTCCACGCTAATGTCTTGGCCACCGGTATGACGGAATTCGACGGTAGCATTACCTTCTCCGTCATCCCAGCTCCCAGTCGAATTTCCGGCTACTTCACTCGTCGAAAAACTCGCTGATGGCGAACTATCGGACAGTTGGTCGCCCAGTCCGAGGACGAATGTTGCGATGACGGCTGCGAGGATGACGGTAATTGCAACCATCAGAATGACTCCGATGACGGGGCTAACTCCACGGTCTTTGCTGTTTGATTGGTTGTGTATCATGAGTCTCACCAGAACACGACGGCGCTATCCACCATCAGGGCCCGTTTCACGCGTTGAAAAGGTAAAGGGCAGCACGTCGAGGTATTCTATACCTATATACGTGTCTGATACGTATAAGATAATCGATTAGTTAGTATATGTTATGTGTTCTTGTGTATCATTCAGAGTTCCGTCGCCAAGCGTGTTGCAATTTCCGCACCGAGGGCCGCTTTTGACCCGTCGAAGGGCTCGAAGCTGTCGGGGTAGACAAACAGTGTGCTGGTGGTATCTGCACCCATGACACGGGCGTCGTTTGCAACGACAAACGAGAGGTCTGCCCGGTCCATAATTCGTCGAGCCTGGGTCACAAGTGCCTCTGAGGTTGTTTCCTCATCAGCCGCTACTCCGGGTGCCTCCGCTTTAAATCCGACAATTGGGAGGTTCGGATGTGTGTCACGCACGGTGTCGATGAGCTTTGCCGTCGGCTCAAGCGTGAGCGTCAAGGTTTCCTGTCCGGAACGAATTTTCTCGGTGGCAGTCTCAACGGTATAGTCGGAGATGGCGGCGGCAGAAATGAGTGCATCAGCGCTTTCTGCATGGGCTGTCACTGCAGCAATCATCTCGGCCGCTGATTCAACTTGCTCGACTGTCGCCCATGGGTAATCGGGCCCATCGTGGACAAGTACGACGTTGGCTCCCCGAATATAACACGCACGGGCGACCGCTCGGCCTGTTTGGCCACTCGCGCGGTTGGAAAGCGTTCTGATTGGGTCGATAGATTCCGTGGTTGCGCCGCTAGTTATAATCACGGTCCGTCCAGCCAGTGAATCCGGTGTCGTTGCCCGAGCTACCTCGGTGACAATACGCTGTTCTTCGGCAATCTTTGCTTTTCCTTCCTCGACTCTGGGGTCGACAAACTGGACGCCCCAGGATTCGAGTTTCTCAATTGACTCAAGCACGCCGGGATGGTCGTACATTGGTTCGTGCATTGCGGGGACAGCGACGATTGGGATGTCGGAGCCAAAGGCTGTCGTTGCGGTCGTGGTCACGGGCGTATCGTCTATTGATGCCGCAAGCTTTCCAAGGGTGTTTGCCGTCACGGGGGCAAGCAACAGCACGTCAGCCCACCCATCCGTCCCGCAGAGTTCAACGTGTTCAATTGCGCCAGTCAGTTCCGTCACCACTGGGTTGTTGGTCGCAAACTGCACAGACCACGGGTGGATGATTCCCGTCGCTGCGGATGTCATCACTGCCCGGACGCTTGCACCCTGTCTCCGTAGTTCGTGGGCTAACTCGACAGTTTTGACTGCTCCAATCGACCCTGACACACCCAGCGCAACGTTGACGCCCTTCAACATACTCGTAGTGCTGGCCCGCGTGTACATAAAGGTGATATAGCGAGACTCGACGGGTGTTCCTCAGAGCCAAGGGTTTTTATCAGGGAATCGCATTTGTCCTTCTAGAAACAACGCATGTCTGCAGACGAGACGCCACACGGAGACGACGTCGATACCGATATTACACCAGAAGGCGAGACGGAACACGACTCGGGGGCAGATGTCAGAGAACGCATCGAACAGGAGGCCGACCGAGCCAGAGAACAGTTCGATGAGAGCGTGATTGACCTTCTTTCGTGGATTCTCGATACGGAGACGCGTGCACGCATTTACATCCACCTTCGCCAGCATCCTGAGAGCACGAGCGATGAAGTCGCAGAGGGGACTGGTCTGTACCCAAGCACAGTCCGAGAGGCGCTGGCAGAACTCCACGAGGAAGACGTTCTTGACCGACAGAAACGCCAGAACGACGGCGCAGGAAATAACCCCTATGAGTACAGCGCTATGCCGCCGAGTGAACTGGTTTCTGAGATGATTGATGACGTTCAGAACCAACTTAACAAGGTCTTTAACCTCGACAGACTCCTTGACCGAAGCTCCAGTGAAAGTGAGGACGAACCGGTTCGAATCACGGTGACTGAAGGAGATGAGTTAGCATCGAGTCACAGCGCCAACGGCACCGAGGAGCACTCTGACGATGTTGACAGAGAGACCGATGTCGATGAACAGGACGCCGACTCCGGCCAGCAATCAACTGATGTCAGTGACGAGGCTGGTGACGGAGCAGACGACAACACCACCGACTGATAGTGATTCTTGCGAGTCTTTACCGCCGTGGCAGCGCAAAATGTATGTCACACACTGTGAGACAGCAATCGCCGTGCCAGAGTCACGAAAAGTACCGCACTAATCACTATGAGACGATTTGCAATTCTGCAGACCGTTGTGTTAGCTTTCTCACAGTATGTGGACGGCAGTCGAAGTAATTAACCGTTGAGCTATCGTGAGGGTGGACATGAACGTCGCGCTGGGTGGAACGTTTGACCCTGTTCACGATGGTCACCGGGCGCTGTTCGACCGCGCATTCGAACTTGGGGACGTAACTATCGGACTGACGAGTGATGACCTTGCTCCCCGAACCCGACATAAGGACCGACCAATTCGACCCTACGATGTTCGTCGTGAGGAACTCGCAGACGAACTCGTTGCGTTCGCTGACGAATACGAGCGCGAGTATACCATCCGAAAACTGACTGAACCAACTGGCATCGCAACCGAACCACAGTTTGATGTCCTTATTGTGTCGCCGGAGACGAAAACAGGCGGCAAGCGAATCAACGAAATCCGTCGTGAGAGTGGCCACTCGCTGCTTGAGCTGGTGGTCGTCCCGCACGTGCGTGCCGAGGATGGTGAGATCATCTCTTCAACCCGCATTGTCCGGGGCGAAATTGATGAGCACGGGAACCTCACACCCGGGCGCGAGGGGTGGGTCCACGAACTTGATTTGGAGTAACAGCGTGTTACGGACCAGCGCGACTATTCTTCGTCCTCTTTTGCAAGCCAGGATTCTCGTTGCGCTTTCACGGTTTCATGCACCTTCTTGCGGAACTTGTGACTCTCCTGACCATCGATAGTGAGACACAGGATATCCGTCCCAGTAGTTGCAACCGACTGCTCGTATGCCGATTCAAACCGACTGAGCGAGTCAATCCGCTCGAACGAGCAGCCATAGAGCGAACCCACCGGTTCGAAATCCAACCCGTGTGGCGTCAGAAACTGCTCGGTGAACGGTGGATCGAACTCGGCGATAGGCAGCATATTGAAGATGCCGCCCCCATCGTTGTCAATAACGACAATGGTTGCGTCGACATTGCACCGCTGTACTGCGAGCAAGCCGTTCATATCGTGATAGAATGCGAGGTCGCCGGTGACAAGTACAAGCGGGTCATCGGTTGCACTCCCAGCACCAAGGGCGGTGGAAATAATGCCATCGATACCGCTCACGCCACGGTTTCCGAGCACTGTCAACGTCGCAGCATCGGGACGGCCAAAGCGGTCCGCATCTCGGACGGGCATGCTGTTGGAGACGAACACCGTTGTTGGGTCAGGTGCGAGCGAACACACCGTGTTGAGGATAGCACCTTCGTACCACGTCCCTGTAGCTTCGGTTTCGACTGTCCCCCAGTAGGCGTCTTCCAACTGCATGATAACTTCGCGATACGCTGAACGTGTTGAGGATGGTGTGTCCTGCGAGCGGAGCCGTTCGGAGACCGCCGTCGCAAACGCGGTCGGGTCCGAAACGACGAGGTCGCTTGCCGTGAACTCGGCCTCACGCCACCCGCCGGCAGGGTCCACGATAACCTGTCGTGCCTCCACAGCGGCAAGATACTTGCGGAGCACTTTCGATGTCGGAGAGGCACCGAATCGAATGACAAACTCTGGGTCAGGAACGGCAGGGTCGCTGGCTGCGCCGTCGAGATATGAGTCGTAACCCCCACAGATTGGTTGTTCGGTCACGTGCGGCCCGAACCGATGGCCCGAAAGCGGGTCTGCAAGCACAGGAAAGTCGGTCGCCTCTGCCAACGCAGACAGTCCTGCAACTGTCAGGGGTGTATTATCTGCTGGCCCGCAGACAATTAATCCACGGTCTACGCTGTCGATGGCGGTTGCGTACGCCTCGACAACCCCTTCGTCTGGCGCTCTCGTTCCTTGAGTGACGGCCACGAACGGTCCGTCGCGGCCAGTTACCGCGAGTGGTTCCTCGCGTTCGAATGTCTCGGGAACGTCTTCAGCGACTGGGGTCGGCTCAAGTGGCTTCCGGAAGGGAACGTTCAGGTGGACTGGTCCAGCGGGAGTTCCCATCGCGTGTGAAACTGCCCGAGCAGCCGTCGTCCGCAGCGAGCGCAGCTTTCTTCCATCAGCTTCTGGGTCAGCAAGCGACCGATACCACCGTACTGCGTCGCCATAGAGCTTTGTTTGGTCGGTTGTCTGGTTTGCCCCGCTATCAAGCAACTCCCGAGGCCGGTCCGCAGTCAGCACGACCAACGGAACACGGCTTTCGCTCGCTTCGAGCACAGCCGGATGAAAGTTTGCAGCGGCAGTCCCAGAAGTGCAGACGAGTGCTGTTGGCGCCCCAGTTTGGCGGGCCCGACCGAGTGCAAAGAACCCGCCTGAACGCTCATCAAGATGAGAGAACGTCTCTATTTCCGGATGGCTGGCAAAGGCGAGCGTGAGGGGTGTCGACCGACTCCCCGGTGAGAGACAGGCTGCACCAATCCCACTTTTCGCAAGCTCATCCACGAGTGTGGTCGCCCACAAAGTGTTCCGGTTTGGTGCAGTCATTCAAGTTCGTTGAGCACCGGCCGATATTTTAATTGTAGCTCTTCGTACTCGCGGTCAGGTTCGCTATCCGCAACGATTCCTGCACCGGCAAAAAGCGTTACCTCCCGGTCCGTGGCGATTCCTGAACGGATTGCCACAGCAAACTCCCCATCCCCGTCGGCATCAAACCACCCGACAGGAGCTGCATACCAGCCACGCTCAAACGCTTCAGTTTCCCGGATTGTCGCCAGTGCTTCGGCTGGTGGCAACCCGCCGACGGCAGGAGTCGGGTGGAGAGCCTCCACAAGCGAGAGGATATGTTCATCGTGTGTCAGCGTCGCGGTAATCGGGGT
Organism: Halovenus sp.; assembly: GCA_003551945.1. Lineage (GTDB taxonomy): Archaea > Halobacteriota > Halobacteria > Halobacteriales > Haloarculaceae > Halovenus. The sequence continues at coordinate 9,496 of PUNZ01000155.1, read as the reverse complement.
GTGGATATGCTGGACGTTCGCAAGCCGGCGAATCGAGCGCTCACCACAGTGAACATCTTTCGTCAGCGAGGACAGTTGATTCCGAACCGTATCGACGACGAGCTGGTGTTCGTGTGCGTTTTTCTCGCTATCGAGCAGCTCCTGCGCAAGTTGGTCATCTTCCGCTTCTGTCTCGCCTCGCCCAATCGAGCCAGCGAGTGCCTCGGTTTCAACCTGTGTTCCGGTTCGTTTAACCAGCCGTTCCGGTGTTGCACCGAAAAACGCGCCACCGGTCTGTGGTTCGAACAAAAACCGATAACAGTTCGGATAGTCCTGCCCCAGCCGATAGAGAATATCCGTCACCTGTGCCCGGTTATTGAGCGAGGCCCTGACCGATTGGGCAAGCACAACCTTTCGAAGGTGGCCGTCTTTGATACGGTCGGTTGCCGCTTCGACCTGTGTTCGCCAGCGGTCACGCTCTGGGTTTGCTGTTAGTTCCCGAACGCCCGGTCGCGTCCCGACTGCAAGCTCTGGGAGGGCCGCAAGCCGATCACGCCACGTTTCGAGCCGCTGTCGGGCGGTCAACTCGGCATTCGGGCCGACCGCAGCGGCAGTTAGCCACGCGGTCTCCTCAGTGATGACGAGCTGGATTGCCGGAAGAACAAACTCTGCACCGGAATACCCGGTCCACGTTTCACTGGTGTCGGGGTTGTGGGTATCGGTAAATGCAAACCCACCAAACAGTCGCGGTCGTGCTTCGTGGGAGATGTTTGTTCCTGAGAGGTCGGCGAACAGGTCGTTCGCACGTTGTTTAATCTGTGTAAATCGGTCAGTGCCGTTCGCAGTCAGCGTCGTCGCTGACCCGCCGGCAATCACCGTAACGGGGGCGGACGAGTCTCCGTCGTGTCGGATATCGACCCACGCGGTTCGTGGGCGCTCAAACGAATGGAGGACAGCACGGATGGCTGGTGGCTCGACCTGACAGGTCTGCACCGCTCCATTCTGCCCTGCCTGCGCCATCGTCGCCTCGCTCCCCGTCGGTTCCATTCCTACTTTCACTTGGTTTCTGCACGTTTTAGCCTAACTATTCAACTGTTCTCTCGGGTGCCAACTCTGTCGAATGGAAAGTCGCAACGCCTTTGCGCTCACCGGTCCGGAATTCGCATATGAAACTCGCCGGAATGGCAAGTAATCGCGGGCGGAACCTGCTGAACATCGCTGATTCGTCGCCTGGTGGGGCGACGTTTGCTGTCATTCTCACCAACAAACCGGATGCACCGGTGCTTGATGCGGCCGAGGCACGTGGTATCCCGACGGAAGTCGTTCCGATGCAAGAGGGTGAATCCAGAAAAGCGCACGAGAAACGTGTCGTCGAGGCACTCTCGGAATACGACATTGACCTTGTCTGCCTTGATGGCTACATGCGCATCCTCTCGGACACCTTCCTTGATGCGATGCCGACGACGCTCAACGTCCACCCATCGTTACTGCCGTCGTTTCCTGGGATGGATGCCTGGGGCGACGCGCTTGCGGCTGGCGTGTCGGTCACGGGTTGTACCGTCCACGTTGTCACCGATGCCACTGACGAGGAAGGGGAAGTTAAGGAGGAACTGGTTGATTCCGGTCCCATTGTGACACAGGAACCAATCCCAGTCTACGACGAAGATACCGTCGAAACGCTGAAAGAACGTGTACTCTATGACGGTGAATTTGCCGCGTATCCCCGTGCTGTCGAGTGGTTCGCCACCGATTCGGTCATCGTCGATACCGAGGCGAATCAGGTCCACGTTGACGTCGACAGTGGTGGTGCGTTCCCAGCCCGCCGACTTGTCCGAAATGACCGCGGAGAGACGCTCCGATATGGCGAAAACCCACACCAGGATGCCGCACTGTACGTCGATAACACTGCACGTGGCGCAACCGTCGTCCACGCTGAGCAACTGAATGAGGGGGCCAAAGCACTTTCGTACAACAACTACAACGACGCTGACGCTGCGCTTGAACTCATCAAGGAGTTCGATGAACCCGCTGCTGCAGTGATTAAACACACGAACCCCGCTGGCTGTGCAACGGCGGACACACTCGCAGACGCCTATGAACGTGCCCTCTCGACGGACCCGATGAGCGCCTTTGGGGGCATCGTTGCGCTTAACCGAACGTGTGACGCCGAAACGGCCGAACAGATTGTCGATTCGTTCAAGGAGGTTGTCGTTGCGCCGGCGTACACCGATGACGCGCTCGATGTCTTGACCGAGAAACAGAACCTTCGAGTCCTTGATGTCGGCCCGTTTGCCGAGGAGCGAAGCGGCGAATCACTGGCGGAAAAACCGCTTGCTGGCGGGCGCTTGTTGCAGGAACGAGATGACCAACGGTTGACTGGTGAGGATTTGGAAGTCGTCACCGAGCGCGAGCCGACAGCCGAGCAGGTGGAGTCGATGCTGTTTGCGTGGCAGACTATCAAACACGTCAAATCCAACGCTATCGTCTTTGCCGACGGGACGGAGACCGTCGGTATCGGGATGGGGCAGGTCTCACGAGTCGATGCAGTCAGACTCGCTGGGATGAAGGCTGATGAACACGTTGAAGGGAAAGACAGCGAGGGCGCGGTAATGGCATCAGATGCGTTCTTCCCGTTCCCGGACGGTATCGAGGAGGCAGTTGATGCCGGAATCGAGGCGGTCATTCAGCCCGGTGGGTCGAAAAACGACGATATGGTTATCGAGGCTGCAAACGAGCACGATGTGACGATGGTCTTTACCGGGAGTCGGTGTTTCAGACATGATTGAGCCCAGCGAGTGAATGTCTGACGCCCATCAGCGCTTGCTCTGAGGGTGTTTCCGCCACTCCTTTCAGTGTGGCGGAATCTCGTGAGACGAACTTAGTGAGTCTCAGGGTGTTTCAGACATGACTGGGAGCTACCAGGGAACTGCCGCATCTTTATTCTCGATGCTTGAGACCAGTAACACAGAATGGTTCAACCAAGGCGCGCGGAGATTGGTGGGACGGTCGCAATTTTGCTCCTGACGGTGGGTGCAACGCTACTCGGACTGTTTCGAGACGGTCAGTATGTTGAATCTGGATTTGAACTGTTGCGGTTGCAAGCCCAAGATGCAGTCCTCCTCAGTATCGGCGTTCCTGTGCTCGCACTCGGTCTCTGGCTGGCCACTCAAGGTTCTGTTCGTGGCCGCATTATCTGGCTCGGCTCGCTTGCGTTCATGGCGTATATGTGGACGCATTACGCGTTCGTCGTTGCCTACAATGAGTTCTTTCTCGGATATGTTGCGTTGTTTGGCCTTTCTGTGTTTACCCTCCTGAGTGCTATTCTCACGACGGATGCCACCCAGGTTGCCGAAGCAATTTCTGGAGAGTTCACGATTCGAATTTACGTCGCGTTCCTTGGCATTGCTGCAGTTGGTCTCTCGGCCATGTGGTTGTTCGATATCGTTCCCGCACTGGTAGCCGGCGAAGTTCCCTCCGGAATTGTCCAACTTGGGCCGGAGGCGGCACATACATACGTCATCGACCTCGGTATTCTCGTTCCATCGCTTGCGATTACCGCCCTCTGGCTGCATTACCGCCGGCCATGGGGGTATGTCTGTGCGGGGGTGTTGCTCGTTTTTGCCGCGCTGGTCGCGCCGACGCTGACCGCAATCACAGTTGTGGATTTACAGGAAGGAATCGAGGTTTCGGCTCCCATTCTCGTTGGCACACTCGTCCCTCCGCTTATCGGTTTGCTTATGGCCGGTAGCTACCTTCGACTGCTGTCGGAGTCAAGTTGAGACTGTCCGCTATCGATGCCAGAAAGCAAGGTTACTGTTGGGTCGCGGCAAAATCCTCTGATATCCACGGCGATACAATGCTCACCGGCCAAGCACCGGTCATGGATGAGCGCGTTGGGGCTGTCGTCGAGCAGTGGGTCAGTCGCTGGCAGGCACTGGATGCCGATTGGCAGGGCGTCGTTATCGGAGCGGTTATTCTCGGGGCTATCTCAGTTACCGGTATCACTATTCCATGGTAACTGGCGCGTTCAAGTCGCTTCCGGGTCTCATTGCGCTCGCTTTTGGCGCACTGGTCGCCCATCAGCTCTCGCCGTTGGTCGGTGTCAACGAACTGCTACTCGCGATTGCGATTGGCGTGGTTCTCACGAACACCGTTGGTGTTCCGGAGCGACTCAGTCATGGTATCAAAACCCACAAGATATGGCTTGCAGCAGGTATTGTGCTCCTCGGAGCATCACTCACGCTGGAGACCATTCTTGAAACCGGTACGACAGTTCTCGTGTTGCTCGTCGTTGTCGTGATGGTCACGCTGCTTACTGTCGAAGGTATTGCCCGAGGACTGACGAGCCTTTCCGACCAGTTCAGTTCGTTGCTCGCGGCTGGGACCAGTATCTGCGGCGTTTCGGCAGTAGTCGCGGTCGGGGGTGCGGTGCGAGCACGGGAGACGCAGATTGCCTACGCTGCCGGCGTGGTGTTGTTGATGGATGCGGTGACGCTCGTTGTGTATCCCATCCTTGGCAATGTGCTCAATCTCTCCGGACAGGTGTTCGGTGTCTGGGCCGGCGTGAGCATGCTCTCCACCGGGCCGGCGGTTGCGGTTGGCTTTGCCCACTCTGAAACGGCAGGACAGTGGGCGACGATGTCAAAACTAGCTCGAAATGCGCTCATTGGGGTTGTTGCACTCGCCTACGCAAGCTACTATGCCCGTCGGGGGACAGAGAGTTCCGCCTCTCTGGGCGTACTCTGGTCGAACTTTCCAAAATTTGTCATCGGATTTCTCCTCCTTGCGATTCTGGCAAGCGTCGGCGTCTTTACCGAGGCTCAGCAAACCTCAATTTCGAATGCCGTCAACTGGTTATTCTTGCTTGCGTTTGTCGGGCTTGGCACGGAAATTCGCCTTCGCAGTTTGCGGCGGATTGGACTCACTCCTGTGTTTGTGGTTCTGGCCGCGATGGTGGTTGCGAGTGCGCTCACGCTCTCGCTGGCACTACTGCTGTTGTAAGGTTCTCTACTCAACTACGGATTCAAGTAGTTCTTCACCGGCAGCGAGCAATTCGGACACACGGCTTTCTGATTGTGCTTCAGCGTAGACACGGAGCTTTGGTTCCGTCCCGGACGGACGAACGAGCAGCCATGAACCATCAGCAAGAACGATTTTGAAGCCATCAACGTCGTTCACCCGCATAACCGCTTTCCCAGCGAGTTGCTCTGGCAATTGGTCGGAAAGCGCACTGATGACTACTGCTTTGTGTTCATCCGGACAGTCCACACTACTTCTGTCCTGAACAATCGGCCCATGGGAATCGAGAATAGCGTCAATGCGGTCATCAAGCGGTTGTTCCGCTTCTGCTACACAGAATAACAGCGCGAGCAAGACCCCATCCTTGTTGCGAAGATGGCTGGCAATGCCGTAGCCGCCGCTTTCTTCACCACCGCAGAGTACGTTATCGGCTCCCATCGCATCGGCGACCCACTTGAACCCGACAGCAGTTTCGTGGACCGACTCGCCAGCGGCCGCCGCAACCCCATCGACGAGACTACTGGTTGAGACTGTTCGAACGACGCCACCGCTTTCCGATTCTAAGAGAATATCATAGAGAAGGGCAAGCACGACGTTCGGGTCGAGATAGCCATGGTTTGGTGTCACGATACCGACTCGGTCAGCATCCCCATCGTTGATAAATCCGAGGTCTGCGTCGCCTGAGTCGACTGCTTCGATGAGTGCTGGGGCACGCTCCGGTTCGGGTTCTGGTGGAACGCCACCGAATGTCGGGTCACGGTCACACCGATGACGCTCGACGGAAATACCGGATTCGCTGAGGAGTCGGTCAGTGACACCGCGACCGCTGCCGTGCATTGCATCGTAGTGAACCGTCAGTGTTGAGAGGTCATCCCCAACATCTCCGAGTCGCGATTCGAACAAGGTGTGGGCGTGCTCAAGATATCCGTCTCGTACGTCTTCTTCGGTAATCGAGCCATGGGGTTCCGTCGCTGTTGGCTCAGCGAGCAACGATTCGAGTGCGTCGGTCACTTCCGGGAGCGCGGGCGTTCCATCTCCCATGACGAACTTCACGCCGTTGTACTCCGGTGGGTTGTGCGACGCCGTGATCATCAACCCGCCAGCGTATGGCCCGCTCTTTGCGGTCCACGCAAGCACTGGCGTTGGGCAGTCACGTGTAGCAATTGTTACATCGCGACCGTTTGCAGCGATGACGCGGGCCACCTCTTCGGCGAATCCGCGTGAATGCTCGCGGGCGTCGTAGCCAACAACCACAGGCCCGTCTTGGCCGTGTTCGTCGAGATAGGTTGCCACGGCTTGTCCAACCAACTGCAGCCGCTCCGTCGTAAATGTCGAGAGTGTCGCCCGCCACCCGTCGGTTCCAAAAGAGATGTCCTCCGCCAGTCCATCGGCTGTGTCCATGTGGTCGCCTCGGAGGGCTGAGACAAAAACCCACCCGTCTGATAGCGATTACTGCGACTCTGTACCACTCTGGTTCATCAAAATACTTGTCACACTGCGTGAGGCCCGGATGTTTGTGACGTGGTCACGAAAATCACCGCAACAATCACGATGAGACAGTATGTTATAACTTGGTTGCTCACAACGGCACACCCATGAACGTGACTGGCGACGATATTGCAGGGGTGGTCGACCTCTTTGGTGTGCTTACGCGAGCCGAACTGCAACACGCACTGGCCGAGCTCGCTTTCAAACGTGGCGAGGAGTTCGACCCCGAAGCCTTCGAGGAGGATATCGCCGACGCTGTCGAAACGTATCACCTCATACCTGTTGACGCCTCTGCTGTCGACGAACCGTTTGAGCCTGTCGCTACCGGTGATGACCATTCTTCGGAGTTGCCTGCATCCGTTCTCGTCCCTGGTCCGGTTGCGTTTCCGACGGTCCCAGACGGGGGAATGGACCTCCCGCATATTCTCGATATCGACACGCGGACGGTCGACCGGGAGCAAGCAGGTGCGTCTGCAATCGAGCAGTTTGAAGATGATGTCTCGGACGCAAAAGAGCAAGATGATGCTGACCGACTTGCTTCACTGGTGGATGTCAGCTACGAACTCGAAGCGTGGGCGTCGGTCGACCTGAGCGAGATACGAGCGGCCATTGAAGCGGCTGACTCCTGAGCTACCTGTCTTGTCCTTCCTGATTGAAACCTCAGTAACGAGGAGTTGTACAATTGTCGCGTATCGACTGCACAGAGTAGGGCACGAATGGTTAAGAGACTGCCTGATGTATAGTCGATATGACACGAAAATACAAGCTCAGTAACGTCAAGTCGGTTCTCGCTGAGCTTCCCTATCCGATTGAGAAACCAACGGCTGCGGATGAACTCTCGGATGTAACTGTGCGGCTAGCCGACGGAGAGGAAAATCTTGGTGAGTTAGTGTCACGAACAGCGAGTGATACGTTTGAATCCGCCGAAGATGTGGAGACAGAAATCCACAATGTCCTCCCGCGTGAGGCCGTCGGTGAACCGTATCAATCTGAGGGTGAAGGCTAGTCCGCTGACGAGTCACGATGCATCATTAGCACACTGGTTACTCAAAACCGGCTGTCACTCAACGCTCCTCGATATCAGTCATCGGCAGCGGCGGGGTCGCTGCCGGACTCATCCGGGGTCGGGTGGTCTTGCTCGATGCTTGGCGGGTAGACCCCAGTCTCAAGGACAAGGTCGGATTGCGGCCGAGCCATGCAGGTCAGCGCATACTCCTCACGCTCTTTTTCGGTCAGTCCGCGGGCCGCTGGCTGTGTCACTTCGCCTTCGATAATCCGCGCCGAACAGGCCAGACACATCCCCACTCTGCACGAAAACTCCTGAGCCACCCCTTCATCAAGACAGGAACTCAAAATGGTCTCCTTGTCGGACACCGTCAGTTCCACGTCCATGTTGACAAACTCGACCGTATACTCTGTCATACCTCTCGGTAGGACGGTACCCTTCAAAACTCTTTACGCATCACAACGGTCCGTGAGTTCGCGTGCACCTCGCCGATAATTCTCTCTTACTCTGTCAATTTGCTGGCTTACTGTCCCGCTTCAGCCGTCACAAGCGGTGAGTTCTCGCCAGCCAACTCCAGCAACGCATTTGCGAGGACATCAACGCCAATCACCAACGACTCTTCTTCCACATCAAACGTTGCGGTGTGATGGCCACCAGGATGGTCGGTTCCAATGCCAACGTACGAAGCAACGCCGCCGTTGTCCTGGACACGCTGCATCAGATAGGTTGCATCCTCGCTCCCGCCGAGGTCATCTCGGTACAGGACGTTCTCGACGTGTTTGCTTTCCGCAGCAAGTCCAGCAACGAGCTCAACCAATAGTTCATCGCTTTCCGCACTCGGTGCTTCCGCCCCAAACTCCACAGTTGCGTCACAGCCGTGCATTGCCGCAGCGCCCTCCACTACTTCCGTTGCCCGCTCTTTCATATACTCCATTAGAGCCGTCGTTTCGCCACGGACCTCGCCGTGAATGGATGCCTCTTCAGCGATGATATTCGAGGCGGAGCCACCCTTAATGACGCCGGCGTTGATGCGCGTCTCGCCGTCTTTGTGTCGCGGAATCGCATACATGTTCTGGACGGCAGTCGCAAGCGCTACATTTGCGTTTCTGCCGACATTCGGCTCTGCTCCTGCGTGTGCCGGTTCGCCTGCAAACGCCACATCAATGTGTGACACTGCTAGAAAGCCGTCGACGCCTGCAACGACCTCGCCGGTCGGGTGGTCAAGTCCGATGTGCAACGCCATCAGCGCGTCGACATCATCGAGATGGCCGCTTTCGGCAATTGGTTTAGCACCGCCAATCACCTCTTCGGCTGGCTGGAAGATGACCTTCAGCGTCCCCGCAAAGTCACTCTCGAGGACCGCGCGTACGACTCCGAGCCCAATCGTCGCATGCGCGTCGTGTCCGCAGGCATGCATCGCACCCTCGTGAATCGACCGAAACCCTTCCGCGGCAGGGTAATGCGCCGGGGACTCGGACTCTAGTCGTGGGAGGCCGTCAATATCGACACGCAGCGCAAGGGTCGGCCCATCACCGCGCTCGATGGTTGCGATTGCGCCTGTGTAGCCGCCTTCGAGTTGGTCGAGGATAGCGTCGTCAGCGTCGGTCTCGCGCGCCTGTTCGAACCAACGCTCCAGTTCTCCCTCTTCCGGGAGTTCACTTCGCTCGCCATCTGCGAGTATTTCTCTTCCGATGAGAATATCATCGACGCCGAGCGATTCGAGCTCCTCAACGATTCGGGCGGTTGTGTAAAACTCACGCCATGCGGGTTCGGGTCGCTGGTGTAGCTCACGCCGGAGTGATGTCAACCACTCTTCATACTCTGTAACGTCCATACCCCCATAAGGTGACTCACTCACTTAATTTGGGTCGGTACTGTTGTGGAGACACCCACGCGCGTTGCCTATCCCTGCGTGTACTGCTCGATATCTGCAGAGAGATGGATGCTGTCTGGATACGATTGTCCGGCCACTTCGCGGGCGAACTCGTGATGGTCGACGATTTC
>PUNZ01000251.1 GCA_003551945.1 Halovenus sp. | reverse complement strand
TCACGAGTTTCTCGCCATCCTCAGTAAGCTCTCCTGTTCGAGTGGTAATGAGTCCACTCGGAGGGATCGTGTGGAGCGCCCATGGCATAAGGTAATTCGTTTCGTCGAAACTGATCCCTGAGAGGTGTTTGTCTTTGAGTTCTGGTGAGTAGTGATCGTAGTCACCGGCGCTTGTCCCGATACACATTACTGTACAGTCACTGGCGCTAAATGGGTGTTTTTCGTGTGAGAGAATAACGACAGGACGTTGTTCATGAGCACCGGTTGGGTCAACCGCCCAACAAATTGTCCCTATCGGGTATTTACTCATCGTCTAGCTCGGCCTCTAACTCGGTAATCTCGGCGTCAAGCTCGTCTTCGTCCACGTCTTCCGTTGGAGTTCCTACGTATTCTTTATCTTCGAATATTCTCTCAAGTTGGTCGAGGCTGGCGACGTACCGGTGAAGGTCTTCACGTTGATCGAGCGCGTGGTAGTGGCTGTCCCGAGTTTTCCCGATGAAGCCGTCGTTGTAGAGCCGGGTGAGCGTTGTGGTGACGGTGCCGTGGGGGAGTTCGAGGTGGTCTTCGAGTTCTTTGGGTTTGAAGCCGAGTTCGGTGTTGTCGTAGAGGAATGCGATGATGTCGGATTTGGCTGTCCCGGGCGTGAGTTCGACGTCGGGTTCGTGGGTGTCAAGGTGGACAGGCATGGTGTGTCTCAATGTAGCTCTTTGTGTCTTATAGTAATTTCGGTGAGGTTTGGGGTCGGCCACATTGGGTAACACGTTGAAATTGAGAATAAATGCCCAATTACCGAGAACTGCAGAGAGTCTCGCTAAATTAGTTGGTCAAGTCAGTCAATTAGCGGAAACACACCGGTGTCTCGACAGAACGATCAAACAGGGGGAACCGTGATAGAGGAGTGGTGGAGCATCTCGACCAAGCCACCCACTACCATCACCCCCTACCTCGATACGGAGGGGAAACAAGGCACAGCGAAGATCAAACGCCAACAGAGCAGCCATTTTTGAACGATGCTAACGAAACAGCAGCTCAGGAGTGTTTTTAGAAAGTCGCTCCTATTGAAGGCAAGTATGATCTCCAAATTCTCATTGCCGCTGTCGAACGTCATTTGAATACGTTATCCTGACAGACCCTACTCGTTCTTCCGGACTGTGCATTCAGTTTCTAATTGGACATAGCTTGGATTGAAGGACTCTACACTCGTACGCAAGGATAATGTGTTCCGACAAGGGGTACCAAATTCAAGAAAACACGGAGAATTCAGCAGATCCATCGGTTACTGAAGTCATAGATCTGGTGCACATGCGGGCCGCTGAGCCACGACCGACTAGTCATACAGATGCTCATTTTGATCGGTATCTGAGGGACGCTATTGAGCGGTTCGGTGAGAATGATGTCGTTGACTGCATCCGTCTCATTCTCGTTGACAGCAATACCCACCGAATGGCTGGCACTGCTACCTTTGGGACCGAGGAGTACGTCTGAGGAATCAACGTTGGAGTGGCCGCAACTGCCTACCTCCGGGAACTTCGCCGAGAGTAGGAAACGCCATTTATTGTACCGCTCAACGTCCTCACTCGTGAGGTCCTCGGTTGATTCGATGCGCGCCTCGTCTTCAAGATACGTCTGGAGATAGTCTAGTTTCCGTCTGTACTGTCCTGTTGATTCGACTTCCTCCAATTTCTTTTCACGGAACTCATCCAAGATCACCTCCATGGGGCGGGACTTCAGCGATAACTCGGGGAATGAGTCTGCCATACGGTCCACGACAGTGGACGCGATTTGTTCGAGTAATTCCTCTGATGGATCACCCGAGAGGTGTTGTTTGAGGAATTCTACGTCGTCGAGGTTGTCGGGCATTGGTCTATGGATTGTTGTTTTGTGACGCATTCTCACTCGTAATCGTCAAATGAGCTGTCGGGGTTGGTGCTGCTGCTGTACTCTGTGTGGGCGTCGTCTGGCAGGATTCGACGGATACGCCGTCGGAAGAAGATGCGCCTGTATCGTCTCCGTTTTTTAGGGGTGAGGTAGAAGTCCCGGACAGCTTTGGCATAGTTGGCACCCTGTTCCTGAGCAATTTTACCTGCGGTTTCCAACAGATCTGACTCTGCATCCGCTAGGATGTTGTAATAAAATGATCGACCGTGCTTCGGAGTGGCCACGTTGCCATCAACCTTCACACCAGCTTTCCGGCACAAGTCTTTGAACCGTCGACGCATCTGATTTGGGCTTAAGAACGACCGATTCGGTGCGTCAGTCGGGAAGAGGCACCCATTCCAGCTTGGTTGCTGTGCACGCTTGTCGAGCAGGTTAGCGAGTGCACCGAGGCCGAACATAAGAGAAACTTGCCCCTGGGCGTTCTTTCCACAACACGCAAGTCATTTCGAGAACCCCCATCCGCTGCGAACGACACGTCGGTTTAATGAGGCACACGAGCTGTTGCAAGACAACTGTTTCCTTGCGGTTCTCAACTCCAATCGTGATGACCAGTACCCAAAGTATATCTTACTCATAGCTAATCTGCGTGTAATGTATCTCTACTCGCCTGACGAAATTGACCGAGAACGAGCGAATCATCAGGCGGTAATTCAAGGCGCGGACGATATCGACGTGAAACGGATTGGAAATCTCGGTGAACTCGCGTTCGAGCAGTTCTGTCGAGAGTACCTTCCGGTCGAGATGTGGGACTGGCAGAACGAAGAGGCGATTCGGCGGTGTAATCCCGAGAGTTTCTCCGGGCATGATTTCGAGGTGTTCGGATACGAAGTGGATGTGAAGACGTCGAGGGACGTCTCAGCGTTTCGCCCGGCAAACCTCCTGGAGAACGATCCCGACGACGACCTCATCGTGATGGTCTGGCATCGAGACAATGAGGATGCGCTAATCCTGTTGGGTTGGGAACGTACTGAAACGCTCAAATCAAAGGTCGAGACACAAGCAGCATACTCAGGTGAGGAACCCGAAAAGCTAGCACACCTCGCCGCGCGACCAATGAACGAGTTACAGGAATTAGGGCCGAACACGGCGTACATGAATCAAAAACCAGAGAACCCGTTCAAGCCCGGAGATCGCGTCATCAAGACTGGTGACAAGGACGCGTCAGTTGGTGTCGTTATCGAAGTGATGCCACCAGAGAAGAACACCGGAGCGTTCGGTCACGAACTGGACGGCGAAGCCGTTCGAGTAGCGTTCCCGAGCGCACTCGATACAGGACCTGCTGACTGGCGCGAATACCACCCGGGGATTCTCGCATCGTACTGCGTCGATACAGAGATCAAACTCTGGACATACAAACATGAAAACCTAGAGTTCGCCGACAACCCGTACGTGCCTGGCGATCACATCATCAAGACCAGCCACACTGATCCGAATACAGCCATAGTCATCGAACGCGGTGACGACAAGAACAACGGTTCGGTGACCGTAGCTTATCTCGGCGACTTTGATAACGAGGGAGTGGCCCCCTCCGAACTAGCAGACTACTGCGAAGACAACAATATCAAGTGCTATACGTACTCAGCTGGCGAATTACAATTCGAAAAACTGACCTGACTGATGGGCACCGTGAGTTGGTACTTTCGAACCACCTGCCGTTGAACCGACTTCGCTTCGCACTCAAGGGTGCTACAAATCCTTAATCGGCGGCCTCAAGTCACGCCACCGGAAATCGGCTGTCTCACCCGAATCAAACGAAACCCGGTAGAGCTACCCATCTCGCTCCTCAGCGGTGAGCGAATCCGCATCATCACTCAACACCGCAACGACCCGACCGTGCTCACCGTGATACTCCTGATGATCGAGATCTGTCTCATCAGGAATGTCGATCCGGACACGGTTTCCTTCCGAGAAGCGCTCCATTATTGGATGAGATAAGGGTGATTGTTATCAGCACTTGGGATTCAGAAGTACGTGTCTATAATCGCCAGCGACCACATCAATCGCTAGATGATCGAACGCCAGCTGAGGAGGTCACTAACTAAACAGTGCCGCCGATTTGGCTCTCTCTCCACAGTGATCCATCGTGAGGGCACGGTCACGGATGAACCCAACGTACTCTGAAGTAATATAGTACTGAACCAAAGTAGCTATGTTACTTCACATTGTATGTCTACCCATGCCTGATACACCCCCTCCAGAACCGTTTGATGATGTCAACGAGGAAGTCGTCAAAGAATGGAAGCAGGAAACGAGTCCGTATACTCGCATCAGAGAAATCATTAGTCACGCATACACGCCACAACCCGTTGCTTCCATCGCTACCCGGGCACACGTTTCAGAAAAGACTGCCAGAAAGCATCTCAATACACTCGCAGCCGACGGGTTTGTCTCAACACAACCCGGTGACCATGGGGCGACACTATACTCTCGATCTTCAGAATCGCTTGTCGTTGAGCAGGCGACCGATATTCTAGAGGAACTGTCCGTAGCAGAACTACGTGAGCGTGTTTCCGAGCTCCGATCGACCATCCGGGATTTCCAGGAGACATACGATGCTGAGTCACCCGAAGAATTGTCGGTCAAAGCTGCCGATGAGACTCTCACAACACAAAACGTTGATCACGATCAAGTTGACGCTGATCTCCTCGAATGGAAAACAACCCGTCGTAATCTCGCGTTCGCAAACGCCGCGCTTTCGATTTCGAGCGCCCAGCGATTCAT
>PUNZ01000270.1 GCA_003551945.1 Halovenus sp. | reverse complement strand
TATTCCATCCCGGCTTTTCCACAGCGGAGGAAGTAACAGATACAAGCGGACGAGGCGTCGGCATGGACGTTGTGCACGATACCGTGACACAGTTGGATGGCTCTGTGAGTGTTGACAGCACACCCGGGCAGGGAACAACGGTCTCTCTCCGGTTGCCGGTGACGATGGCCATTGTCAAAGTCCTGTTCGTTGAGGTCGGAGACGAAGAGTACGGGATTCCGATCAAAAACGTCGACGAGATTACCGGTGCGGACGACGTAAAAGTCATCAACGGACAGAAAGTCATCAAACATAACGACGAAATCTACCCGATTGTGAATCTCGGGGAGCGATTCAACGTTCCCGGACGGGCACAAACCGATGGTGGGAAAGCCGATGGTGGGAACATGCTCATTCGGATACGGGAATCAGAGCGACAGATTGCACTCCAGTGTGATGCGGTCAACGCACAAGAGGAGGTTGTTGTTAAACCACTAGAAGGAATCTTGAGTGGGACTGCCGGCCTTTCCGGGACGGCAGTGTTGGGAGACGGAAATATCGTCCACATTCTCGATGTGGTGACGTTATGAACAGAACCGAAGAGCGTGCGTTCAACCGACTCCTTGCGTTCATCCAAGAGGAGCTAGAGTTCGAATCCGGCTTTTACAATAATGCGTATCTCGACCGAAGAATTACGGCCCGAATGCGCCGGACTGACCATGACGACTACCAGGAGTACCAGCGACTGCTCGAACGTGATGACAGCGAGCGTGAAGCGTTGCTTGATTCGCTCTCTATCAACGTCACCGGCTTCTTTCGCAACCCTGATGCCTGGGAGAAATTACGGCTCATCCTTCGTGAGCTAACCGAAGCAAATCGGACAGTGAACGTCTGGTCTGCACCGTGTGCCGACGGCCGCGAACCCTATTCGGTTGCAATGTTGGCCCGCGATGACCCGGAGATTGCTGCTGAGCGCCTCAATATCCTCGGAACAGATATTAATCCAGAGATTTTGGATGTCGCCAGAACGGGCGTCTTCAAGACGTCACAGACGACTGATATCGCAGACGAACTTGAGCCACTGACAGAGTACGAACCCTACGTTGAGCAAGAAGAGACGCAATTTACCGTCAAAGACACAATCAAGCGGATGGTGACGTTTGAACAGCATGACCTCATCCGTGGCGACCCAAAGCGCAATTTCGACCTTGTGCTGTGTCGAAATTTGCTTATTTATATCGACTCCTCATACAAAACACCGATTTTCGAGACAATCCGTGACTCCCTCGGTGACGGTGGCTATCTCATGATAGGAATGACTGAGACACTGCCAACGGACTGCCGCGAGAGTTTTGAGCCAATCTACAAACGTCAACGTATCTATAGACGGACCTAATGTCACTGTACCAATACGAACGGGAAGGCGATGTGCAGGAGCTATTGAGAGTGTTACGTGAGGCAGAGAATCCTGAGGTACGGCGACGGGCCGCCGAGATACTGGGGCGATTCGAAGACCACGATGAGCGCGATGATATTGTCAGAGGGTTAGTACAGGCCGCGACCGGTGAGAAATCGGACGCAGTCGTCGCCGCAGCGATTGACGGCCTCGATGAACTCGGTGGTGACGCGCTTGAAAAGCTCATTGGAAAGATGGCCAACGTGGACCTTGACGGCGATGCTGCTGACTGGGTTAAGGCGAAGGCATTCATCCAAGCGTTACAAGCCGGTATCCCCGAGCTACGGATGGCAGCGGCAAACGCGCTTGGCGAACTTGGGCAAACCGATGCCGTTCCATACCTCATCAAGCGTTTTGATGACCCCGACTCACGGGTGAAAGCACGCGCTGCCCGTGCATGTGGACAGATAGCCGACCCGCGGGCAACAGATGCACTCGAATCACTGCTTTCAGATGCTGACCCCGAGGTTCGTCGAGAGGCGGCAGACGCTCTCGGCACTATTGGAAACAGACAGGCGTTACAAGCACTACTCACTCTATACAACGATTCAAACGAGCGCGTCAGACGGATTGCGGTGAGCGGGTTTGGGAAGTTCGAAAGCGACCAGCCAGTCTCATATCTCGTTGATGCACTGGGCGATAACTCAGGTGCAGTCCGTCGAACGGCTGTGTTCTCGCTGATTGAGTTGCTCTCGAATGTCCCAACCCAGCAAAGCCACACAATACGCGAGGCGGTCGTTGACCAACTCGCCGCAACGGAAGATGAAACGGTCGTTGCACCGTTAGTCGAGATTCTGGAAGTCGGCCAGCAACCAGCACAACAACGAAATACGGCTTGGTTGCTCGGACGAGTGATGGACGATGAGAGCAACCGGACAGCGGTTGATGCGCTTATCGATGCCTTACACTCCGAGGACCAGATGACGGCCCAGTTCGCGTCAACAAGTCTGGCGGAAGTTGGTGGGACCTACGTCGAAAAGCGACTGCTCAAGGTTGCAATGGATGAGGGGGAAAACAGCCAAACACGGGCACAAGCCGTGTTCACCCTTGGAAAGATTGGTGATGACGAGACCGCAGAGCGGTTAGAGAACCTGCTTGATACAACGGATGATGAGATGGTCCGTCAGCGAACCTTTTCTGCTCTCTCAAAGCTTGGCGGCCACCAGCGTTCGTAATAAAACGGTCAGCAAATGGTTAATACTCGGCCGTCCCAATTTTTACTACGACGTGAGCAATGAGCAAAGGAGAATCAGCGCTTGCCGACCAGCAAGGAAAGTTTACGCAGGTCGTCAAAGACGGTCAAAAGGTTCCCGAAATCGAGTGGATAGCTGGTCGCATTCTCCTGTCGAACAAACGACTTGTGCTGGTTAGCAATCACGGAAAACGGACCATTCCACTCTCGAACATCGCCACCATTAGAGGGCGTGAGCATGCCAACAAACCGCTGGCGCAGGTGTCGAACTATCTCTCCTTGCAAGTCGGCGCTGACGTCACACTCATCTCACCACAGGAACACCAGCCATTCGAGCAGGCGTTATACAGTGCTGTGCTCAATCAAACAGTCATCGCAGCCAAGCATCCAGCCGTGAAAGGAGGCGTCGTCCAAGAAACGGGTTGGGAGAAAGGACGACTAACCCTTGAATTTGAAGAACAGACCGAAAGCGGAACAGTGGCGTTGGCAATCGCAACCGGGCAGTTTGTCGAGATTGAAATTGATGATGTTGGGACTGTTACGGAAAATACTGCGGAGGTCTTCGGTGAAGAACGGGTGCTCATTGAAGTGGAACACACCGTTGATGCAACGGCGGTAGAGACACATATCTCGGGACCACAACGAAAGGTCAACATTCTCGCTTCGCTGTTGCGAAAAGGGGAACAGCAAAACACAACAGATATTGAATTATCCAATGCCGAGGCAGAAGTGTTGATGGCGCTGTACTCGGGAGTTTCACCCTTTCAGATACCATCGTTTACGGGAATGGACGTCGAAGCGGTTGAAGCAATTTACGAGGACCTTATCGACGCCGGCATTTTGGAGAAAAAGCGTGTTCGGCGTGAAGTCCAACTCAAAGCCCGCGGTCGACACGTTGCAAGTGAAGCGATAGGGGAGGAGTGATCCACGTGCTAAGAGGGAGAATATTTCAGGAGCCACGGGCAGCTTACATGTTCACATCTTCGAGATGTTTGCTTACAACCACCTGCCCCTTTGGCGTCAACGTGGTTCCATCGGTGGTATCAACAACAAGGTCATCTTCTGTGAGTTTATTCAGCATCATCGTCACAGTAGAAGGGTCTTTATTGACGATTTGTGGCAGGGAGAGCCCTTCGTCGCCAGCTCCGGAATAGAGCGCAACCAGAATCTCTTTTTCAGCTTTTGATACCTCAATGTCCGTGATTTCGGCCATCAACTCGGAGTATTCCAACCGGAGATATCGACCAAGTAACGACATTTTTCGTTTGGAATCTGTTGCCGCCATCGTGAGGGTTGCTTCGCCCCGTGGCATGTGTCGCACTTCGAGAACGGGTCTGATTGAGCCGTTAACATCCCGCGTTGACCGACTAAACTCAGTAACTTCAGCGAGCGTAATCGTCACGGGCGCCTCGGTTGTTTGAAACTGAACCGCCTGTGGCCTCAAAAAAAGTTTCGCCGGACGGAAGGGTGTGTTCATCACCCGACCACCAAGGCGGGCTGGATGTTTGACAGTCGTCTGCGTGCCGTTAAGCAACGCTTTGAAGAGGACGGTCGAAAACTTCGTAATCATCTCATCATCGCCCTCAACGGTAGCTACGTGCTGCCCGTCAGTACGTTGAAATGCGACGGTGACAGTGGAATCAAAAAAGCCATCGAGTTCCGCTGGAACCTGTCCAACTGCGACATCAAAAATCGAGGAAAGTGGAATCGTCAGTTTGTCGGAATCGTTGACGGCAAGGACCAGTCGCTTTTCGCTCAGTAACACCCGCCCTCCCACAGGCTCGGCGCGGGTGAGGACGTCAGCATTGAACGTCGCAATAAAATCAGCGATAACGGATTCCGACATGGCGGATACTATCGAGTAGCCGTGGCCAACCCTTGAGCGTTTCGCGAGCAAGAGCCCACGCTGCCGAGCAGACCTTCGGTGCTGTACTCGTCAGTTCAAGAGACCGAGATTGCTCAGTAGCGTGCATCTTGGAGTATCAGGACTCTTCGAGTGACTGTGCAATATCGCTCAACGATGACCGCTGTGGTTCAGGTGGTTCGTAAATAACCCGCTCACCGGGAATGCGAAGCCCGTAGGC
>PUNZ01000181.1 GCA_003551945.1 Halovenus sp. | reverse complement strand
TGTGATGTCCAGTTCATCGATCACCGATTTGGGAGGTCTATCAGAGCGTGTGGGAGTACGCTCGATTCGTGAGGCAGTCATCGAACCAGTAACGTGGGTCGCATTCTGGAGTGCGATTGTCCTGCCGTTTCTGTATCTCCCACTGTTGGCGACTGGACTGCAGTCACAATCTGTCCTCCTGGCGTTTCTCATCCTCGTTACCCTGAACGTCATCGCCATCCTGATAGGCCACCGTCACAACTGAATTGCCCGCTCAATACCGACCAAGCCCTCTATCCGGTGCCGTTTTGCCCTCGTTTTTAAATAAGTGGAACGACAAGAAGAGGTATGGCCGCATACGGCCGGCCGACGCTGCGAGATTTGTTCGATGAGGCACCGACGCCACATATCGCCCATCCGCCGGCGACACATCATCGAGATTTCTACCTAGCGACCGATGGGTCGTTCAGAAACTCAGGTGGTGGTCTTGGCGTCGTCATCGAGACCCGAGACGGTGAGCGTGTCAGCCGTCTTTCCGTTCCCGATGATGTCCCAGATAACAACGTTGCCGAGTACCGAGCACTGCATCTCGGTCTAGATGTCCTTGCAGCGCGGTCGCCTCCAGATGCCCGTATCGGCGTGTTGGTTGACCACGACCAGCTCGCTGCGAACGTCAACGCTGCCTTGCTTGCCGCAAGCGAACCGAGACACAGCGGACGCTATCCGGTCTCCGTCCCGCATACGACTGGACTCCACTGGCGTGGTATCCGTGCACGACTCCACGGCTTCGATGCCGTTCGTGCCGCCCGGATTCCCAGTGACTACAATCCCGCACACCCGCTGGCAAACGCACCTGAGCAGTACCGTCACGTCAACGAAGAGCCGGACCGCTGTCTCCTTCCCGAGACAGGGCAGACCGAAGAACAGATTCCACCGCCGTCACGAGCGAATCGAGGCGCAAGCGACTAGCACAAGTTCGATGGAGCCACTGTCCGGTCTCTTCATACGCACATAGCGGATTACAGCCATCGCGCTCTGAATGCAGCAAGCAACTTCTGACAAAGGAGACGTTCCGAATCTCCTGAATCTACTCACCCACCATCACCTCGGAGAGGTGTATCATCGACACAGTGAATTGGACAATGTATTGATATATACCTGGGCCAACTTTCGCGTATGAACAGACGCCGATATCTTTCGATTGGCTCGATGTGTGCAATTTCGAGCCTTGCAGGCTGTTTGTCATCTTTTGAGTCGGACGTACAGTTAGCGAGTGTCAACGCGACGAATACGAGTGATGAAGAACGAACCGTTGAGGTTCGTGTGTTAGATGACGATTCGGAAATCCAGCATACTGAACTGCGCCTCGACCCTCCTGAAAGCGTTGAAGGGAGCGGACAAGTAACGCCCGCAGAGAAGGTTGACTGTGTGTGGGATAGCGAATCGAAGCCCTACACCGTCGAAGCACGACTTGACGAGGAGTGGGAATCCTTCGATGTTGCATCGGAAGCAGATGCCGATTGTGTGACCGTGACAATTGAAATCGGTCCATCGCCCGGCTTGAACATCCGCTTTTTGACGTTCTCGTGTGAAGACCTCGACGAGAGTGATGAGGAGGCGGTCTGTCAGTTCGTGGAGCTTGACTGAACACTCGAATCGTTCCTCACCTGTTGAATAGCTTCACCAGCGATAGAATATCAAGAAGGTTGTGAAAAATGCAAAATGAGTCGGTTGATACACTCAAAACGGAGGAGAAACGTCAGTCGCCAGCAACTTCCGCCTCACCGGTTGCCGAAGCGGTTGCCATAACGCCGTTTTCTTCAAGCGCTTCGATGAGGAGTTCGGCAACGTCGACAATTTCGATGTCGTCCTCAAAGTCGCCGGTTTTGCGGCCGTCCTCGTACATCGTCATGCACATTGGACAGGCGACGACGAATTTCTCGACCGCTGAACCAGCGTCGGTATCCTCAAGCGCCTCGCGGAGGCGTTCCTCACTTGGTTTCGGTTCCTCTTCGAAATCCATCCAGAGGCCACCGCCACCGCCACCGCAACAGAACGAGTCTTCGCGGCTGCGCGGCATCTCATACAGGTCAGCCCCCGTCGCACGAATGAGTTCTCGTGGTGCTTCGTACTCGTCGTTGTACCGGCCAAGGTGACATGGGTCGTGGTAGGTGACCGTATAGTCGAGTTCAGTACCGGAGAGGCCGAGTTTGCCACCCGAGACAAGCTCTTCGATTGCCTGTGTCCAGTGGAGGACGTCAATTTCGCCGTCAGCGTTCCACTCACCATCGTACTCAAAGGGCATCATCTCATCGTCAGCCCACTCTTCGAAGTCGACTTCCGGATACTCGTTTTTGAACGTGTTATACGAGTGTGGGTCAGTACAGATGAGTTTCTCAAACTCACAGTCTTCCCACGTCTCGACATGGTGACCAGCGAGTTCAAGATAGAGGAACTCCTCACCAATACGACGGATATCGTTGCCGTCGTATTTTTCATCCTCGAAGAGAATGCCGAAAGTAACATCGGCAGCGTCGAGAATCTTTGCGAGCGAGCGAGCAACCTTCTTGTTGCGCTCGTCGTAGCTTGGGAAATCACCGACATACCAGAGATACTCGACTTCCTCTTCGCGTGCATCCGCGACCTCGAAATCAAGTTCCTCGGTCCAGTCACCGCGAGCACGTGCTTTGTCTCCGAAGGTGTTGCCGTCCATCATCACGCTCTGGAAGACATCTTGGACGTTTTTGTCGACCTCCCCTTCGTCGACAAGCTGGCGGTTCATCCGGGTGAAGCTTTTGAGGTGTTCAATCTCGACCGGACAAGCGTCCATGCAGGCCATACAAGCCATGCAGGATTCCATTGTCTCGGCGTTGATGACCGAGGTACCGCCGTCGGCGATAATTGGTTTTTCCTCGCCACCGGCTTCGAGGCTTTCGCGGTAGGATTTCAAATCAAGAATGACATCACGGGGATTGAGCGGTCGGCCGGAGGCGTTCGCCGGACAAACTGACGAACACCGGCCACATTTGGTACAGGCATCCTGGTCAAGCCGGTCCCGCCAGGTGAAATCATCAATAGACTCTGCATTTGTCGCGTCAAGATCCGAGGGGACGCCAGGAAGTCGTGCGCCTGCTTTGTCGTCGCGCGTGATGACGTTTGCATAGGACGACAGCATGTGGAACGGTTTTGCGTACGGAATCCACGCGATGAAGAAAAACGCAACGAGCGAGTGTTTCCACCAGAGGGCCCAATGAACCGTTTCTGCTGTCGCGCCGTTCGATGAAACCCCAACGGCACTGAACAGTGCATCAAATCCAAGCGCAGTCGCCCAGCCAACAAAGCTTACAACCTCAAACGACGGATAGTCGTTGACCAAAATCCGAATTCCTTCGACGAGAAAACCACCGACTCCAAGCACGAACAGCGTCCAGACGAACAGGTGGTCTTCGAGCGAGGAGTGTGGACCAAACAGGCGCTGGTTCTGAACGATATACCGACGGTACAGCACCATTCCGATACCGACAACGAACAGCAACCCAAGCGCGTCAACAGCGAACTGGTAGGCGATGTAGAAATCCCCTTCATAGACCGTGAAGCCCCCGATTGCCTGGAAACCGTACTGGTCAACAGCGAGAATTGTTGTTGCGATGAGGAGCGTGAGGAATCCCCAAAGAATGAATGCGTGCATCAACCCAGCATAGATATCGCGGTCGAACAGTTTCTCGTTCGAAAAGACAATTTTGGTTGCACTTGCGATACGGCGAGCAAGGCCGTCCGTGCGGTCGAATTCATCGTCCGGCCCGTCCGTGTAGCTTTGCACACGCCTGTAAACCCCAACCGCAAACACGAGAATTGTCACGATAGCGAGCATATAAAACAGCACGTACTCTGTGCTGCCTATCGGCTCGTACGTTTCACGCGTTGGGGTGGTTTCGAGCGGTATCATTCTAGTTTCGGTCTCGGGTCGCCCGGAATTAACTCTTATGGGATTGTTACTCAGTCACGTTCCACGCCAAGAATTAGACATTATAGCAATAAAAAGACACATGTTAAAACAAACGACCAACTCTAGGAAGGATAACGAGATGAGAGAGAATAGCGAGTGAAGATTGTTCGAATAAATAAACCAGTAAACAGTTTCTATGTTTTTTGCTGTGGGTCAGCAAGGTGGCGGAAGAACATATCATAGGTCAGTAAAAAAGCACAACGGAATACACTGAAAACACTGCGATAGACATGAACGTTTTCAAACATATTCTTTGTCAGCCCCGGTCGTGTCTCACAAGTAAGACGTCGTAATAGGCATCCGCAGCAACAGGGCTGCCCACGCTACTAACACTTGTGACGATGTGGCCAGCGTTGTCACTTCCGATTACCACGAGCCTTGCGTCCTGCGTTCTCGCATACCGTCGGATTCGATTGGCGATGACACCAGATGGTGCATACCGGTTGACAACGTCGTACGCAAAAGTTGCATCCGGCGCAACTGCTTCAACATCCTGTGCGATGTGACTGATGACTTTCTCCGGGTCAAATCGGTCGTCAACAGCTAGCCACCCGCGTTCGCGTGCATACGCTTCGTTTCCGTCTGGTACGACAGTGAACGCATGGACGTCACTGTCAAAGGCAGATTGAACCTCCGTGGCCCGTTTCAAGGCAGCAACGGAAAGTGCAGACCCATCAAATGGAACGACAATTGTCATTCCCTTATTGCTCCAGCACAGTTGCTCGTTGGGTCACCGGGTCAAGATAGACAATATATTCGTGACCATCTCGCTCGCCTGTCCCCACCCAGACGTTGTTTTGGCGCTCAACTGCGGTCAGTTCGGCCTCCGCATCTGCTGTGCCAAGCGCACGAGAGAGTAAATCCTCCGCGTGCTCTGTATTATCGACAGTCACGTCGGTATTCGGTAATCGAACGGTCATCACTGGACAGTGTGCGTGACGAACAAGCCGTTCAGCAACGCTACCGAGCACCCGCCGGCGAACACCGGTGCGGCCGTGCGTCCCAGCAACGATAATGCTCGCGTCGATTTCATCCGCATACTCGATAATGGCCTCCGCGGGCTCACCTTCGCGGAGTTCGGTTACAAGGTTAACATTGTGGCTTTCAGCCATCCGTTCAACCATCTCAAGACCCGTTTTTCCTTGGGTTTTGAGTGCGTCAGTCTGCCCACCTGATTCTCGTAGCAATGATTTAAGATCAGCATCAACCACGTGAAGCGCGTGAACTGTTGCGTCGTACTGCTTTGCCAGATTAAGCGTCTGCAGTGCGACGTGTGCACTCCCCGTGCTGCCATCGGTTGGGTGAAGAATTCGTTCGTACATACTTGCTGTTTGATTTCTCACCTTATCAGTATCCCGGACATTCCTCGACTTCGAGAAGGAAAGGGAATCGCTCGCAAGGCTTGTCGGAAGCAACGACTTTACCGGGCGGCACGCAAGAGGGCGTATGAACGCTCGAAATCCCCCTGATTCGGGGTGGTTCGTAGACGGGCTTGACCGCGAGCAGGCGGTCAAGCGTGTTCGAACCGGGACCGCAGCGACACCACAAGATTGGCCAGCACTAGCCGTTGAAGCTGAGGTGGTCTCGGAGACGGACGACTACTACCAGCAACTCCATGAGATAACGCGCGCCGCTGCTCGCGAGGCAGTGACAGAACACGAAAGCGCGGACGACCAGCAGCTCATCCACCTCGTGCGTGCGCTTGATGACTGTCAGCGAACGGCCAACGAACTCACCGAGCGAGTCGGGGAGTGGGCAGGGAGTTACGATGCTGATGCGAGCATGGAGCCAGCCTATTTCGAAGAACTTGCAGCCAGAGAGCCGGACGGATTGATTGAACGCCGGCTTGTTTCGCTGGCAAAGCGGGTTGTCGAATTGAAAGCCGAAGCGAACGACCTAGAGGTAGCTCTTGAACGGGCAACACCCGAAGTCGCTCCGAACCTGAGCAAACTTGCTGGCCCGTTGCTTGCGGCACGACTAATTGCGCTTGCTGGCGGTCTTGACTCACTGGCAAAGAAACCCTCTGGGACGCTACAGGTCCTTGGTGCGGAGGATGCACTGTTTGCCCATCTGAAAGGAAACGCCTCGCCACCAAAGCACGGGATTATCTACACGCATGAAGCCATCCGCGGAACACCATCGGGAGACCGGGGGTCCGCCGCACGGGCACTGGCTGGCAAGCTGACGATTGCTGCTCGTGTCGATTATTACAGCGGTGAATTGCGACCGGAGCTAGCTGCTGAACTTGCTGACCGCATCGAGCGCATTCGTGCGCGTGGTTCACAATGACACTTCCAGCCGGGGTTGAACAGCGCTCGTTCGGCAGTGAGACTGGTCTTGCAACCCGTGGCGAACCAGTCTACGGCGAGCCAACCGATGGCGACTGGCGTAAATGGGACCCACACCGTTCGAAGTTGGGCGCGCTGTTGGAATTGGATGTTGAAACGGAGCTACACGGCGGTGAGACGGTGTTGTACCTCGGTGCAGCAAGCGGCACAACAGTAAGCCACGTTGCCGACTTTTCCGGACCGACCTATGCGGTTGAGTTTGCACCCCGACCCATGAGAGACCTGCTTGCCGTGACCGATTCGCGGCCAAATCTCTTTCCGTTGCTGAAAGACGCCAGAAAGCCGGTTGAGTACGCCCACATCGTCGAGCCCGTCGATGTCGTCATACAGGATGTCGCCACCCGTGGCCAGGCCCGCGTAGCGCTCGAAAATAGCCAGTTCCTGGATGCTGGTGGACTGTTGATTGTTGCGTTCAAAGCGCGTAGCGAAGATGTCACCGAACCGCCCGAATCCGTGTTCTCGCGGCTCTGTTCCGAGTTGGAAACGGAGTACGACATCCTCACGCGTGAGCGGCTTGAACCGTACCACCAGGACCACCTTGGAGTGATAGCCAAAAAGCGCTAGCTAGACCGCTAGGCACAAGCATCGACCGACATAACAACGCACAATGGCAGCGAACGAGCCCCCATTTGCTGACGTTCCTCTCTCAGAAGTGCAAGATGCACTCATTTCGTGGTATCGCACCGACCACCGGTCGTTTCCGTGGCGTGAGACAACCGACCCGTACGAAATTCTCGTCTCGGAGGTAATGAGCCAGCAGACACAACTCGGTCGGGTGGTCGAGGCATGGGAAGCGTTTCTTGAACGCTGGCCGACTGTCGACGCCCTTGCTGCTGCTTCTCGGGGCGATGTCGTTGGCTTCTGGAGCGAGCACAGTCTCGGGTATAACAACAGAGCGAAATACCTCCACAAAGCGGCCAATCAAGTACTGACGGAGTACGACGGCGAGTTTCCGAAAGAGCCAGCGGAGCTAACGGAACTCATGGGCGTCGGGCCCTACACCGCAAACGCCGTTGCAAGCTTTGCGTTTAACAACGGCGATGCCGTCGTCGATACGAACGTCAAACGTGTCCTGTACCGGGCGTTCGGTGTCCCCGATGACGATGCGGCCTTTGAATCGGGAGCAGAAAAGCTGATGCCGGAAGGCACATCGCGCGTCTGGAATAACGCGATTATGGAACTCGGTGGCGTCGCGTGCGGGCAAACGCCCCACTGTGACGAAGCAGGCTGTCCGTGGCGAGAATGGTGTCAGGCGTATCACTCCGGCGATTTCACTGCACCCGATGTCCCGGCACAGCCGACCTTTGCAGGAAGTCGCCGACAGTTTCGTGGCCGGGTTATCGGCGCATTGCAACAGCATGGACCACAGACACTTGATGAACTGGGGCCGCGAATCAGGATTGATTACGTCCCCGATGGTGAGTACGGACGGAAGTGGCTCGAAGGTCTAATTGATGACCTCGTGGATGACGAACTCGTTGAATGGGACGGGGAACCAACCGACAGGCGAGCAAAGCTGCGCTCTTGAAAGCAGCACCGTTTGCTGACCAGTGTGTCGGTTCATTTTTATTGCCGAATAGACTTCTGACACGTATGAGTGAGCAGGATGTCGATGGGAACTCCGCTGTATCGGACGAGGGTGAGGCCGCCGAAGATGGAGCCGTTTCTGAGGAGACAGACAAAGAGGTGGAATCTGCGGGTGAATCCAGCGAACGCGAAAAAACGGCGGCCGACAGCGAAGACAACAGTGGACAGGAAGAGGATGAACTGAACGAGTCGGAATCCACCGATGACGGAGACAAAAAAGCGGAACCATCGGAACACGCAGACGGCACCCACGAAGATGCAGACGAATCCGAGTCGCTTGACGAGATAGCCGAAGAACCCGAGACTGACAGCGAGGGGTTGGACGCGTTGCTTTCCGAAGAGATGACGTTGTTCGAGAGTGTGTCCAGTGAGGACGACAGCGCAGATGAACCCGATCGACAACTCGTCGAAGCCATCGAAAACGCTCCTGCCGAGACGGTTGCAGAGGTTATCACCACCGTTCGGACAACACGGGCACAGCTGGCCGACCAACTGTCAGAGGCAGACGAACAAATTGATGACTTAGAATCACGGCTTGCTCGCAAACAGGCCGACTTCCAGAACTACAAACAGCGACAGAAGCGAGAACAAAAGCGAATCAAAGAACAGGCAACAGAAGAGTTCGTGACGCGCATTCTCGACGTCCGCGATAACCTCGCACGGGCACTCGAACAGGATGAAGATGTTGACATCCGCAGCGGCGTGGAATCGACGCTGAGTCAGTTCGACCAGCAACTTGAGCGAGAAAACGTGAGTCGTATCGAGCCAGATCCCGGAGGAGATGTAGACCCACGACGCCACGAAGTGCTGGCAACCATTGCGTCCGCAGAGCCAGAAGACACCATCGCAACCGTCCATCGGCCGGGCTACGAGATGGGTGAGAAAGTCCTGCGTCCAGCACAGGTCGCCGTCAGTGATGGCTCTCAACACGAACCAGCGGCGGATGAGCAAAAAGAGCAGCAATGACGCCCAAACCAGCTACAATCGCTGTAATTGCGGTCATATAGAGTCTTTTGCTTAGTGAAGAAGAATAAGAAGAAAACACCGTCCTTGTCGGGTATCACGCCCGTTCACGTTCAGCGAATCTAGCAACTTTTAACCGGACCAATCAGGTATAGTCGCATAACATGGCAAGCAACAAGATTCTCGGTATCGACCTGGGGACCACGAACAGTGCGTTCGCGGTCATGGAAGGTGGCGACCCGGAAATTATCGTCAACAGCGAGGGAGACCGAACGACACCGTCGGTCGTTGCGTTCTCCGACGGCGAGCAACTCGTTGGAAAGCCAGCCAAAAACCAAGCCATCCAGAACCCCGAGAATACGGTCGAGTCCATCAAGCGACACATGGGAGAAGAGGACTACACCGTCGAGATTGAAGGGGACGACTATACGCCGGAACAGGTCTCGGCAATGACCCTTCAAAAAATTAAGCGGGATGCCGAAGATTATCTTGGCGATGATATCGAGAAGGCAGTTATTACTGTCCCTGCGTATTTCTCGGATAGACAGCGCCAAGCGACAAAAAATGCCGGCGAGATTGCTGGTTTCGAAGTTGAGCGGATTATCAATGAGCCAACGGCGGCGGCGATGGCCTACGGTCTGGACGATGATTCAAACCAGACCGTCCTCGTCTACGACCTTGGTGGCGGAACGTTCGATGTCTCTGTGCTCGAACTCGGCGGCGGTATCTACGAAGTCGTTGCTACCAACGGGGATAACGAACTGGGTGGGGACGACTGGGATAACGCCGTTATTCAGTGGCTTGCAGACCAGTTCGAAGAGGAACACGGCATTGACCTCCGTGAGGACCGACAAGCACTCCAGCGTCTCACGGAAGCCTCCGAAGAGGCGAAGGTCGAACTTTCAAACCGCAAGGAGACGACGATTAATCTCCCATTTATCGCTGCGGACGATGAGGGGCCAAAAGACCTCGAAGCCTCGCTCACGCGTGCGAAGTTTGAATCCCTCACGAGCGACCTCGTCGAGCGGACGGTCGACCCAACCGAAACCGCACTTTCGGACGCTGGCCTCTCGACCAGCGATATCGACGAGGTGTTACTGGTGGGTGGGTCCACACGGATGCCGATGATTCAAGAGAAGGTCGAAGAAATCACCGGCCAGAGCCCACAGAAAAACGTCAACCCAGATGAAGCGGTTGCACTTGGGGCAGCTATTCAGGGCGGTGTGCTTTCCGGTGACGTCGACGATATCGTGCTCGTGGACGTGACACCACTCTCACTGGGTGTCGAGGTCAAAGGCGGACTCTTTGAGCGTCTTATCGACAAAAACACGACCATCCCAACAGAGGAGTCAAAAATCTTCACAACCGCGCAGGGTAACCAGACACAGGTCCAGATTCGCGTCTTCCAGGGAGAGCGGGAAATTGCCGCTGAGAACGAGTTGCTCGGCGAGTTTGCGCTCACTGGCATTCCACCATCACCGGCAGGCGTCCCACAGATTGAGGTGACGTTCTCGCTCGACGAAAACGGAATCGTGAACGTCTCAGCCGAGGACAAAGGCTCTGGTAACAAAGAAGACATTACCATCGAAGGTGGCGCTGGACTCTCTGATGAACAGATTGAGCAGATGCAAGAAGAGGCCGAAGCCCACGCGGAAGAAGACCAGAAGCGCCGCGAACGAATCGAAGCCCGCAACGAAGCCGAATCAACGGTCCAGCGCGCCCGAACGCTGCTTGATGAAAACGAGGAGGCCGTTGATGCGGAGATTCACGACCAAATTGAAGCGTCTATCGAGGAACTTGAGGAGGTACTCGAAGACGAGGACGCAGACAAAGAAACCCTTGAAGCAGCGACAGAAGAACTCGCGGAAGAACTGCAAGAAATTGGAAAACAGATGTACCAGCAACAGGCCGCAGAGGGTGCGGCTGGCGCTGGCCCGGGCGGCGCAGCGGGCGCAGGTGCTGGTCCGGGGGCGGCCGGTGCAGGAGAGGCAGGCGAAGAGTACGTCGATGCTGATTTCCAGGACGTTGATGACGAAGACGACGAGAACTGAGCCAGCGTAAGAAACCACTAGTTTATTTCGAGACAGGTTGTATATTCAGGTATGCCTGAAGAAGTACTATTCAAATCCGAGAGCCGACAGTCACGCCAAGATATCGCAGCCTATCTGCGAACGGTCGCGGATAATCTCGAATCAGGGGATGCGCTCACGCTGAAAGCGGGTGATGAATCAGTGACGATGGAGCCACCAGCACAGCCAACGTTTGAAGTGAAAGCCGAGCGAGAAGGCCCAGAGGGTGGCCCATACGAGCGCAGCATCGAATTTGAACTCGAATGGGACGAACACGAGGAAGGAAACGGAAGCGGCGCGCTCGAAATCGAGTGAAACTGCCGGACGAACACAGCGAAAAAAGTCCCCGAACAGAGTAGCACCACCACACAATTCATTATCTCCCCACTCAATCGTCTGGGTAGTATGCCAGACGCCATCTTCAAGCGGTTATTTGTCCCCATTGCCGACGCCGACGACGCGGAAGCGACTAGTGAGATACTGGCGTCGATGCACACCCATCTATCCGAACTCTTTGTGGTCCATATCGTTAGAGGGGAGGAAGCGACCGCGTCGAACCGGTCAGCGCATACCCACATTTTCGAGCCCTTTGAGTCGATAGCAAGCGACCAAATTCAAGTCGAGACAGCCGTCGAGTTTTGTACCGAACCGATGGACACAATTGCGAGTCTCGCAGCGGACTATGAACCAACAGCAATTGCTGTGCGTCCCCGAGACCGCTCGCCACTTCGTAGCTTTTTTTCAGGGACAGAAACAACGTCGCTTGTCCAGGGAACGGCAGCTCCAGTCGTTGTCCTCCCAAAAGAGTTGGCTGTTTCGACACCGGACGATACCTTCTCACTGGTCGTTCCATTGGATGGGTCAGACCGTGCTTTTGAAGCGCTTCGGTTTGCCTGTGACCAGTTTGATGACCCGACAATCATTGCACTTCATGTCGTCTCAGACCCGAAAACAGAGCTGTACACAGAGCTGACACCACACCTCTCCTCCACCGACGAACAGACAGACCGTGCTGAGCGTGTAACAGTCAACGAACTGTTTGTGCGAGCGTATGAGATAGGGGACGAACACGATGCCACTATCGAAACCTACACCCTCGGCGGAAACGTCGCACGGGCAATCAACCAAACAGCGGTTGAACTCGATGCTGATGGTATCGTCTTTCAGCGAAAGCCAGTCGGAACAGGAAAGAGCGCCACGGAAGAACAAGCCTCGTCGGATATCTCCGTTATCGGTGACACAATAACAACGCTGATTACGGACGCACCAGTTCCCGTATACATCCGCTGATGAATCGCTGGGTACTCACTCCTTTGCAAGTTGATTTTGCCGTCGAGATACCGTTTGAGACGCCGGAGCTCATCTTCGGCCTGGCGATGGTCTCGTTTCTGATTGCGCCGCTGTTGTTGGAGCGGTTTCGCCTCCCAGGCATTATCGGTATCGTCCTCGTCGGTGCAGCCGTCGGTCCTGACGGTCTAGGTCTACTCGGAGAAGGGCAAGGGATGGAGGGTGTCGAATTGCTTGGCGAGGTGGGTCTGATTTTCCTCATGTTTATCGCCGGCTTGGAGATTAACTTCAACCAGTTTCTCGAATACAAGGACAGAAGCGTTACGTTCGGACTTATTTCATTTCTCATCCCACAAGCGATTGGGGTGGGCGTTGCGATTTATATTCTCGATTTTAGCCTCCTCGCCGCGCTGTTGTTTGGAGCGATTTTCTCCTCGCATACGCTGTTAGCCTATCCAATCGTCACTAAATTTGGGATGGCTGACCACGAACCCATCACCGCAACGATTGGGGGAACGATACTGACCGATACCTTTGCGTTGCTCGTCCTTGCCGTTGTTATTGCAGTGCATGGCGACGGTGGAACAGGGGTGCTGTTTTGGGCACAGTTTGCCGGGGCGCTCATCGTGTTTTTCGTGGGCGTCTGGATACTCGTTCCAAAACTCGGGCGATGGTTTTTCAAAAACGTCGACGAAGAGAGCTACTACGAGTTCCTGTTCGTCATGGCAGTGCTGTTTATCTGTGCAATCCTCGCCGAGATAGTGGGAGTTAAACACATTATCGGCGCGTTCCTTGCCGGACTTGCGCTCAACCGCCTCATCCCAAAGTCCGGACCGTTGATGAACCGCATCGAGTTCGTGGGCAACGCACTGCTCATTCCGTTTTTCCTACTGTGGGTCGGGACGCTCGTTGACCTCAATGCCCTTTTTGCCGGGCCGGAGACGCTCATTATAGCAGGCCTGTTGACCGGTCTAGTCCTCACAACGAAACTGGCTGCGGCAGGCATCACAGCACAGCTGTATGAGTACACGCGAACCGACGTTATCGGAATGTATGGCCTCTCGGTTGGACAGGCCGCTGCGGCACTGGCAATTGTTCTCATCGGCTTTGAGGAAGGTGTTCCGCACTTTGACCAGACGCTCATCAACGGCGTCGTGTTGATGATACTCATCGTCAGCCTGCTCAGTCCGGTGCTCGTGACACGTGCGGGAAAGAAACTTCGAAAGGCAGCAGAGCAGGCAGAGTACGACCCATCAGAAAAGCCACGGCGGATACTGCTTCCTGTGTCACGGGAAACAAAGTACTGGGATAACCTGCTCGACTTTACGATGATGCTCCGCGGGGAGCATGCAGCAGAGCCGATTCATACTGTTTCAGTGCTTCCGCCAGGGAAAGCGCTCGAAACGGAGGCTGAAGCCGCAGAGTTCGAAGAAATTGCAGCGGAGATTGAAGAACACGCAGCAGGCGCTGAAGTCGAGGTGAAATCACACAGCAGGGCCGAACACAACGTCGCAGCAGGCATTGCCAAAACCGCCGTCGAAAACCGTATCTCAACGATCGTCATCGGGTGGGATGGCGTGAAATCTCGCCGACAGCGAACGTTCGGGCATATTATCGACAAACTGCTCACGCGCGCTTCACAGCTGACGCTCGTAAGTCACATGCGCGAGCCGCCCAACATCACCGAGCAAGTAGTATTGATACTCCCACCGGATATTCATCACAACTCCGGATTCTACGAGGCACTTCATACGATAAAAACGGTTGCTGAAAACACTGGTGCACCGGTACGTTGCCTGAGCGTTGGTGGGAACGTTGAGACGTACGAGCAGTTGTTCGAACTCGTCGAACCGGAAGTCACTGCCGAATTCGAGTCAGTCAACGGTTGGGATGGGCTTTTGGAAGTGCTTCGTGATGAAACCGAACCAACAGACCTTGTCGCACTCATGAGCGCCCGGCGGGGTGACCTCGGCTGGCATTCAACTTTGCAGACGTTGCCAAAAAGCATCTCAACGCTTACCGAGAGTAACTTTGTCATCATCTACCCTGCTGGTGACGACCGAGCAGATGACCGGCAGTTCCTTCGGTTCAAATAGGCTGGGACAACCCGGAAGCTTAAATCCCAGGGAAGAGAGGTATCAACTGTGCAGAAGGTGGGAGAAGACACACACAGGGAAAACGCGTCTACCAACGGTGTGAATTGGTATACAAAAGACGTTAAAGAGGTCTATGAAGCCCTAGAGACGTCCGAGGATGGACTCACAACAGAGGAAGCCAAAGAGCGTCTAGAGCGCTACGGTCCGAACGAGATAGAGGCAGGCGACGGCATCTCGCCATTACGAATCTTTATTGAACAGTATACTTCGGTGCTAATCTGGGTACTCATCGTCGCCGCTGCAGTAATGGGTGCTATCGGCGAGCTGATTGATGCAGGAGTTATCGCTGGAATTGTCGTCTTCATTACGCTCTTTGGGTTCGCACAAGATTACCGCGCCGAGCAGAGCATTCAAGCGCTACGGGAAATGTCGACTTCTGAGACGATTGTTCGACGGGGAGGCGAGCCTATTGAAATTAGCGTACAAAAGGTTGTGCCGGGCGATATCATCTCGGTCGAATCAGGTGATATCGTCCCGGCAGATGCGCGCGTAATTTCAGCTTCGAATCTCAGAGTCGATGAATCAGCGCTGACGGGAGAAAGCATCGGTGTCGCAAAGACCACCGACGCAGTTGCGGACGGAACTTCTCTCGCTGAGCGAGAGAGTATGCTTTACAAAGATACCGTCGTCGAGCGTGGGTCCGGGCGAGCAGTCGTCGTCGAGACGGGAGCCAGCACAGAAATCGGTCAGATTGCGACCGCGTTAGAAGAAGCCGAAGAGGGTGATACGCCGTTCCAGACCGAACTGGACCGGCTAGGGAAAATTATCGCTGCGACAGTAATTGGTATCGTCACAATCATCGGTATCACTGAGTTTGTGATTGGTGATACTGAGCTTGTACAGGTCTTCATGACTGCGGTCGCTGTTGCCGTTTCCGCCGTCCCGGAAGGACTCCCTGCAGTCGTCACGCTCTCACTTGCGCTCGGAGCCCGTCGTATGGCTGAACAAAACGCGCTTATCAGGCGACTCCCAATCGTGGAAGCGCTTGGCTCCGTTGATGTTATCTGTACGGACAAAACGGGGACGCTCACCGAAGAGCAGATGACTGTGACACGGCTTGGGGCAAACGGGAATACGTATCAGGTTACGGGAACAGGGTACGATACTGATGGAGAGATTCAAAGGGATGGCGAGTCAGGGGCCGAAGACCAGGTAACAGAACTCCTTCGTTGCGGAATGCTCTGTAACGACGTCGAAATTGGCAGTCGTGAGAAAGACGACACCGCCCAGGTGAATGGCGAGGATACAGACGGGAAGACCTATCTCGGTGACCCAACGGAGATTGCGCTGTTTGTCGCGGCACGGAAGGCGGGTTTCGATAGCGATGAACTAACCGAGTCCTATCCCCGCATCGGCGAACGTGAGTTTACCTCCGATAGAAAGCGGATGACAACACTCCATGAAACACCAGACGGTGACCGGGTCGCCTATATGAAAGGTGCCCCGGAGGTTGTTCTTGACCGATGTGACCGTGAGTTGGTAGACGGTGAAATTGTTGAATTAACAGACAAGCGTCGTGAGGAACTCCACGCTGAAAACGAGTCGTTTGCGGAAGATGCCCTCCGCGTTATGGGGTTTGCGTTCCGTCCAGATGCGCCAGCCCAAGCGGACGACAACATCGAAGAAGAGATGGTGTTCCTTGGGCTGCAAGGGATGCTTGACCCGCCACGCCCGGAGGTAAAAGATGCACTTGCGGGTTGTTTGAGCGCAGGGATTGATATCGTCATGATTACCGGCGATAATGCGGTGACCGCCAAAGCAGTTGGTGCAGAGATCGGCCTTGAGTCGACACGCGTCGTTACAGGACCGGAGTTGGAGGAGATGGACGATGACGAGTTGAAAGAAATCGTCGAGGAGGTAGACATCTTTGCACGAACATCACCAGAGCACAAGACACGTATCTTACAGACGCTGCAAGCAAAAGGCCACACCGTCGCGATGACGGGAGATGGAGTTAATGACGCACCAGCAGTGAAAAATGCTGACGTCGGGATTGCGATGGGAATCCGTGGAACCGATGTGACCGAGCAGGCCTCCGATATTGTCTTATTGGATGATAACTTCGCGACGATTCGGAACGCTGTCAGACAGGGTCGCCGGATTTTCGATAATGTGAGAAAGTTTGTCAACTACTTTCTCTCAGCCAACGGTGCGCACGTCCTGTTGTTGTTCACTGGAATTATGTCGGGAGCAGGGTTGGTGATGACACCGATTATGTTTTTGTGGATTAACGTCGTTACTGACGGGATTCCAGCATTGACGCTGGGCGTCGATCCGGAAGCAGAAGATATCATGGACCGACCACCTCGTCCCCCCGGCGAGGGCGTCATCACCGAACGAATTGTCTCGTCAATTGGTGGTATTGCCGTGTTGATTACGGCAACACTTTTGCCGCTCTTTTATTATCACAATCAAATAGGCGGCGATCTCGTCCTCGCTCAGACTATTGTGTTCACTGCGTTTGTGTTTATGGCAATCGCCCGTATCGGCGCCATCCGTACTCGGTATGGACATGGTGCCTTCTCCAATAACCGATGGCTCTTGCTTGCACTCGCAATTACGCTCACACTGCAGTTGCTTGTGTTGTACACACCACTGAGCGTACTCTTTGGCGTCACTCCACTTGCCCTTGGCCACTGGCTTCAGATTGCGCTCGCTGTTGGTATCTTCACCGCACTGATGTCCGTGTTTGTGAAGGTACAGGATATGTATTTTGACCGATACTGAGAGCGCCGTGAATTTCCGGAAATTACAGTCAGCCGATGTTCAGTCGTTCGCCTCGACCAGCCATTCGGCAAACGCGCTGGCCTTATACGAGTCCACCAACAATGCAGGATATGGTACAGAACGTCGCAACCGAGATGGCCGACCTCGAAAGCGAAGATTTCTATCTCCTTTCCGGCCTCGAACAGGGAATGCGGTTTTCGGAATGGGTCGCCCGTGAGAAGCTCCCCGAGTTCGCCCGTCTCACCGACGAGGAAGTCGAATACCGACTTGACCGCTGTGAGCGACGTGGTCTCATCGAACGGAAGACGATTCAATATGTTGGCTACCGACTGACTTTTGAAGGCTATGACGCCCTTGCTCTCCGGACGTTTGCTGAACGAGAAACGATTGATGGTGTGGGCGCACCGCTTGGCGTCGGCAAAGAAAGTGATGTGTACGAAGTCAGTTCCTACAAACCGATGGCGCTCAAATTCCACCGCGAAGGCTACACCGAGTTTCGTGAGGTGAACAAAGAGCGAAAGTACACCGCAGACCACAAACACGTCTCCTGGTTTTACACCGCCCGAAAAGCAGCAGAGCGCGAGTATGAAGCGCTCGAAACGCTGTATCCAACAGTTTCGGTGCCACGACCTATCGACCAGAATCGACACGCAATAATTATGGAGCGCCTTGACGGTGTTGAGCTTTCTCGCTCGAAACTCGAATCAGCCCAGGTTCGGCCAGTCTGCTCGCTTATCTTCGAGGAGTTGGCTCTTGCCTACCAGAATGGCTTCGTGCACGCCGATATGAGCGAGTATAACATCTTCATCAACAGCGAGGGTATCACAATTTTTGACTGGCCACAGGCCGTCCCCGCTGACCACGAAAACGCGGATGAACTACTGAAGCGAGATGTCAAAAATACGGTCGGCTACTTCCAACGGAAGTATCCACACGAAATTGGAGAGGTTACGATTGATGCGCTCACAGACGCAATTAAGGCGGAGGAGTTTACCGGGATAGAGGCGTTTCTCGACGAAGAGTGAAACCTACAGAACTTCCATCTCAGTCAATCGCTCTGGAAGATACGTATCCGTCACGAAATCAAGACCGCGAGCAGCAAGCGACTGCTGTTCGGACTTTTTCTCAATTTCGAGTTGCAACTCGATTTGTTCTCGCCAGAACTCTGTCTGGAATCGCGGGTCTTCCAACTCTGATTCGAGCGCGTTAATGTCGGAGTCACTCAGTGGGTCGGTCGGAAGGTCATACTCGACAATGTCCTGCGGACGAATACCCACATACTCGGCTTGCGGCGTGGCGAGATACTCAGAGAGGTGTGCGCTCTTAATCGAGCCGTACGCCACCGAGCCATAAATCCGGTAACTCCACGGGTCACCGTCAGTAAAGACCATAATCGGCAAGTCGAGTTCGTCATGCAGTCGCTTCGTAATCCGGCGGGTCGCCCGTGCAGGCTGTCCCTTCAGGTGGACGACAATACAGTTATAGTCATCATCAAATCCGTTTTCTACCAACCGATCGCGCATACCACCGGTCTCGACACACAGCGCGAAGTCCGCATCATGGTCGAGGAACTCTATCGTATCCGGGTTGTTCGGAATTTGATAGCCACCCTCGCCGACATCCTCCTGGCAGTGGATGTCCCGTTCGCCACGGCGGGTCTGCTCACGGAGTTCGAGCGGCCCCATGATGGTCGCCCCTGATTCTTCCGGACGCATATGGAAGTCCTCACGGGTTGCGCCGGTGACGATTTCTAAATCCTCAATCAGTTGATTCGATTCGTCCTGGTCGTTGAACTGTGCCTCATTGAGGTCCCACGATTCCGAGAGATAATAGAGTTCACGCAGGGTGGACGAACGGTCTTCATCCAACTGCTGGGCTAGGAAATCAATCGCGTAAGAGGCCTTGAGGAGTTTTTGCGCACCACGAACCGTTTTCGCGGTTCGTGTCGAGGTCCGGTCGCCGTAGACCCAGACCATCTTTTCCTCGTCGTATTCGATGTTGCTTTTCGTCCGTGTCGGACCCTGCAACCGCGGACCGTCACCAGCCGCAAACTGGTCGTAAAACTGATTCGCAAGTTCGAGCAAT
>PUNZ01000059.1 GCA_003551945.1 Halovenus sp. | reverse complement strand
GTACCAAAGAACGCGTTGATGGTGAGATAGGTGTCGTAGAGGGGAGAGATGCAGTATTCCGGTACGGCCGAAAGCTGACCAGCGAAGCGACTGAGGAACTGTTTGCGATATATGCGACGACCGAATTACTCGAAGACGAGTGTGTCACCTACGGTGAAGCTGTTCTGGCTCGTGACGCTCGGCTCGTCATCGGCTCACAAAACGAGGAAGTGCGCCGGAGAACCCAGGAGACAATGCCGGGGGCAACGGTCTGGGAACCGCAGTACGATTGGCTCAATACGCAAGCATATCCACGGGTTGGGCGGCTCATCTTGGCCGATAGAGAAAACGTGATGTTCTCGATAATTGATGAGAAACCAGACGACGGTGAGTTCCCGCCAGAAAATGCGATTGTCGGGACAGGAAAAGAGAACCCGCTTGTCGTCCTCGTGCGTGAGTTGCTCGGGGAACGATTGGACCACCTTGATTACCAGAGCGAAGAGTTCCACAGTAATTTTCCCTCACAACAATGACTGAGAATGACCGTGATACGGCTGCTGGAATCGATGGACCTGAGCAAGAGCATCTTACGTACGACATCAGTTCAGACGAACGTCCAAGCGAGGCCGTCGTATATGCTGTAGCAACACTGACCGAGACGTCACCACTCGACCTCTCCCCGCTGTATGACGCTATCGACCCGGACCATCTGGATGGGCTCATCGAGCGGTGGGCGACTGAGACCGGCGACGAGCAGTCACTCTCGTTTTCGTACAATGGCTGTACGGTGACTATAGACGGTGAAAGCGTTCAGGTTCAACGGAACGAAGAGTGTGACTGAGAGAGTTTTATGCTGCTACCGCTGATTGCTCTGGTGGTAGTTGTGACCAACAGATGGTAGCATCTGCAACAGTCCAGTTGAGAAGACGAAAACCCTTATCTGAATACATAGAGTATGGGTGTACGAACACATGTCTGTTACACTCAAAGACTTCTATGCGGACTGGTGCGGGCCATGTAAAACCCAGGACCCAATCCTGGATGAGCTCGCAGAGGAATGGGAGAACGTCGAATTCGAGAAGGTAGACGTTGACGAAGAGCAGGACGTCGCCAACGAGTATCAGGTCCGCTCACTGCCGACGCTCATCATCGAAAACGAAGATGGCGTCGTCGAACGGTTCGTCGGTGTCACGCAGGCAGAGGATATCGAAGCAGCGTTCGAAGCAGCCGGCGCATAGATCTACGGAACGGAACAGCACAAACTTGCTTTTCGCTGTCGACCGCCAATGCCTTTAGCGGCCGTTCCGTCCACGGCCATATGGAGACGCAGTCACTGATTGACCTACTTCGCGAGACGGAAGCCGTCCGCTTTGGCGAGTTCGAACTCGCTCACGGCGGCACGAGCAACTACTACGTTGATAAGTACGTCTTCGAGACGAACCCGAAATCACTGGCGGCAATCGCAGAAGCCTTCGCCGAGCGGGTTGGCGACACACGACTCGGCGGCGTGGCACTTGGCGCAGTGCCGCTCGTCGCAGCAACCAGCATCGCCGCCGACCAACCGTATGTCATCGTGCGCAAGGAAACAAAAGAGTACGGCACAGGCAACCGAATCGAAGGGGCCTTCGAAGAGGGTGAAGAAATCGTCGTCCTCGAAGATATCGCGACGACCGGCTCAAGTGCGATTGATGCCGTCGAGGCGCTTCGGGAGGCCGGTGCAGTGGTTGAACGCGTCCTGGTCGTCGTCGACCGCGAAGAGGGTGCGCGTGAGAACCTCGCCGAGCACGATATCGAACTCGATGCGCTCGTGACTGCCTCAGAGCTGTTGGCGGACGCAGCGCAGGAGTGACGAGCGTCAACGACAATCGCCACCCAGTTATTCTTGTATATCGGGCCCCTACCAACAGTGATGGCAAATCTTGAATTATACGAACTGGACGGCTGTCCGTACTGTCAAAAAGTAACCAGAAAGCTCGATGAACTTGGACTTGAGTACGAATCACACAAGGTCCCGTCAAGTCACAGCAAGCGAGATGAGGTAGAGGAGATAAGCGGGCAGACCGGCGTTCCGGTGCTCGTCGACAATGAACACGGCATCGAAGGGATGCCCGAAAGCGACGATATCGTGGCATACCTAGAGGAAACGTACGCCTAAATCAGCGACACAGCTATTCTTCAGCGACATCAGCGACCGTTGCTCCCGATAGTTCCCAGAGCGTATCAGGCGCAATCGGAAAGACTGCTTTCGGTGTGCCAGCGGCGGCCCACACCTCGTCGTAGTCGGTCAGCGTCTCATCCATGAACAGTGGAATCTCCGACTCGTGACAGAACGGTGGAACGCCACCGATTGACCAGCCGAGTGTCGCTTTGATCTCATCGGGGTCGGCCATTGAGACCTCGGCTGGGTCGGTCTCAACAAGGTCAGCGATCTTCGTTTCGCTGACGCGGTTCGCCCCGCTTGTGATGCTCACAACGAGCGTACCATCCGCTGAAAGGGCAATACCGCTTGCAATCTGTGCGATATCGCAGTCGACCGCCTCGGCAGCGTCGGCGGCTGTTTTGGTTCCCTCGGGAAACTCGTGGACATCAACGTCGAACTCATATTCGTCGGCAGCTCGTCGTTTGAACTCCTCGGCACGTGGATGCATGTCAATCCGTGCTGGTGCAGTTGAAAAGAAGGTTTCGGAGCGGAAAGCCCCGAAATAGCTGAATGAGGCTACTTACTCTTCTTCCTCGTCGCTGCCAACTCGCTGGGAGTAGAGGTAGGCTGCACCGCCGGCACCTGCAAGTCCGACAAGTGGGCCGAATCCGGGGCCGT
Organism: Halovenus sp.; assembly: GCA_003551945.1. GTDB lineage: Archaea > Halobacteriota > Halobacteria > Halobacteriales > Haloarculaceae > Halovenus. The sequence goes on along the minus strand of PUNZ01000059.1, from coordinate 1,971 downwards.
CGTCGTCTGCATCATCAGCATCTTCTGGGTCTTCGGCGTCATCTGTATCGTCGGCATCGTCCGCTCCATCGTCATCAGCAGGAACGTCATCATCATCGTCGTCTTCTTCTCCCTCATCCAGGAGCGGCTCGATATCCTCCTGTTCGATAGTCGACCGAAGTTTGAACGAATCATAGGCAACGGCAACGGGCAGTTCTCGCTGTTCGCCATCCTCATCTTCGTAATCGTAGTAGTCATCATCGGGGTCGAACCCACCGAAGACGCGTAGGTGTGGCTCATCAATTTCCGCCAGCGAGTGGAATCCTGCGGCGTCGAAATGAACCTCGATTTCGTCGTCGTGGTCGATTACCTCGGTCGCTTCGAGTTCGTCACCCGTCCGAGCAATGATGCGGAACTCGTCGGTAATTGCTTCGGCAGCATCGCCTGGGTGTGGGGTCGTGACGATAATCTCGTCCCCATCTTCGACGATATCGGTTGCCGAGCCGACAATCTCGTCGACGCGGATAATCCGGTTTTCAAGTTCGGGTTCAACGGTACCCTGTTCGCTGATATACTCGCCGACAGCCGGGCCGTACTCGGTTCCCGATTCGGCGATGATTTCCTCCGCAGGAATCTGATGGAAGGCCTCGTAACCGCTTGCGATGTCTTTGATGAAATCCGTCGTCGCAACCGTGTAGGTCTCCTCCTCATCGAGCGGTTCCCCGTTGATGAAGACGTTGTGTACTTCGGGACCGTCGTGGCCGCTCCATTCGTATTGAATCCCCGCGACTTGCTGGCCTTGCTGGGCACCGAACGGAGCCTCGTTGCCGAGATGCTCGATTCGGCTATCTGCATCATCTCCATCGATAATGCCGGTTGCACCAAGGGCAGAGCGGATTTCCGCCCCCGTTGCGTCAAAGAGGATGATTTCGTTGTCGAATGGGTTGATTTCGAGAATGTTTTCGAGGGTCAACTCGCCAGGGCCGTAGGTATCGTTTGTCCGGATACCGCCGGCGTTCTGGAAGGCAACGTCCGCTTCCTCGTAGAAATCCAGCATTGCGTTCGTGATGAGGTTCCCCATCGTGCTCTCGCGGGCGTAGTTGACCGCTCCGCTCGCGTCGAGTTCAAGCGCGGTCTCACCAACGACCTCTGAGACCTGGTCATCAATCTCGTCTCGCAACTCCTGGATGCGCTCTTTGAAATCAGGATCCGGTTCGATATCCTCGGGTTCCCCCTCATCATCGACGAGGTCGATACGCTGCCACTCCACAAGGTCACCGCTGGAATCGAGCGTCATCACCCCGAGGTGGTGATAGGCATAGCCAATCTCGCTGATGATGGTGCCGTGGTGTTCGTCCGCCTCGTCGAAGGTGACGTGTGAGTGCGAACCGAAAATAGCGTCGAGCCCGTCAACCTCCTCCGCCATCTCGTAGTGGGTTTCGTGTCTGACGTGTGAAGCACAGATGACAACATCGCAGTCTTCGTCTTCACGGAGTTTTGTTGTCATTTCGTCAGCCACCTCGATTGGGTCCTCCTGAATATACTCATCAGGGTAGTCGGTGATACTGTGGAAGCCACGAAGAACGACGTTAAAGACGCCGATGCGGGTGTCTCCAACTTCCTCGATGATGTACTCCTCGGTGTTCGGAAGTTGCTCGCCGTCAGGGGTTTTCAGGTTGGAGGTAATCCACGGGAAGTTACTGTTGTCGAAGTTATCAAGGGCGACATCGATACCGTAATCGAAGTCGTGATTGCCGATACCAACTCCGGTGAGATTCATGTCGTTCATGAATTCGACTTTGTGTTTGCCGTCCGTGAAAAACGAGGTAAGCGACGAACCGAGTTCATCACCGCTTCCCATGAACATCACGTCGTCGCGGCCGTCGATTTGCTCTTGGACGAGCGTCTGATACCGGGCGATGTTCGGCTCGTCGGGGCTGCCGATATCGCTGTGTGAGTGGAGGTCGTGGACGATGGTAAAGGTGTCATCGT
>PUNZ01000136.1 GCA_003551945.1 Halovenus sp. | reverse complement strand
CTTCGACCTGCCGCTCGTTTGCATAGACCTCCGTCACGTTTTTGCGGTTTTCCCCGAGCGGACAGTAAAAACAGTCCCGCTGGTCACAGTAGCCATAGACGAACAACACCATCTTACCACCGTTGGCACACTGTTCACAGCCTTTCGACAGCATTCTGAGTGTTCTAACGTGTGGATGGGTAAAAACGGCGCGATACCGATTTGAGCCGAAAAATCGTCAGAGCGACCCAAGCACGGTTTCAACAGCGTTCCGGTCCGGCCCCGGGTTCTCGGCCGATTCTGCGTCCCATCTGATGGCTTCCTCGAATGCCTCCCGGTACCCATACGGTTCCCAGCCAAGCGAGTACAACTTCTCCGTCGAGAGAATGTGGGGGTTGGGATTGTACAGTGGGAAGTCGGTCAGGTCGAGGCCTCCGGTCTCGATCTCTCGCTGCCCAGCAGTAACAATGTCAACATCCTTTCCGAGGATGTCCGCAATAGTCTCGACGGTTTCGCCGAGCGTGAGAACTCGTCGGTCACCCACGTTGTAGACCTTGCCTGCAGTACCGTTCTCGGCAATGGTTCGGATACCACGGACAACGTTCTGGACGGAGACGATATGGTGGATGTTTGTTCCATCACCGGGAACAAGGACGGTATCGTAGTTTGTCACCTGGCGGACCCAGTAATGAAACCGACCGGTATAATCGTGTGGCCCGTAGACGATTGTCGGCCGGATAGCCATTGCATTCACACCGTTTTCGGCAGCTTCAACAATCGCACGGTCTCCTTCCGCTTTGCGTGCCCCGTACGTGTCCGAGGTGTTATCTACTGCCTGTTGTTCGGTACATGGTTCGAGTGGCGTTTCATCCTCTCGCTTTGGGATATGGTCCGGGCCGTACGAGGAGCCACTCGAAATGAAGACATATGCGTCAGCATCACTGAATGCCTTCGTTGCCATCCGGACTTCACCTGGATAATAAGCAACACAATCAACCACGACATCTGGTTCAACCTCCTCTGCTGCGTTTGCAAGCGTCGCCCCACTCGTTCGGTCACCCGTAATATGTGACACGCCGTCGGTATCCGCAAACGGGTTTTCGTGACGACCGCGGTTCAATAACGTGACATCGTAGCCTGCATCCAACAGTTCTGCGACGAGATGACGGCCAATAAAGCGCGTGCCGCCGATAATAAGTGCACGAGACATACTAGCGACCTCGCAACGAACTTGCCTAATTCTGTCGGCTTTCGTCCGAACCCACTTTGCGGCGGGTTACTCGCCAAACCGCCGCTTGCGGTTCTGGTAATCTCGGAGCGCCCGGAGATAATCTCGACGCCGAAAGTTCCGCCAATTGACGTCAGTAAAGTAGAGTTCAGAGTAAACCGATTGCCAAATCATGAAATCGGAGAGCCGTTCGCCGCCCGTTTTGATGACGAGGTCAGGAGCAGTCTGAAAGACAAGCTGGTTTTCGATATCTGCTTCCGTAATCGAATCAGGGTCAAGTTCACCGCGCTCGACGGCTTTCGCGACGTCGCGAACTGCCATCGCAAACTCATGTTTTCCCCCAAGTCCGATGCTCACCTGGACGGGAGCGTCCGCTTTGGTGTCATCTGCTGGCGACCGTATGGCGATGTCATACGGCGTATCAAGCGCTAACAGTTGAGATTTGAGTGTCTTGACGACTCCCGTATCAAGAACGCTAACGTAGATGACAAGCTGCTTGGCATCGAAGGCAAATGCCCAGTGAATGACCGAATTGAGCGTCTCGTACGCACCGGATTCAAGCAAGTCCCGTTCAGTAAGCACAAGTGCAACAGTCTCCGGGAGTTGTGTCTTCTCTCGGCGGATTCGAAACGCAAGATAGCGGTCGTATAGCCCCACATTCATGTCATCATGTCGTGATAGCTTAACAGCTTTCGTTCCGCAAATGGATTTTCGGAAAGCGTAAGTACGGCTCGGGAATATCGCCCATCGTGACTTCACCAATCCGACGCGCGGCCGCGTTCGCGCTCGTCGGGTCGCTTGCGCTGGCGGTTCCGCTGGCCGAACGTATCGACGAGCCAGCGGTGGCGACGATCGCTGCAGTGGCTCCATTTTTGATTGTCGCCGGGCTTGCGCTTTCGGTGACGAAATCCAGTATGTGGTTTACCCTCTTTGCGCGCCCCGGAGACCGTCGTGATGGGAAACTCTACGGACTCGCAGCCTTCACGCTTGCCGGCGCAGGAATTGCGATTATCTCGGTTGGCTTCGGTATGCCAGCCTACGTGTATGTGGGGACCGTGCTACTCGTCGGCTTTGGGAATCTGGCAGGGCAGATAATTCGCCAAGTTGTGGGAGAGCGTGTACTTGCAACGGCCGGATTCGTCCTTGGCGGTGCCGTTGCCGCGGTCTGTGGCCAACTGCTGACCATCGAAATCGCAGGTTCAGCCATCGATTGGCAGCTGGGCGCATTCCTTGCCGTGAGCGGTGCGCTCATTGCCGCCCTTCTTCGGGAAGTGCTGTTCAAACGCGATGATGCGCTCGTCATGGTAACCGTCTCGCTGCTATTGTGGCTCTTTGCAAGCCTGCCGGTTACCATTTCGACGACGCGAATTGCAGTTGCCCTCGCCATCACGTTCATCCTCGGTTATCTCTCGTATGCGCTGAAAACAGCCTCGCTTGCAGGAATGCTTACTGGGGTGTTACTTGGCTTGCTAACCATCGTGTTTGGTGATTACGGCTGGTTTGCGATGCTCATTGCGTTTTTCGGTATCGGTGGACTCTCCTCAAAGTTCCGCTACGATGAAAAAATCACTCGCGGAATTGCCGAGCAAAACGAAGGTGCACGCGGCTCTGGAAACGTGCTTGCAAACTCGCTGGCAGCCCTCATTGCAGTCCTCATCGCGCCCGCAAGCGGAGAACTGGGAATTTCAGAGTCCGTCGTGTTCTTTGCGTTTGCCGGTGCAGTCGCCGCAGCACTTGCAGATACCCTCTCAAGCGAAATTGGTGGATTGTATGATAACCCACGACTGATTACAACGCTTCGGACCGTCGAACCGGGGACGGATGGAGCAATCACCTGGCAGGGGACACTCGCGGGGGTTGGTGGAGCCAGTCTTATCGCCATGATTGGTATCGTCTCTATCAACGAACTTGGAGTGGAAGGTGGGATAATTATCCTCGCCGCTGGTGTTATCGGAATGACCGTCGACAGCTACTTAGGAGCCACAATCGAGGGGCGGTTCGTCGGGAACCAAGGAGTGAACTTCCTCGCAACGGCCGCCGCTGCACTCGCGGGGGCGGCCATCGCTGCTATCGTCGGTCTTCCAGTCCAACCACTTTGAAAACCATGCCGGTACATCGCTCGGCCCAGCCTACAGATTTTCATGCACTCCAAGAGATTCAGACAGCCACACTTGCTGAGCCAGTTCCAGCTTTGTTGGAGGCCGCAACCACTGGAACCATCCCGGCGGTGGTCAGAGAGCTACGGACCGGAGCCGAACCAACAGTCTGTGGATACGTTATTCTCGTCCCCGATACCGAGACAGCAACCGTCCACGTCCCTGAAATTGCCGTCCACCCAGCGCATCACCGCGAGGGACACGGGACCGCACTCATTGAGCATGCGTGTGCAATGATGGACGAGTATGACCGACTCTCGCTGACAGTGGACAAAGCGGATACAACCGCACGTCAGTTTTACGAAGCCGTCGGATTCGAAATCGTGGAGTCTCTCCCAGCCTATTTTGAAACAAGCGATGGTTTGTTGCTACACAGGCCGCTTAGCTGAAGGGAGTGTTATACTGGTCGACGGAAGCGATGAGAGGTTGGCTACCGCTCGTCCTGCGTGCGAACTATTGACTGTTGCGTCAACCGGTACGGCCATCGATTCCCGCCGTCACTGGTTCTCGTCTTCGGGCAGCAACGTCTCATCAGGGAACGAAATAAGATTCTCGCGGCCGATTCGAAGTTTATCAATCCGACCATCCTCATGCATGCCAGAGAGGAGTTGTGAGACCTTTGCATTGGACCAATCGGTCTCTTTGACGATATCTGCCTGCTTCATTCGACCGCCATTTTGTTCGAGCAGATACTCAACGCGTTCTTCGTCGCTCAACAGCTCCGCCTCGGCAGCATCCTCGTCAGTTTCGTCCTCGGTAGACTCAGCCGCTCCTTCTTCGGGGTCTGACGGTGGTGAAGGAGGCGCTTGCGTTGTCTCGGACTCGGTCACTGGTTCTTTCGCTCCTTCAATGAGCGTTCGCAAGTTATCCCGAGCGAGATAGGCAAACCCACTTGCGATGGCGATAGCAACAACAATGAGAACCCAAGGCATCAGGCTGGTCTCTGTCCCATTAGGAGGGAGTGGGTCCCCATTTCTATCACCAACAAAGATGGATTCGAGTGCACCGTCCGTAAAATCAGCCGGCCCTTCCCAGACCAGTGCACCATTCTGCGGTGACACTGATGCACTTCTCACACCGTACTCTTCCGGGAGTTCAATAACGAGGCGTTGGTCACCTGCAAGCCCCGGGAACCAGCGTTCCTCACCAGCAAGAAGCACATCATCGATATGTAATTCGTTTCCATCCGTTCTGGCAAACTCAGTCCATTCGAATTCAACAGTCAGAACCCCAGTTGCGTTCGCACTTTCGTTGTGTTCTTCGACGGTTGAGTACTGTTCGACGTTTCCAATCGACATCGTCCGGTCAACCTCCTCATCAACACGCTCTGCGGCGACTTCATACGCAGAGAGTCCCAGGTCTTGGTCATCATCTGCCTCAAAGGTCGATGCAACCTGGTCAAATCCAT
>PUNZ01000256.1 GCA_003551945.1 Halovenus sp. | reverse complement strand
CCCTCCAAATACATACTAGCTTATTGATACAAAGATACGTTTTTACACCTTGGCAACGGAGTGGACGTATGGCAGAGGGACCACCGGACGACCCGGATGAGGGCCGCCCTGAGGAGGGGAAGGTACTCTCACCTGACGAACTCGATATCTCGAATAGCGAGTACGTCGAGGAGCTTGAAGAGGGTCGGTATGTGGTTTCTCCACACAAACGAACGACGCCAAACCGACCTGAACCGTCGGGGCGCGTCGCTGAGTCAGAGACACGTGCTGATGACACACCAACGGAGCACTTCTCGGGTGACCGGTCGACGGTTGAAGGGCCTGTTCCTGCTCCACCTGGACAGCCAGACACTGACTCCGCGTCACAAAAAGGGGGAACCCTGACACAGGAGGATATCCACGAATGGCTGAGAGCTGACTTCGAGCAAAACTCCTCACGCTATGCCTTTGATGTCACGGCCACGTTCGACGGGACGGTCAGTCAACGGCGGATGGCGTCGAACGACGTTGTCACCATCTTCGAGAGCCTGATGCTCTGGTATGCTCAGCAGGTGGATAATAACACGCCTGTCGAGGACATCCTCGGTATTTTGCTGATGGAATCAAACGTTCCCGTTCGGTATCCGCCAAAAAGTCTGGTGAACCTCATCAAATCAACCGGTCTTGGGCCCGATGATACCATTGCTGAGTTACTCCGTGCCGTCCAGGAGGATGACGGGCTGCAGCTGTGACCGTCTGTATGGCCAGCACCACAGGAGTATCAACGCCGATAATCAACGGGAAGCATTTATTTAGCTCATCGCAAAAGCTCAGAGTGAATAACGTATGGCAGATGTGCTTATCGCGGATGACTCCGAATTTATGCGAAACTTGCTCCGGGAGATTCTGGAGGAAGACCACACTATCGTGGGTGAAGCAGAGAACGGCGTCGAGGCTGTTGAAGTGTTCAAAGAGACACAGCCCGACCTGGTGATGATGGATATCGTCATGCCTATCCGTGATGGCATTGAGGCGACCAATGAAATCAAGACACAACACCCTGAATCGAACGTCATCATGTGTACCAGTGTCGGTCAGGAAGAGAAAATGAAAGAGGCGGTCAAAGCCGGTGCGGACGGCTACATTACCAAACCATTCCAGAAACCAAGCGTTATCGAAGCCATTCAGGACGTCGTGCCGTCATAGCGATGAAAGTAGACGTTCAGTCGCTTGATACGTTCAACCAGCTTGCACACGAGGGAGCACAAGCTGCAACGGACGCAATGGCTCAGATGACGGGTATCGATACGCACGTTGAAGTTACTCGTATCATGCTCGTCGAACGAGCGGCACTTGGTGAAGAACTCGCGGACCACTCGTTTGTCGGCATTCAGTTCGGTTTCGAGGGTGCGCTCACCGGTGAGACAGTTCTTGTGTTCGAACAGGACCAATCAGCCGCTATCGCTGAAACGCTTCTTGGCCCGGATGCAAATACACGGATGGCCCAGTCGAGCATCAAAGAGGTTGGCAATATTATGATGAGTGGTTTTCTTGATGGCTGGGCTGACTTTCTTACGGCAACGATAGAACACGACCCGCCGACATACATCGAGGGGAAGGGGACAGCGATTCTCCCGGAGATGAAGGCTGCGACAGACCAGGTATTCGTCTTTCGGAGCACGATTGAGTGGGGTGGCGAGGATGTGAGCTTTTATATTTATATGCTTCCGGAGTACGAGCCGCTTGCTGCACTGATGGCCGAGCATAGCTTGGAAGCGGAGAACGCAATCCCCGTCGAAAAGCTGGCCGCATTCAACGAGATGACTCGTGAGGGTGCACGCCAAGCCGCGGCCAATGTCGAACTGATGTCCGGCATCGAGACGACTGCTGAGGTCTCACAAATTTCGTTTGCACCTATCGAAGCGATTCCGAAACAGTTCAGTGACGATATCTACATCGGTACCGTGGTTGAGTTTACTGGGGCGCCGAGTGGGTTTTTACTGGTGTTGTTCGATGAACCATCCGCTATCACTGTTGCGGAAGCACTGATGCCAGTTACGATGGAGAGTGGCGAACTGACATCGCAACACAAAGCGGCAATTGAGGAACTTGGTAACATCATCACCAGCGGATTCACCGATGGCTGGGCAAACGTTCTCCAGCAATCGATAGACCACACGCCGCCGCGTGTCGTTCACGACATGGGTCAAGCTATTATTGACCCGCTTGCCGCTCAACTCGGGCAGTTCCAGCGACATGCGTTTCTCATCGACTCGAAGATGATGACGGAAGAACTCGCGTTTCAGTGCGAAATAACCGCGCTTCCAAACGAACAGGAACTCCGTACAGCGCTTTCACAGCTTGACCCCGACCGGACAACCGAGACGCAGGCTGATGTTGAGGATATCTTCTGAATATGAAAGTGTATGATGGCCAGTCGACCGAACCCGAGGCGCCTAACCGACTGAAGGTCGGTATCGCGGAATACGAGGTCACTGCTGACGAGGCCGAACTGACGACGAGCGGCCTGGGTTCCTGTGTGGGTGTTGCACTCTACGATACGGAGAGTGGTATTTCCGGTCTGGTCCACGTTATGCTTCCCGTTGCGGACGAAATGCGTGACGGCAAACCAGCAAAGTTCGCTGACACGGGAGTCGAACTGCTCATCGCAGAAATGGAGTCGATTGGTGCGGCCGTTGAAACGCTCGAGGCCAAAATCGCTGGCGGCAGCGATATGCTGGATTTTTCGAAAGCGGACAAAAGTATCGGTGAGCGAAACGCTGAACAGGTTCGCAATACGCTTTCCTCATACGATATCCCGGTCGTGGCTGCGGACATCGGCGGCGATTATGGGCGCTCATTGTTGTTTGAGCCAACAACTGGCGATTTAGTTGTGAAAAGCGCAAACCGGGAGACACAGCGCCTGTAGTACACGTATTTTCTTTTTTGAGACTGCTGTCAAACTGAGTTACGAGCCATGTTCGGCAGTAGTTATTTTTGATTGATACAAATGCTGCTGTCTGACGCTCGACTGACGGCAGCGCAACCTGTTCGATGTATTCTCGACTGCTGTCCGATGAAATAAACGTCAGACTTTTATTACAACATACAACCGGTTAATTAAACCTCTGAATACTGCATTTATCCGTAAGTTATCAGCAATGATACCAGAAACAATACATTCAAGAGCACAAGAACGCTCCATTCAAGTAATGAGTAGTACCGTGTTTTCACCGTCATTACAGGTTGCTGTTCCGGAAGTGACGGCTGTCGCGGTGTTGTTTGTCCTCTTTTCTGCAGGTCTTGTCGGAATGAGTATCCGGAATATGTTCGAGTCGGTGCTCTCCGATGAAGATGAAGAGGGCAACAGTATGTCCATGGACGATAGCGGCGATGGCCTCGGTGGGCTTGGCGGCGACGATTTGGGTGGACTTGGTGGGGGCGATGGCGGCGACGACTTGGGCGGGTTGGGCGGTCTGGAAGATGATGGTGGCCTCGGTGGCTTTGATGACGATGACGGATTCGGCGACATGGGCGGTGCAAGCGCAAGTACGGACGAACTGGAACACCAGCTTGATGAGCTAGAAAACGAGGTTGGCAGCCTCTCGTCGACGGTAAACACCGTCCGTAACGAAAATGAGCAGATTTCAGCAAGCGTCGCAGAGGTCGAGGAGAACGTCAGAAAGCTCCTGGATATCTATGAGATGGTGACGCGGGGGGTGAATCCGTTTGCTGACGACATCGAACCCGGTATGGGTGGAATGGGCGGCGACGGCGATAGCTTTGGACTCTTTTCGGATGATGGCTCGGACGACGATGAGGCCGAAGTCGATGAAGGAATCGTCGAAGCGGACGCTGAGGGGTTTTTCGACGAGGACCTTGTGGACGCTGATGACTCCTTAGACGCTGATGGCGATATCGATGATGTGCTCGGTGGTGGGGGCTCGTTTGAAGAGGACGGCTTTTCCGATGGGGATGCCTTTCAGGAAGGCTTCGACGAGGATTTGGATGATGGTGGATTTGGTATGGATGAGACAGAGACCGATGATGATTCCGGCGGAACGTCGTTTGCAGACCTCAAAGATGAGTACGAATCCGGCGAGGCAGACTGGGCAGATGATGTTGATATTGCTGGGGAATCAGACGACGAGGATGAATCCGCTGAGGAAGGCGACACCGACGCGTTCGCCGACGACGACCTCTTTGATGAGGTTCTGACCGAGGATACTGCGGACGACCCTTCTGCTGAGGAAAGCGACCTTGGTGACGAAGAGCTCTCGGACGAAGCGCTCTTCGAGGAAGCCACACACGCACTCTCCGAAGAGCCCACAGAAGACGCAGATGTTGAACTGGCTGCCGCTGAAGCGGAGGTAACAGCGGAAGAAGACGCATCCACTGCTGAACCCGAACAGGATGCTGCTGTTTCACAATCAACGCTTGCTGCGGAATCCACGGCATCCGATTCGGATACCGCAGATGGAAAACCGTATTTGACGACGCTCCCAGCCGGGTTTGCGTCCGAACTGCTTATCGTCGAATGGCTTGAGTACCTCGTCACGCAGGCAGGCGTGCGCGAAACCGCCGAGGCGATAACGTACTACGAAACCATCGACTGGATAAGTGAGGAGGTTGCTGCCGACCTGCAAGCATACCTGCAGGGCTTTGAGGAGACGTCGACCGGGAGTCTCACTATCGATGACCACACTGAAAGCTTGCAGTACATCAGCCAGCTTGACGGTGGGTCGACTGGACTCGCGGCACTCCATGGAGGTGGTGTTGATGGGATTCAGCGTTAGTGGGGCAGCGGCAATCATCTTCATTAGCATCTTCCTGGCCTT
>PUNZ01000131.1 GCA_003551945.1 Halovenus sp. | reverse complement strand
AGGATTAAGTTGTTGTCATCGTCAAATTCAAACCCGCGTTCTCGAAACAGCGTTCGTGCGGTATCAGCATCTACTTGTCCGTCTGTGCCAATAAAGGAAACGACCGGGTCTCCATCATCATAGGTGTACTCTTCGGGGGTCCAGTCGGTTCCGTCAAACGGGTTTGAGACTGGATGGCCGTGCCCTTCAAAGATCGTATCAACGAGGTTTGATTTATCGATGAGGCTTGCGACGAGTTGCCGGAAATTCGGATTGCTCAGCGGCTCGGAAGCGGTATTGAATCCGACATGATACAGATAACCTGGTTCTCGTTTGTGTACTGTGATTGCATCCTCTGCCTCTTCGATGGTTGGGATGAACCCCGGTGGTAATACCGGGGCTGTTGCGTCAGCCTCTCCACTTTTGATGGCTTCAACAACGACATTATACGACGGATACGTTTCGATTTCGAGTACATCGAACGCAAGCGAGGGTGTGATCTCGTCAATCCCCACTCCATCGGTAAAGAGGAAGTGGTCCTCGAACTGCACCAGTTTGACACCCTCATCGCTTTCAATTTCTTCCACTTGGAGGGGGCCGCTGCCAATTGGTTCGTCATTCTCCCAGACGAGCGCCTCCGTGATGGTTTCATCGCCACCTATCCCAGCAATATCGGCGGTTCCAGTTTGTTCTTCCCAGATATGTTCCGGAAGGATTGGAACGGTGAGCGCACGCATTACGGCTGCCTGTGAACTGTCTCCAAACGAAATCTCTACGGTCGTCTCGTCGATGACCGATACGGAATCAACAAGGCTTGCACGGACACGAAACCGCGGTGCTGGAACACTCTGTTCACGCTCTCCGAGTGCCGTATCAAGCATAAACTCGTAGGTGAATGCGACATCTTGGGCGGTGAACGGCTCTCCGTCATGCCACTGATGGTTAGTGGGGAGCGATATCTCGACGCGCGTCTCATCGGCATCCTCATGCCATGACCGCTCTTGTGCAAGCCATGGCAGAAAGTCACCATCGTTGAAATAGCCGAGCGATTCATACACGAGGCTGACAAACGTTCCTAATCCACGGTATTCAACCGCAAGCGGATTGAAATTGCGCGTCACTCGGGCATCTCCGACCGCAATTTTCAGCGATACCTCGTCGTTTTCGTCATTCTCTTCGTCTCCGTCATCCTCCTCTTCATCGCCTTCATCGTCCGATTCGAACTCCGGTGCTTTGTTCAGTCCGTAGTATGCCAGTGGCAGGTGTGGTTCGAACACGTTCCAGTTTGTAAACCGGCCATCCCGAACTGCACGGAGGGCTGAGTGATAGCCAATGGTGGTAAACGGCTGTTCGCTACACAGGGTCTCTACGATTTGGTGTATCTCCTCTTTTCGTCTGTCTTCTGTCCGGCGGTGCTGGCTGTCGAGTAACTCATCAAGCGGGAGGGCAGCAAAGCGGTATGGGTTCTGCCAACCTGGCTCTTCCCGATACAACGAATGGAGTAACCCTCTGAGTAAATCCGGGTCGTCTGCCGGCGGCAACTGCGAAACGAATATCTCGTAATCGCCGTTGTAGAGGACATTTCGGAAGATTTCTTCCCGAGGGAGAAACTCGGCCTCTGCGTTGATACCCGCATCCTGAAAATTTTCAACAATCTCACCGACAATGGCTGAGGTTATCGGGTCCTCATCGGCAGGAGGGGCCAGTATAGACAGCGAGGCGGTGGAGGGTGAAGAGCGATTCATTATATTCCGAACGCGTTGAATGCATCCGCTAAGTGAGCCAACCGTCGCAGTCGCTCCGGCCGCGAGGGCTCGTCTGCGAGTAACCACTGGGGCGGCAGTGTCACGTGACATCGGTCGAAACTATTTATATTCAGTTCATACGAACACATAACTCTACTGATTACATATATAATTGCGCCCCGTCCGGTGTTTCTGATGTCGCATGATTGTGTGAGAAGCCCGTCTTTGACTCTTGCCTGTGGCGGCTGCCTTTTCGTTGTGAACCCGGTGGTCCTTTGTCTATTGAGACAAACAGACAGCTATGGGATTTCGGTGTCCAGTGTGTTCAGACCCGCAGGCTGACGCAGTCCATCTTGCCAACCATCTTGCATTCACCGCGATGGTACGTGGTGGAGACCACGAAGAGTGGCTCGATGAGCATGTACCAGACTGGGGGCAGTTAGATGATGAAGGGCTTGGTGAAGTTGCGGCCGAGTACGCCCAATCCGTTGAGTTCCCACAGATGTTTGAGGATACCACCGGTCGTTCACAGGGCGCTCATCGGCATCAGCACTCTCCACCAGTTGGCGATGGAATGCACTCCGGTGTGCAAGCTGAGCAGTTTGATGCAGAAACGCGAGAGATACTCGAGCGAGCGCGCCAACTGACACGGGAGCGCCGCACCACCCGAGGGGCAACTGATGAGTCGGCTGAAGAGACACAAGCTGAGCACTCTGGTGCGGAAGATGCATAAAACACAAATCTACTAGAGGCTCCGGACTCTATCTGTATTAATGGCCGACAAGGGACCGGGGGACGGTGACGAAGACGAGAAAGAGACATCCTCAGAGGACCCATCGGAGGATTCTCCGCTTCCTGATGAACAGCCGTCGGATGCCCAACCAGGTCAGTCGGACCGGCAGACAGCCGAGAACGACCCCTCTGCTCCAGTCGACTCCCCCCGAACACAGGAGCATTCGTCACACTGGCAGTCTGAGTCTTCCGCCCCGAGCACCCACTCTCGTGATGGTCCTGACTTTTGGCCGGGTGGACCGCCCGCTGAGGACGCTGGTCGCCCACAACAGCCACCAGCAGACCAACCGCCGCCGTCAGCACACCCACCCTCACCTCCGCCACAAGAGCCACCCCCAGCGGAATCACCACAACAGCCACCGCCTCCCGGTCCACCGCCAACATCCCCGCGGCAACGGGCAGGCGAACCCCTGCCTCAACAGGGCCGCTATCCCTCCTCACATGGATACGAATATCACCCACCCTCCGGGGCACACCCCGACCAGCAATCCCCTACTGACCCGGTGAAAGAAACCTACGCCGGGCGGATTGACCTGTATGACATTGCGACGTGGGAAGAGCGAACGCCGCTTGATTCACTCGCGGTCAATGTGACAAATGGCCTTCGCGCCTCACGGACTGTCCTGTTGATAGCTGTTGCTGCTGCGCTCTTTTTCGGGCAGATACTGGTTGCCGGCGTGCTGATTCTCGAAGAGCCGCTTCTTGCTGTGCTTGCGATACTGTCTGTCCTTCCTGCGCTGGTTCTGGCGGGCTATTTCTGGTATGGTGACCCGACAGCCCGTGAACCGCTCACCTTACTTGCGGCCACGTTTCTCCTCTCAATGTTGTTTGCCAGCTTTGCTGCCGTCATCAATTCGACGTTCATCCCTGGGTTCGAAGCGTTCGGCCTGTTTGGGCTCACTGTCTTCTTTTTCGTTATCGTCGGTCCCATCGAGGAGTTTGTCAAATGGCTCGCAATCCGGGTCTATGCCTACCAGTCAGAGACGTTCCAGACTATCGCAGATGGTGCGGTCTACGGGGCCGTTGCTGGCTTGGGCTTTGCTGCTATCGAGAATCTCATCTACATTGTTTCGGTGTATATGGAGATGGCACCGGCGGGCGGCGATATCCAGAGCCAACTTGCTGCATCCGTTGCAACTCAACGAGCATTTGTCGGCCCGGGACACGTCATCTTTTCTGCGTGGGCTGGCTTCTACCTCGGTCTGGCAAAGTTTAACCCAGCCAACCGTGGTCCAATTGTCGTCAAAGGATTGTTGATTGCGGCAGCTATCCATGCGCTGTATAATACGCTGGTAACCGTCTTACCGGAGCTGCTCCCGCTTACCGTCGGTGGCTTGTTCACCGTTATTGTTCTCTATCACGGCTTTTGGTTTGCGGTGCTCTATCGGAAAATATCGAAATACCGGACCCTGTACAGGCAGATTGGACAGCACCCCTCCTATCGGTAGTCGGCGTATCACAGGTTTGAGCGTCCGTGCTGTCGCCGTGCGTATAGATATACAACGACGGCGGTTATGAACCAGATAGGTGCACCAACACGAATAGCGAACTCGACCCGGTCGACCCACGTTGGGACGGACGCAAACATCGACAGAATGGCGACAAGCGGGGCTCCAATGACGATCGTAATGATGAACGTCATCTGCATCACCCAGCCGTAATCGACGCCCTCGGGGTCAGTTTGCGTTACTTCGGGGGTCACAACGCTGGTTTTGGGTGGCAGGATTAAGCACCTGGCGATTCGGTCGCTCAGGACCAGTCAACCAGAATGTGTTTTACGTCGCGGGTCCCACCACCGCAGTATGCCCTCAGTTCGAGAGATTCAGGAGGCTGCCGGTTCCGAGCCGATAACAATGCTGACTGCCTACGATGCTGTCACCGCCGGTCTCGTTGAGGAGGCCGGTGTTGATCTGATTCTGGTCGGCGATAGCATGGGGAATGCCGTGCTTGGTTATGACTCAACGCTTCCGGTAACGATGGACGAGGTCGTCTCCAGAACAGCATCCGTCGTTCGGGGGACAGATGATGCGCTCGTTATCGCCGACATGCCGTTTCTCTCTTTCGGGACTGACCTTCAAACAGGGGTGGAAAACTGTGGACGCATGCTGAAGGAGGCGAACGCGAATGCCGTCAAAATCGAAAGCGGCGAACACACCATTGAATTGACCGAGCGCCTCGACCAGGTAGGCATTCCGGTTATGGCACACGTCGGCCTCACGCCACAGAGCGTCAACCAGACTGGCTACGTCCAACAGGGTGCATCTCCCGAAGAAGCAACGTCGATTGTTGAGTTGGCAAAGGCT
>PUNZ01000210.1 GCA_003551945.1 Halovenus sp. | reverse complement strand
TTCCAGCAAGCACAGAACCTCGAAATCAACCTTCGAGCTGGTGAACTCCCAACCGACTTGAGCGTTGAGTCCGAATCGTTCATCTCGCCAAGTCTTGCACAACTGTTCATCATTTTCGCCATTATCACCGCGCTGATGGCGTGGCTCACTGTCTGTGTCGTCGTCTACTACTGGTACCGTGATATCCGCGTCGCAGTCCCAATGTTGGTGACGGCAGCAACGGAGGTGTTCCTGTTACTTGGGTTCGCTGCAGCGATCGGAATGGCATTAGATCTCTCCCATATTGCCGGATTTATCGCGGTCATTGGAACGGGGCTTGATGACCTCATAATAATGGCCGACGAAATCTTACAACGAAAACAAAAGGTCCAGACTGGGCGGGTATTCCAGAGCCGCTTCCGCAAGGCGTTCTGGATTATCGGGATGGCCGCGGCGACGACTATCATCGCCATGAGCCCGCTTGCCGTCCTCAGCCTTGGAGACCTCCGTGGTTTCGCAATCGTCACCATCGTGGGTGTCCTCATTGGGGTCGGAATTACCCGTCCGGCCTATGGTGACGTCCTCCGCCACCTGATGCTGGATGATGTGAAGCGAAAATAGCGGGCCTGTTTTCACCCCCGCTGGTTCGGACTAACACCCAAGTGCTGTCCACCCTTAGCACTCCCAATGGCACCCGATTTACTCTCGTCTCTGTACGACCCGGTGATGTATCTCCCCGAGCGGAAGTTTCTAACAGCCCACCGAGCGTACCTTGTCGAAGGACTTTCAGGGGCTGTGCTTGACCTTGGTGCTGGAACCGGTGCGCTGTTTCCGTATCTTACAGAGGCAGAGGAAGACCTCACTATTCATGCCATCGAACCCGATGACGGGATGCGAGCACAGGCACGTAACCGACTGCAAACCCTCGATGTTAGCGCTGAACTCGTCGATGCACGCGCTGAGTCCCTGCCGTATCCCGATAACTCGTTTGATTTCGTCCTTGGGTCGCTGGTCTTTTGTACGATTCCTGATGTCGAGACGGCCCTCGATGAAGTCGCACGCGTTCTCAAACCTGGTGGGGAATTTCGGTTTCTGGAACACGTCCGTGGCTCGGGAGCGATTGGAACTATTCATGACAGCGCTGCACCCGTCTGGTTTCATCTTGCGGGTGGCTGTACGCTCAACCAGCAAACGGGCACCCGATTTCAGGAGGATGACCGGTTTGACCTCGTTGCGTACGAACGGTTTGAGGATGGTCTCATCAGAGCGGTTCCGTTGATCCGCGGGCGAATGAAACGGCGTTCGCCGTCCTTACGGGACCGGCTTGGTATATAGACTATTCTACCTCCACATAGATTTATTGCGCTAAAAGACGTAGGTGAAGATATGACTGAGCAGACACGTGGGGTGGATGCGTGGAAAGCACACACGAGTGCATTCGACCGCGTGCAGGCAGTTGCGAGCACCGTTTCCCAACCACGGTCGGCCTCATATATTGCTTCGGAGGCGTTCGTCGCAGAGAATACGGCACGAAACCATCTTGAACGGCTCGTTACACTACATGTGTTGGTGAAAACGGAACAGGACGGTGGCGCACGCTACGCTCCTGACCCGCTCCATACGCGGCTCCAGACGATACGAGAATTACTCGCAGAGTACGACCGTGATGGATTGATTCAGCTCAAAGCCGAGTTACAGACACAGATTGAGGAGTGGCAGAGTGAGTATGACGTCTCTTCGCCTGCTGAACTGCGCACGCTGGCAGCAGAAACTACTACCGAGACTGAAACCCGAGCGATTCGACGAACAGCAAACGACTGGGACCTCCTCAAGTACCGCCTCGACATCGTCGAAGAGTCCATCGAGCGATACGAAACCTACAACAGAGACCCAGTTTCGGTATAATCATGCCTGGGTCACCATCATCCTATGATCCTGCAGAAACGTCTCACCAGGCACTCAGGGGAATCAAGCAGGAACTTAGCAGAAACCCGATTGTTACGACAGTCCAGGGATTTCCGTCTGGCCAATTTACACAGGTCGTTGCCGAGCTAGATGTCACACGGTGGGGAGTTGACCGTGAGGATGCGACGTTGACGGTTCGCTGGTTTGCCGGGGACACCCCGGATTCGAAACCTGAATTCTCGTTTCATTATGGCGATACCCACACTGATTTTGGCTGGCACCATCATGAACAAAACCACGTCGACGGATGGGGTCACTTTCAGAAACGAACCGACAGTGGAGAATACGAATATACAACGCAGAGATACCCATCCTACACTCCACGCCGACTTGTCTGGGAGGTACTGGATTGGCTTTCGACGGAACTTCAAGAGTAACCCTCAACTCAGCCAAAGGACTATTCTCTATCAACCCGCCACGGACCGCCGAGTTCAGACCGATAATGGGTAACATACTCGCCACCCTCAAACAGGGTTACCTGTCCGGTCTCCTCGCTTAGCGTCACAGTGGTGATGATATCTGGGACGAGCGACATCTCGCAGGCGCTCATGTGTCTTGCGCCCATCCAGTCGTCGTACTGTGCATCAGCACTCGAAATCCCGTCAGGAAGCTGCCCATCCAAAAGGCTGCGAAATCGCACCATCTGTTCGAGAATCGTTCCTTCGACCCCCACAACGACGGCCCCATCTCTCATCCGTGAGACCTCGCTGCTCACCTGATAGAATGTCTCGATATCGTCAGTAACCGTCCGACACTCATCCACCGGCCACGTATTTTGCCCCATCGGGTCCGCATACTCGCTCACTGAGTGACCCGCTACCACCGCGAAATACAGGCCTGGCCCTTTGAACGTCGGATCGCCATAGTTATCGAACGACAGGCTAATTGCCTCCAGACAGTCGACGAGGTGCTCAATGAGGCGACGTACGTGAGGACTTTCATCATATGGTACCGTGAGTCGTTCGCTCATTGTATCCGTGACATTCCCGTAGTGAGTGTTGTGAGCGAATCGATTTAATATGTTCTCTGTCATATTCGAGTGACGCAAGTCTTATGTACATCTCTGTCCATTAGTGTTCAATAATGGACGATAGTGATGAGATAGCGCCTGCGGTTCGCTCAATTCTCGCGAGCGCACGAGAGCGCGGGGGTGGTGAACAGCCGCTTTCGGTGACGCCGCGGTCGTTCGAGGAAGCGATTGAACAGGCGGAGGCGGCTGGTCGCGTCCCGGTCATTGCCGAGGTCAAACCAACGTCGCCCACTACTGACGGGGAACGCCACGATGACCCGGTAACGCTTGCAGAGGAGATGGTCGCGGGCGGTGCCACTGCGCTGTCTGTCTTGACCGAACCAGCCCATTTTGGTGGGTCACCTGAAGCACTTGCACGGATTCGTGAGGCTGTTGATGTCCCCGTCTTACGAAAGGATTTCATCCTTCGGGAAGAGCAACTCGATACGGTTGAAGCAGACCTTATCTTGCTTATTGTCCGATTCGTTGATGACCTTGAGACCCTTCTTTCCGCGGCACGCGAGCGCGGCTTTCAGGTACTCGTTGAAACCCACTCCACTGCTGAGGTGGAAGAAGCACTTGCGGCGGGAGCGACAATTATTGGCGTCAACAACCGCGATCTCGCACAACTGGAGGTCGACCTCGAAACCTTCGAGACGGTCGCGCCCACAGTACCTGATGACGTGACACTGATTGCTGAGAGCGGAATCACGACCCCAGCGGATGTCAAGCGGATGCAAAACGCGGGGGCCGACGCGCTCCTTGTTGGGTCGGCGATTATGGATGGCGACGTGCGGGAGAATACAGCAGCACTGGTGAACGCAGGGGCCCCCGAGCAACGGACACAGACTGACGGAGACAACCTATGAGTACAGAAAGCAAGTTTGGCGAGTACGGCGGACAGTACGTGCCGGAGGCGTTGATGCCGGCAATCGAAGAACTCACCGATGCCTACGAGCGGTACGTCCGCAACAACGAGGATGGGTTCATGGACGAGTTCAAAGAGCGACTCGATGATTTCGGCGGCCGGCCAACCCCACTGCAGCGGGCTGACCAACTTTCAGAGCGCTATGGCATCGAAGTCTATCTCAAACGTGAGGACCTCCTCCATGGCGGCGCACACAAACTCAACAACGCGCTCGGACAGGTTCTCCTTGCAAAGTATATGGGCAAAGAGCGCATCATCGCGGAAACTGGCGCTGGCCAGCATGGAACGGCCACCGCAATGGCTGCTGCCCACCTCGATATGCCCTGTGAAATCTATATGGGCGAGACCGATATCGCCAGACAGCGACCGAACGTGTTCCGGATCCGTATCAACGGGGCCGAGGTAAACCCGGTCACGGCGGGCCGCGGAACGCTCAAGGAGGCAATCAGCGAGACGATGCGTGATTGGTCACAGACGGTTGAAGATACCCATTATGTCATCGGCAGCGTCGTGGGCCCTGCGCCGTTCCCGGCAATGGTCCGTGATTTCCAGTCCGTTATTGCTGCGGAAGCACGCGAGCAGATTCAGGAGAAATACGGCGACCTGCCGGACAGCGTCCTTGCCTGCGCCGGCGGCGGGTCAAACACGATGGGCGCATTCCACGAGTTCGTCGACGACGATGCCGTCAGTCTCTACGCCGTCGAAGCAGGCGGTTCATCGCTGGCCGTCGACGAAGAAACAGGCGTCGCACCGAACTCGGCAACCCTCTCGACTGGCGACGAAGGAGTGCTGCATGGTGCACGAACCAAACTCTTGCAGGATAGCCACGGCCAAATCATGGAATCACACTCTATTTCGGCCGGATTGGATTATGCGGGTGTCGGTCCAGAACTTGCGTATCTGGTCGACGAAGGCCGCGTCGAGGCGGTCAATATCGATGATGATGCCGCACTGACGGCCTTCCACCGACTCTCACAGGATGAAGGAATCATCCCCGCGCTGGAGACGGCCCACGCCTTTGGCTATCTGGAAGAATACCACGACTCACTCGGTGACTGTGTCATTGTCAACGTCTCCGGCCGTGGCGATAAGGACCTTGAAACCGTGATCGAAGAGACCGAAAATCGCGACCTTCCCATCGCTCCCGATATGGACCTCTTTCGGGCCATCGGAGGTGGCTCCCTATGAGTCTTGAAGATGCCTTTGGCGATGAACCAGCATTTGTGCCATATCTCGCCGTCGGTGACCCAACCTACGAGCAGTCACTCGAATACGTCGAAGCGCTTGCCGAAGGCGGAGCCGATGTTATCGAACTTGGCCTTCCCTTTTCCGAACCAATTGCTGAGGGGCCAACGATTCAGGAAGCAATCGTCCGCGCGCTCGATGGCGGAATGACTCCGGAACGGTTTTTCGAGTTTGTCGAGGAACTTGATGTGGATGTCCCACTTGTCTGTATGACCTACTATAACCTGCTCTATCAGTATGGGGAGGGCGTTGGTGCACCCACAGATGCTCCCCGTCCGTTCGTCGAGCGAGCAGCAGAGGTGGGAATCGAGGGGTTTGTGGTTCCAGACCTTCCCCCAGAGGAAGCCGACCCGCTTCGCGAGGTCTGTGACGAGTTCGGACTCGACTTGGTCTTTATCGTCGCCCCGACGACGAAAGGCGACAGACTCGCAAAGATGCAAGAGCTCGTCTCGGGCTATGTCTACGTGCAGGCACGACTCGGAACGACCGGCGCACGCGAGGATGTGAGCGACCAGACCGACCAGTCACTTGCCCGCGTTGCTGATTGGGACGTTCCCAAAGCAGTTGGCTTCGGTATCAAAACTGGCGAGCACGCAGAACGAATCGTTCGCGCGGGTGCAGATGGTGTTATCGTCGGCTCAGCGCTCGTCGATATCGTTGCAGAGGGGCATGAACAGGGCGAAGACACTGCGGTGGTTGCCGAGCGACTCAGAGAGAAGGCAATCGAACTTAAACAAGGGGCGCTTGCCGGGGCTGCTGCTCAGTCTCCGTCATCGTAGGAAGGTATGGATTCTCGCCATCCCAAGGGTGGCGAGTATGTTAACCACGGTCGTCCGGTAGGAACAGAGAGTTAGTGTTATACGGCTCCCGTGAGACACCAGTATCCAATGCCACGAGCCACGAGAGATGGAGTTTCGCTCTATTACGAACACGAACAGGCTGCCGATGCTGACGAACATATCGTCTTCATTCAGGGGCTTGGTGTCGGTCGCTGGCTGTGGCACAGACAACGTGAAGCGTTTGCAGATGAGTACAACCTGCTGCTCCCCGATAATCGCGGGACTGGACAATCTGAAGCGGCTCTTCCACCGATTATTCCGAGACTGCCGCGCAAACTCCGGATGCTTTTGTTTATCAAACTCGCTGGCTACTCGATTAGCGGCTTTGCTGCCGACCTTGATGCAGTGCTTGCCGATGCTGGCGTCAACGAGGTCCACCTTGTCGGTGCAAGCATGGGTGGGATGATTGCCCAACAGTATGCCCTTGAGTATGGCCGTGCACAGACGGCAACGCTTCTGTGTACCACCCACGGCGGCGAGGAGGCTGTGCCAATTCCCGAAGAAACCGTCGAGACGATGTACGATGTTCCAGAAGGGGCAAGCGAACGGGAAATCGTTCGCCACCGGATGGGTCCTTCTATCAACGAAGAATTCGCTGAAAACGAACCCGAAGCCATCGAGCAGATACTCGACTGGCGACTTGAACAGGATGCCAGCGAGGTCGCCCGCGAGTCACAAGGTGCTGCCGGGCTGAACTTCGATGTGAGTGACCGCGTCGGTGACATTACGATTCCGACGCTTGTGATGCACGGCACGAATGACAAAGTCCTGCCGGACGAGAATGCGAAACTCATCGCCGAGAAACTGTCGAACGGGCAACTCGGACTGTTCGAGGGTGGCTCTCATCTATTCTTTATCGAAGAAAGCGAGCAAGTGAACGAGCGGATTGCCGAATTTATCGAGAATCACTGACTCCGTTCAGTCATCACCTGTTGCTGGCGTCTCCCCGTCGGATGAAGACAGTCGTTTCTCGACACCGGCAGAGACGTATTTGGCGAGCGAATCGGTCCCGTAACGATTGCGAAGCGTTCCGAGCATCCCAATCGGCACGTAGAGGACGAAGATGATGAAGATAATTCCTGCATAGAAATCCCCGTGGCCGGTCATGAACGCGCTGAGCGCTTCGTTAATCGTCAGCCCGAGAATATCCGTATCGAGAATTGCCCCTGGCAGATTCTGTTCAAGGAACGGTTGCAGTCCGCCGCCACCTCCCTCACGGGAGAGGAACTCCTCGACACCTTCGAGGAAGATATACCCGAAGAACGGACCGGCGAGGGTTCCGAGGCCGCCGATAATTGCGGCGACAAGTGCAAATCCTGTCACCAGGAAGAAAAACGAATTCTCGGGGTCGATTGCCCCTTCATAACCCACAAACAGCGCACCGGCGACAGCACCGAAGAAGGCGCTAATCATGAACGCACCCATCTTGTAATAGAAGACGTTGTAGCCGATGGCCTTCGCTCGCTCTTCGTTTTCGCGAATGGCAATCATCACGCGGCCAAAAGGCGAGTGAATGATTCGTTTCATCGTCAGATAACAGAGCAAGACAACGGCCCCTATCATGAGATAGGAGACAATCTGTGGGTCGCCGACCGCAATCCCGAATATCTCCTCGTCGCCAAAGGGCCCAATCTCGACCTGCAACGACTCGACAAACGGGACACCCAGCGCCGGCTCGAAAAAGCCAATTTCACTCGGCGAGCCAGCGGCGACACCTTCGGTTGGGTCGGACTCACCAGGGGTCAAAAAGGCCCAATTGTTCGAGGCGACATACATCATCTCGGCGATACCGAGCGTAATCATCGCAAAGTAGACGCCGCTCAGCCGGAACGAAATCAGCCCAATGAGAAACGCAGCGACGACGGCAATCAGTGCGCCGATGAGTAACAACAGCATGAACGAGGTTTCCGCCGGAACCACCGGCAACTGGCCGTTGTGCCCGAGGAGGACCAAATACGCCCCGATACCGAAGAAGGCCGCGTGCCCGAACGACAGATAGCCAGTATACCCACTGATGAAATCGAACGACATGGCAAAGAGTCCGAGCGCAAGAATCGTCAACATCGTCCGGGTCCGTGGCAGTATCATCTGTGCCGTCAGTCCAAACTGTCCCGTCAGGAAATCATAGAGGAATGGATAGACGGCAAACAGGACAACGATAACTGCAAGGAGCAGGTGGTCCCGGAGATACTGGCCAATCCAACTTGGGAACCGACCGCTGTCTACTTGTTGTGTCTCGGCGCTCATCCGTGATCACCCTGTCCTTTGACGCCAAAGAGCCCACGTGGCCGCAAGATGAGCATCACCACGAGGATGGCAAATATCATCAACTGGTCGATATCGGTAAACTGGATGACGCCGGTCTGGAACGCCCACGTTCCAAGCGCGTCAATAAGACCGACGAGGAATGAGGCAACGACCGTTCCCTTGAACGAGCCCAGCCCGCCGACGATGACGATAACGAACGCAGGCAAGAGGACGGCAAGCGCCAGTGGGACGTTGACATCCCAGAGCGGGTCCCACATCAACATCACGCCGGCCATACCCGCAAGGCCAGAGCCAACCGCGAACACAGCTGTGAACGTCCGGTTGATATCGATACCGAGGGCTCGTGCCATCTCCTCATCCTCGACACCTGCGCGGACGAACAACCCGTAGCGAGTCTTGTTGAGAAACGCCCAGATGCCGGCAAGTACGGCAACACCCATCGAAATCTGCATCAACTGGAGGCCGGTGAAGTTTACGAACCCGATCTCCGTTGTCCCGCCGAGTTCTGACGGGAGCGACGACTGTCTGGGAGCATCCCAGCCAATATCCCATTGCCCGCTGTTGATATCACGGAATTCGACAATCATCCGCATCAGCTCTTCCATCGTAATCGTGATTCCGAACGTCAGTAAAATCATGAAGATTGGTGGATACTCGTAGAGCTTACGGATGAGCGTCACCTCGAAAATCACCCCAAGCACGGCGAGTAACACGAACACCGCGATCATGATAATGAAAAATGTCCCAAGCGCACCGACAAAGCCCATAGAGCCGACGCCGAGTGCCAGCACGGCGACACCAGCGATATACGCACCGTACATCGTAAATGCCCCGTGGGCGAAGTTGATGACGTCCATCAACCCGAAAATGAGCGTCAGGCCAACGGCAATCATCAAATAGAGGCTGCCTTTCGCAAGCCCCTCGATGAGCACACCGGTAATATCTGATGGTGAAGTCAGTAAGTCGACTGTCTCTGCAAGCGCCAGTGGTGTGAGTACATCTATCATGCTGAAAGATACCTCCGTAGCTGTTCATCTTCCGCCGTCACGCCGGCGGTATCTCCTTGGTCGATTATCTCCCCGTGGTCCATCACATAATAACGGTCGGCTAGGTCGAGTGCAAGTCCAAGCTTTTGCTCGACAAGCAGGATTGAAACCGAATCAGATGCTTCGAGCAACGCTTCGCCGACATTTGCCACAATCTGTGGAGCAAGCCCTTCGCTTGGCTCATCAACGAGCAGCAGGTCGTTCTGTCCGATAAGCCCGCGAGCAATCGCAAGCATCTGCTGTTGCCCCCCGGAGAGGTCACCGGCGCGCTGGTCGGTTCGCTCCCGGAGAATCGGGAACGTGTCGTAGGCGAATTCGAGAGATTCGTCCATCTTGCTCGTATCGGGGACTGATGCACGGAGATTCTCCTCGACAGAAAGCCGGCCGAACATCCGCCGCTCCTCCGGAATCCAGCCGATGCCCGCATCGGCGACTTCGTAGGTGTCTTTCCCGACTAGTTCTTCGCCCTGGAAGCGAATAGTTCCCTCTGACGGCGGTGTGAGTTGCATAATCGAGCGAATCGTCGTTGTTTTTCCGACGCCGTTGCGGCCAAGCAGTGCAACCACTTCACCCTCGTCAACGTGGAGGTCAACGCCTTGGAGGATGTGACTCTCGCCGTAGTAGGTGTTGACACCTTCCAATTCGAGAAAGGTCATGCAATCCCACCCCCATCAGCCTTGGTTCCGCCACGTTGGCCGGATGCTTTCTCTTGCCGCCTCGCCTCTAGGTCTCCGGCCTCATAGCCACCGAGATATGCCTCCTGAACATCCGGGTCACCCTGAATGTTTTCGGGCTTATCGTCGGCGATGACTGCCCCCTGGTTCAGGACGACAATCCGTTCTGAGACATCCATTACGATATCCATGTTGTGTTCGACCAGCAGGACTGCGTGGTCGGTCGCAACGTCCTCGATGATTGCTTTGACGGCGTCGATATCCTCGCTGGAGACGCCGGCGTTTGGCTCGTCAAGCAAGAGCACTTCTGGGTCGCCGGCCAGTGCAATGCCGACTTCCAACTGACGTTTTTCACCGTGGCTGAGATTCTCCGCTGGGACCTCCGCTTTCTCGGCCAAGCCGACGCGATCCAGAATCCCGTAGGCTTCCTCGTAATGCTCGTCGAAGGCGTTGACGTTTCGCCAGAACCGAAAGGAGTTGCTACCGTGTGCCTGTGCGGCGACACGGACGTTTTCGAGTACGGACGTGGTTGGAAAGACGTTCGTAATCTGGTACGACCGATGGATTCCCATCTGTGCGGTCTCGTGGGTGTCCATCCCGGTGATATCGACCCAGCCGCCATCTTTTTGCAGTTCGACTGTGCCTTCGGTGGGGGTAAGCGCACCCGTCAAGAGGTTGAAAAACGTTGTTTTTCCCGCTCCGTTGGGGCCGATAATCGAGGTGAGTTTATTACCAAGCTCGAAGGTCACCTCGTCTGTTGCGGTAATCCCGCCGAACCGTTTCGTGAGTCTGTTAGTACGTAGCATAAATAACTGAGAGAGGGCAGCACTCAGGAGAGGTCGCAGGTCATCTCGTCAGCCGGGGTTGTGACGTCCTCGGCTGCGACCCGTTCGATTGGCTCACCCGGCATGATGGAGGCTGGCCAGTACTCCTCGTCATCGGACGTCACTTCGACGGGTGCCACGGTCATTTCGGAGCGAGCCTGATTGTTGTATTCCTGGAACTCGTAGCCGTTTTCGCCTTTCGGCGTATCTTCGACTGTCATCCCACGCATCTGCTCGACAATGGCATCGCTCGATGCTTCGCCGGCCTGCTCGAAGGACTGGATGACTGCAGATGCAGCAGTGAATGCGCCGCCAGTGAACAGGTCAGGAACAATATCGTAGGTCTCCGTGTGCATTTCGACAAACCGGTCGTTGATTTCGTTGTCGTACTGGTTCCAGTGATAACGGGTTGTAAACGGACCAAAGGCAGCGTTTTCAAGTCCCTCGTTGGTAAACTCGTCGCCAAGTACCTGTTCAAGGGTTTCTCCCACTGGGACGAGCGTGACACGGGAGGCAAATCCGCCGAACAGTTGCAGGTCGTAATCGCCTGTCAAGAAACTCGAGGCGAACGGAATCAATGCCTCGGCGGTAAAGCCACCAACCATTCCTTCGGCGCCTGCATCCACTGCCTGGTCGATCAGGCCGTCCCATTCAGCGTAATCGCCAGGGACGAACCGCTCCTCGACGATGTCGACGCCGCGGTCTTCGAGTACCTGTCGATAGCCGTTGACAACCGACCGGCCGAAGTCATTGTCAGCACCAAACAGCGCAATCTGGTCGACATCGGTCGCCTCAGCGATGTAGACACCGCCGCTCCGTGCATCCATTGCTGTGTTTTCATTCGCACGGAACACCCGTTCTCGACAGGTTTCGTCTTCGTTTGTAATCTCGGCTGCTGCCGCAGGTCCTGCGATATATGGGATTTCTGTCCGGTCGACGACGTTCGTGATGATTCGGTTTGCTCCGCCAGAGCTAGCACTTCCATACAGGAGGTCGACCTCGTCGGTTGTTGCGAGTTCCTCAGCGAGCTCCTGTGCCTCGCTTGGGTCGGATGCAGAGTCACGTACGAGCAGGTCAATGTCAACGTCACCGACCGAATATTCGTAAGTCCCTTCATCCACGGAGTCAGCAGGGAGCGGGTCGTCGTCGGCTTTGTATGCGAGTCCGCTATAGAAGCCAGCCGTTCCCTGTGCCCCATAATCGGGCAGCGGCCCCGAAAAGTCCTGGAGAATACCAATACTGAACGTATCATCGATATCGTCGACGGTCGCTCCGTCAGCAGCCCCGTCGTCGTCACCGTTTCCGACACATCCTGCAAGTGCCACTGCACCAGCTGCTCCGAGTCCTGTCAATACGGTTCTCCGAGAGACATTTTCATAAGACATACCCCATACATCAGTACACTCCCGGATAAAGCGGGTTGTTCATATATTAACATCAACGTCTGGCGTCGCCGGGCAATTCGGCTCGGAGCCTCTTCTTTGCCCACAGCGGAAAAAGTAATCAAAGGGCGCTTGTTCGTCTGTAGCCGCTTACTCGTCGATGGTTTCAAGCGTTTGGACCGCACTCCGCATAATCTTCTTTTGGCCACGACGGATATTTTTCGAAACCGCTGGTGCGCTCACGTCGAACTCGTTGGCAAGCGCATCGAGCGTTGTGCCGCGTGGCGTCTCAAAGTACCCGTGCTCGACAGCCGCTTCGAGGGTTTTTTGTTCAACATCGGTCAAGCTTCGACAGGCTGAAACGAGGTCAAGGCCCGCGACAACGCTTCTGATACTTTCTTGTGTTAGGACGTCATCAAGCTTTTCTCGGGAGATAATGCCGAACTCGTTTTTCCGGTCCAGTTCGGACAGTGTTTCATCTGCATCCTCGCCTGAATCAAAGCCGACGTGCCAGAGCTCAGAGCCATCTTCGATATAGAACGGACCAGTAATGTAGCCACCATTCGAGCGTATCCGCTCCATTGCGTCGGTCTCGTCGATGTTTGTTCGTATCTGTGCTGTATCCTTCCAGCGTTTTTGGAGCCGGAAATCGTACATATTCGGATGGTCCCTGAGCGACTGCAACCCGTTGTTGAGTTCGTTCGGACTCTCCGCCTGCACGACCATCCGTGTCTCTAGCGTTCTGTCCGCTTCATCGAACGTCCAGTGCATCGTCGAAAATGCAATATCGTGGTCCAGCGTCGTATCAATAAACGGACAGTCATGCTGTTCCATGTTCATTGAGATATCTATCATATGATTCCCACCTTCTCACGACCAATCGCTGTTACTCTCTAATAAATGCTTGTTTCTCTCTATCATTGATGTGTATATAGATTGTTGGATGGAAACGAATGGGTTTGTATAACATTATATGTCGTGATAACCCTCACCATTGGTTGAGAGGTCATTAGATAGTTAACCCCAACAACAATAGGCCATCCACACGCAGTTTTTGGCAGTCGTGACCGCTGGTCCGCAGAGTCAAAGCGGAACGAGTATTGGCCGCTCTCGGAGCCTCACACTCCCTGCCTTACTCTTCCGGACCATCGCACTCAAAGGGACACGATAACCCATAGCGAAGGAACGATGACCGTACACTCACACAGTAACCGGCCGTACGAATGGATTGGCTCGCTGAGCGAACGGCGCGCACAGCTTTCACCCGACCGCGTAGGCTTGATTGACGGCGACACTGGCGAACAGTACACCTACGCTGCACTCGATAGCCGGGCGAACCGAACCGCTCGCCTGCTTGATGCAACGGATGTGGGTCATGGAGACCGCGTTGCCGTTGTCTCTCGAAACCGACCGGAACTTATCGACCTCTACTTTGCAACGGCAAAACGTGGCGCAATCCTTGCTCCCCTGTCGTTTCGCCTGTCCTCTCGCGAACTCAGCGCGATGCTGTCGGATATCAACCCGACACTGCTGGCCGTCGAGGAGCCGTTTCTTTCGGATGTCGAGGCCGCGCTTGATACCGATGGTGGCTGGGCCGACACACTGAATACCCTCACACTTACCGACGAACAAGCCCCTGACAGGGAACGCTCGTGGACAACGTATCGCGAGGCGCTCCCAGACGACTCATCCCCGGTTGAGACCGTCACCTCTGCACTCTCTGACCCGCACCTCTTTTTGCACACGGGCGGGTCGACCGGCCTCCCGAAACAGGTTGTACAGACACACGGTGGCATCATGTGGAACGCGTTCAACACGATTCTCTCGTGGGGGCTCAGGCCAGATGATGTAACGCCGATGGTCTTTCCGTTCTTTCACACGGGTGGGTGGAACGTCCTCACCATTCCGCTCTTTCATCTTGGTGGAACTGTCATCATCGCCCGGGAGTTCGACGCTGGACAGGTCCTTTCACACGTCGAATCCTACGACGCGACCGTCCTCGTTTCCGTCCCGGCAATCCTCAGATTCATGGTCGAACACGACCGCTGGGAGCAGACGGACCTCTCTTCCCTCCGTATGGTCAAAAGCGGCGGCGGTCCATCACGTGAATCGGTTGTCGAGGCCTGGAGTGAGCGGGGAATCACCCCATCACAGGGCTACGGACTCACCGAATGTGGACCGAACAACTTTGCGATGCCCGATGAGTTCCCTCGGGAAAAAACCAACAGTATCGGCATCCCGTCGCTCTATGTCGATGCCCGCATCGTTGACGATGACGGCCAAGAACTCCCCGCAAACGAGATTGGCGAACTGGAACTCGCAAGCCCACACACGGGCGACCGATACTGGGACAATCCCGAAGAGACCGACGCAACCTTTGGCGACGGCTGGGTTTCGACCGGCGACCTCGCTCGGAGAGACGAGGATGGCTATTTCCATATCGAGGGTCGCAAAAAGAACATGTTCGTTTCGGGTGGAGAGAACGTCTTCCCACCGGAAGTTGAGGAGGTGATTACCAATCACCCGACGGTTTCGGAAGCGATTGTCATTCCGATTCCCGACGAGCGGTGGGGTGAGGTTGGCAAGGCTGTCGTTGAGGGGGAGGAGTCACTCACGCTCGATGAGTTACAGACGTTTATGCGCGAACGGATTGCGAAGTTCAAGATTCCACAGAAGCTGGAATTCGTCGACGAAATGCCGATGAGCGGACCAGGAAAAATTGACCGGAAAGCCATTGAGGAACAGTTCGGAACGACCGATGAGACGACCGAATAACTGAGATGCGAATTTATGTCACAGAATACCACGACAGCTGACCGAATTGGACTGACCGGATATGGCCGCTACCTACCGGAAAAACGATTAACTGGCGAGGAGGTTGCCGCGGCGAGCGGTATCCCCGAGGAGGTGGTTATCGAGAAGATGGGCCTGACTGAAAAGCGAGTCTGTCCGCCGGATGCCGACCATTGTACGGATATGGGCGTCAAGGCAGCACACAAAGCAATCAACGCTGCCGGTATCGACCCAGAGAGCATCGATGTCGTGCAGTATCACGGCAGCGAGTACAAGGATTATTACGTCTGGTCGGCGGCAGCGAATATCACGGAACGCATCGGTGCGGATAACGCCTATGCCACCGAAACCTACGCGCTCTGTGCCAGTTGCCCGCTTGTCGTCACGGAAGTCCGCGCACAACTTCTCGCCGGTGCTATCGACCGCGCGTTACTGGTGACTGCCAGCCGTGAGGAAGACCTTATCGACTACGAAAACACCGACTCCTCGTTTATGTTCAACTTTGGAAGTGGGGCCGTCGCCTACATCCTCGAAGCCGACCCTGACCCGGGCCGAACCGCTGCATGGGTCCATGCTGGCCATGCCGTCACTGATGGCTCGTTTTCGCAGGATGTCGTCATGCACGGCGGCGGGTCGCGCAATCCGCCAACGCATGACACTATCGACGAGAACCTCCATATCCTCGATGTTCCGGACCCGGATGGGATGAAAGAACGACTGGCTCCGGTCAGTCTGCCCAACTATCTTGACGTGGCCGATACTGCGCTCGAAGGCTCCGGCTATACCCGAGCTGACATTGATTTTGTCGCCGTCACACACATGAAACGGTCGTTTCACGAATACCTGCTGTCCGAACTCGGCGTTAACCCTCCCGAAGATGGCTACTACCTCGACGAGTACGGCCACGTGCAGAGCGCAGACCAGATTCTTGCGCTGGATGAGGGGGTTGAACGCGGCCGGGTCGAACCGGACGATGTCGTCTTGTTCCTCGGTGCGGGGACTGGATACACGTGGGCGGCGGCGGTGCTTGAGTGGCGTGGGAAACCGTGGTGACATTCCGTCTTTGGCTGTCGATTTACCGATAGGTTCGCCGACGATAATCGGAACGCACATAATCATCCTTGCCAGAAGGTAGCACAATGAGTGCAGGCCTCGCCGCACGACTTGAACGAATCGGCACAGGGGGCAAGTTTCTGATTGTCCCGATGGACCACGGCATTACACTCGGTCCCGTTACCGGATTAGCCGATATCGAGTCGACGATTGATGCTGTTACCCGTGGGGGCGCAGATGCCGTCCTCACGCAGAAAGGAATCGCTCCACGAGTACACCCCAACAAAAACGGTGCGGGCTATATCGTGCACGTCAACGGTTCGACGAGTATCGGCCCCGACGAGATGGATAAACGGGTTACTGGTACGGTCACAGATGCCATCCGCGCCGGTGCCGACGCCGTTTCGTTTCACATCAACGTTGGCAGCGAATACGAACCCAAACAGCTCAGCCAGCTTGGTGAACTCACGACCGCGGCAGCGGAGTACGGTATGCCCGTGCTTGCGATGACCTACGCTCGTGGCCATGACGTTCGTGATACTGACGACCCCGAGGGGTTTGCTGAGGATTTGGCTCACGCCACC
This sequence comes from Halovenus sp., assembly GCA_003551945.1. GTDB lineage: Archaea > Halobacteriota > Halobacteria > Halobacteriales > Haloarculaceae > Halovenus. Next base: position 2,984 of record PUNZ01000210.1, on the reverse strand, counting down.
CGACTTGGCGAGGAACTTGGTGCGGATGTCATCAAGACGGCCTACTCAGGCACACCGGATAGTTTCGAGCAGGTTGTCGAGGCAACACGTCTCCCTGTCGTCATCGCGGGCGGGAGCAAAGGAACGGACGAACAGACGCTGTCGATGGTTCGCGGTGCAATGGATGCAGGCGCGGCCGGCGTCTCGATGGGTCGGTCTATTTTCCAACATGAAGACCCAGAAGCGATCACTAAAGGTGTTGCATCGGTCATCCATGACGGTGCGGACGCACCGGAAGCGGCCCAGAAAGCGGGCCTCAGTGCTGATTGAACCTAGTCAGTTGTTTTCTCGACTTGCTCACGCTTCCCAGTGAACAGGTCGCGGTTGTTGTACACCAGCGCAGCAAATACGAGCATAAAGAGCAGGTCGATATAGCTGGCCACAAGCTGCCCGACGAAGAAATCTAGCATGCCGGCCGCCTGTTCCGACAGCGCGGAAGTCAGTATCAGTGCGCCCCAACATAACACGGCAAGGTGAGTGACTTTGACATACAACAGTCGTCGTTCACCACCTGCACGCGACGCAACCTTCGAGAGGGGGCCATACAGCAGATACGCCCCGGCTAGATACGAGAGAAACGCGCCACCAGACATGAGCGACTCGACAGCCCCGGTCGTCACCCACGACGCAAGCGCAAACCACGGGAGTGCAACGAAGGGGATGAGCAACAGTACAAACTGCTTTTGGGAGAGATACACCAGTTCCCGCAGCACGTAGACAACGATTGCGAGGACGCCCGTATAGGCGACAAATCGAACAACTGATTGTTCGCGTCCGCCAGTTCCGGTAACCGTCACTGTCAGCAATTCGAGGCCCATCATCACGTAGGTTAGCGCCATAAACATCGCTGGGAGCGTCCCCAAAATGAGGATACTCCGCCTGTCGCCGGAGGCAAGCGCCGCACGGCTGAAAAAGACAAGCGCCCCGAGTGCGAGCAACAGCGCCGTCCCAAAGTACAGAGCTGTTGGGCTAAAGAGCAAGTTTTCCGTCATTGTTAGTTACTCTCAATGGTCGCAAGCGTCCCACGTGAGACGGTAAACTCGCTCATAATGTCGCTTAAGTCCTCGGCTTGCTCATCTAGTTCCTGTGCTAGATTAGCAACGGTCTCCGTCGATGCAGTCACCTCTTGAGAGGTGGCCGAGACGTCGCCCGTCTGGTCACGTGTTTCCTCGGCAATTTCAGCAACCGAATCGACGATAGTCGAAATCTCCTGTGCGGTCGTCGCTTGTTCATCTGCGGTTCGGTTGATATCCTGAATGCTCGTATCGACGTCGTTGATGTCTTGGGCAATTGTATCGAGTTGGTCACGGACACGTGAGACATCGTCTTCTGCTGTTCTGATACTCGCATCTACCTCGGAGATTTCGTCGGCTGTTTCGACAGCACGGCCCTGGACGCTCTGAAGCGTGCGTTCGATGTCGTCGACAGCCTTCATCGCTTCTCCAGCGAGATTTTTGACTTCGTTTGCCACAACAGCAAACCCATCGCCGACGTTGCCTGCACCGCTTCCGGCACGGGCGGCCTCGATATTTGCGTTCAGCGCCAACATGTTAATCTGGTCGGCAATCTCGTCGATGGTGGCGATAACCTGTTCAATCTGTTGGGCCTCCTCGACGAGTTCATCGACGGTTTCGACGACCGTTTCGGTCCGCTCGACTGTTGACTCCATCATCTCTGCCGTATTTGATGCAGCCTCTCGGCCGTCGCTTGCCAGGGTTGAGACATCATCTGATTGTTTGGCGATTTCTGTGGTTGTCGAGGCAACTTCTTCCGTGGCGGCCGAGAGGCTGCTAATCTCACCAGCCGCTTCGTGAAGCTCTTCTGCCTGTTTTTCTGCACCCTGTGCAATATCAGTAATTGCGTGTGCCACATCCTGGCTGCCGCGACTAATCTCTCGGCCAGAGTTCTCAAGGTCAGCGGACATTTCATCGATTGTCATGGCTGAACCCTGTGCTTTTGCGACCGCAGCGCCCAACTCCGTGAGCATCTCGTTGTAGGAGTCAGCAATCGACTGGAGCGCTTTATCATCTGTCTCGACTGTCAGCCGTTGGTCAAGGTCGCCGTCCGCTGAGTGAGCCATTGCCTCGGAAAATCGCTCTGCGATGTCGAGCAACTGCTGGTTCTGTGCTTCCGCTTCCTGTTGTAATCGCTCTGCGTTTTCCTTTGCTTCCGTTGCACGCTGGCGTTCGGCTTCGATTTCTGCCCGTGTCTGCTCTAAATCGGTCACCATCTCGCGTAGTTCATCGCGCATGAGCGCAATCGAGCCATACAGGTCCGCAATTTCGTCGTTGCGACTGGTCTCGATTTCGACGTCAAACTCACCCGCTCCAATACGCTCTGCGCGCTCGCTCAGCTGGCGTAACGAGAGGGCAACGTTACCGCCGAGGACAATCCCGACAAGGCCCAGATTCAACAGCAACAGTACCATCAACCCTGCCAGTGCGGCGATGCCCCGGTCCGTCGCCTCCTCTTGTGGCCCGGCATCGATATGTAACCCGAAGATAACGGAAACCGCAAGCGTCAGCACAAAGATTCCTGCCAACGCTGCGCCAATCTTGAAACTGTACCGCTCCTGTATCCGTGTGCTAAGTGCTCCCCTCATAGCTACCCCTAATTCGGTATACTGTTTTTACGGTTCTCCGCTAGCTCGTAAAAGCATTATGTACCGCAACAAACAGTATCTTTTTCGCTACTATTGAATGACTGAACTGGAAAACTGGTTGACCTTGACTGTTGTTACCAACACACTACTACCGGTACGATTGCAGAATTGTTTTACTCTCGGTGGTGCATGTCATTGTCAACGATGATTCGGAGGCACAACCCATGACAATGGAAGACCAGATAGATGAGCTACGCAAGCGTCGGGAGGAGGCGCTGCTTGGCGGCGGCCAGGAGCGGATTGACGCACAACATGAAAAAGGAAAGCTCACCGCGCGCGAGCG
>PUNZ01000109.1 GCA_003551945.1 Halovenus sp. | reverse complement strand
TCGTAATCGAGTTCTCCCTCCGGCGTTTCGCCAACGTCCAGTTTCTGTGGTTGTTCCAGACTCATACTTGTGCCCAGTCGTATCGCATCACGAGGTCATCCTCGTCGATTTCATTGGCGAGTTTCTGTACCAACGCATCGCCCTCAAGCTCGCCAAACTGCTGGAGTTCGTACGGTTTGACCGTTACCGGTGCGCTCTCGCCAGCCCGGATTTGCTCTTGCAGTTTGAGAATGCCGTAGACGAGTGCTTCCGGGCGTGGTGGACAACCGGGGACGTGAATGTCGACCGGGATTATCTCCTCGACGCCCTTGATAACGTTGTAGCCTTCCTGGAACGGCCCGCCGGAGATGGTACATGACCCCATCGAAACGACGAACTTTGGCTCTGGCATCTGGTCGTAGACGCGTTTCATGCGTGGGCCAAACTTCGAGACGATCGTTCCGGGGACGATAATCACATCTGCCTGCCGAGGTGATGCACGGGGGACGCCGGCACCGAACCGGTCAACATCGTGCTTTGTCCCGTAATGGTGCATCATCTCGATACTACAGCAGGCAATTCCGAACAGCAAGACGAACATCGAGTTGCCCCGAACCCAGTTCATGAACTGGTCGAATTTCGTCAAGACGAACGGTGACGCACCAAACGCCTTGCGAAGTTTGGAGTTAAATCGGTCGTCGACACCTGGGCCCATCCGGGCCTCCTGTGTACTCTGTGCCTGTTCCAGCGTGTCGTGAAGCTCTGTATTCTCGCTCATTGTTATTCAGTTAGCTGACGGTTTGCACGGGCGCTTTTTTCCCATTCAACGGCACCTTTGCGCCATGCCCACGCGAGGCCGATGATGAGGATGACCAGGAAGAGAGCCATTGGCGCGAACGTCTGCCAGAAGCCGACTTCGACCACAGCCTCCTCGAAGATGACCGTCCATGGGATGATAAACACGGCCTCAACGTCGAAGACGACGAACAACAGCGCGACCATGTAATACTGGATGTTAAACTTGATGGTCCGGCCGCTTCCAGTCGGTATCTCACCGCTCTCGTAGGTGGCGCGTTTTCCTTGTTCGGGTACGCTGGGCCTGATAAGCCATGATACAACCATCATCGTGATGGGGATAGCGATGGCGACGACAGCCAGCAGCCCGATTGCAATCCAATCACTCATTCCAGATTCTTCTAGCAGGTTCGAAGGCGGACCACATAAGGATTGATTGTTTTCGGTGACGCTGAGAATACGTCAATCAACCGGCAGACACCTCAACATTGTTGATGATGGAGCACGACACCCCGCTATGGAAATTTGTATCGTCTGTTACGATGGGTTCGACGAACTCGACGGCGTTGGCCCGTACGAAGTGTTCTCTTATGCTGCTCGTGCCGGTGCTGACTGTACCGTCTCGATGCGAACCCTGGATGGACAGGACACCGTCACGGGAAGTAACGGGCTGACAATCCAGCCAGACGGCCCCCTTGCTGATAGGACACCGGACCTCCTCGTCGTTCCCGGCGGTGGCTGGAACGACCGCCGCGACCCGAGCGCCTGGTCCGAAGCACAGCGCGGTGTCCTCCCCGAACGTATTAGAACGTTAGCAGCAGATGGCTGTACGGTAGCAGGTGTCTGTACCGGTGGGATGTTACTCGCGGAGAGTGGTATCCTCGACGGTCGACGAGCCGTCACACACGCGAGTGCTCTTTCCGACCTTCGTGCATACGACGATATCGAGGTTATCGATGCGCGAGTCGTCGATGATGGGGTTCTCACTGCCGGTGGGGTAACCTCCGGCATCGACCTTGCGCTCTATCTTGTTGCGCGCGACTTTGGCGAGGAGATTGCCGACAGCGTTGCGACAACACTTGAATATGAACGGAGCGACGCAATCCATATCACATCGGACGATGACTGACACAGCAAGGGAACAGCAATCCGAGGGGCGCCTGGCGACCATCATCAGCCGCGTTCGCGCTGAACTCTACCGGTCGCTGACCGAGGACTCGACACCGCACCAGGTTGCCGCAAGCTTTGCTATCGGGACGTTCATTACGATGATGCCGACGCTTGGAACGGGCGTATTGGTGTTTTTCGTTCTGATTTACGTCTTCGACTGGATGAACAAGATTGCGCTCTTCGCGTCAGTTATCGTCTTCAACCCGGTTGTCAAATGGGGAGTCTACGCGCTCAGTTTCGCGCTTGGATTCCTGCTGCTCGGGCCGGTCGATGGGTTCGGTATTGGCGACACCCCAGCGTTCTCTGACGGGAGCGAAATCGTCATCCGGCTCCTTGTTGGCAATACGATTCTCGCAATCATCGCAACCGTCGTTGCCTACATGGTCGCCTACCGAGCAACGGTCGCATACAACCGCCGTGAACTGCCGGTACTGGAAGAGACCGTCGACCAGCTCGTCGAAGAACTCGAACGGCAAGAGCCAACGATTAATCCGGAGACGGAGCACGCCAGGAGTTCCACCGGAAACCCTGGTGGAGACGAATAACGACGGGCACCGAGAGCAACTGTTTTGCGCCGCCCGTCCAGAGTATCGCTATGGTCTCGGAACTGTTCGATGCAACACAGTGGGAACCGGTAACAGCGTTTAATTTCGATGATATTACCTACCACCGCGGAGCCAACGTCCCCGCGGTCAGAATCGCGTTCGACCGGCCGGAGGTTCGCAACGCATTTCGCCCGGAGACGGTCGATGAACTCTACACGGCGCTTGACCACGCTCGCCAACAGCCGGATATCGGCTGTGTCCTCCTCACTGGAAACGGCCCCTCGCCAAAAGATGGGGGCTGGGCGTTTTGTTCCGGTGGCGACCAATCCATCCGCGGCGACTCAGGCTATGAGTACGAAGGAGACGATGAACCCGCCGCAGCCGAAGGCGTCGGTCGACTACATATTCTTGAAGTCCAACGACTCATCCGGTTTATGCCGAAGCCAGTCATCTGTGTCGCTCCCGGCTGGGCAGTCGGCGGCGGGCACTCACTGCACGTTGTCTGTGACCTGACGATTGCGAGCGAGGAACACGCTATCTTCAAACAGACCGACGCTGATGTCGCCTCCTACGATGCCGGCTTTGGCTCGGCCTATCTCGCCAAGCAGGTTGGTCAAAAGAAAGCCAGAGAGATATTCTTCCTTGGGCGAGACTACGACGCCACCGAGGCCGCTGAAATGGGGATGGTCAACGAAGCTGTCCCCCACGAGGAGCTAGAGACTGTCGCGCTCGACTGGGCTGACGAAATCACGCGAAAGTCGCCGATGGCAATCCGGATGCTCAAATATGCCTTCAATATGACCGATGACGGGATGGTCGGACAACAGGTGTTCGCTGGCGAGGCGACCCGCCTCGGCTATATGACCGATGAGGCCAAAGAAGGCCGAGATGCCTTTAACGAAAAACGAGAGCCGCAGTTCCGCGACTATCCGTGGCATTACTAGAGCGCCGACTCGATTGCTCGAGCCACACTTCGGGCTTTCTCCGCAAGTTCTGGCGAGAGGTTCCCCGCCGAAACCGCTTCATCGAGTTCATCATCATCGACTCGCTCAACCGTTCCGTCAGCGTGTTTGATGACATCGACGTGTAAATCGACATACCGAATCTGGTCGGGAAAGACCTCGACGGGCGTACAGATATTCACATACGTGCCGCGTTTTTCGCCAGCTTCACTCCGGTAGACCGTTGGATACCACCAGCGTCCTTCTTTGAACTTCGTAATGGCAACGTCACCATCCTCACGGTCGACACCGAGCGCGTCGTATGTCCCGCCACCTGAGAGTTCTCGGCGGACGGTAACCGTGCCATCGTCGGCAATTTCGGTGACTTCTCCACGACCGAGTTCGATGCGGTGGCCTGCCGGTTTGCCGTGGCCGAGGCGGATGGTGTTGCCTTCAGCGGGACCGAACTGGTCGGTGACGGCATCAAAGGGAAACTGCTCCGCAGGGTCGCTTTCTTCGGCGGCCTCGGGGTGAAGCGGTGTTTCGGCCGCATCTGAAAGGAGCGATGGCGTAACCTGTTCGACGAAATCGACGGCATTGCTTGCGCTGTCTGTTGCGGCTTTGATACGGTGATGGCCGGGCATCGTCGGCGTGACAGACCGTCGAAGGTCGTCCAGTTCAAACCGTGATTCACGACCGAACCAGATGAAGTACGTCCGTTCATCGGCCCAGTACTGCGTCGGTGCTGCTTCTGCAGGTGGTTCCGCCTCGGTGAATTTCGAATCAAGCTCGTCCGCTCGCTCGGTCTGTCGAGAAAGCGCATCCGAGAGCGCATCAAGCCCCGCCTCATCTGCTGCTCGCCCCCAGTCAGCGCCCCAGCCATCAGGTGGCGACTCGGGAAGGATATCCGCCAGTTCGGGGGCGCTTGTTGTTCCGCTGTCACCGCCCCGAACGAGCGTCAACAGTTCGCCGGGAATTTGGACTGTCACATCGAGAACCGGCCGACCGTCAACCCATGGTGGCTGTGGCTCCGTCACCTGCACGCGCACAGTATCGCCAGTTTCGATGCGTCTCGCTGTTTTCGAGTAGGGAAGAAAGCCGGTTCCATCGCCACAGTCGACAAGTGCACCGCTACCGAGCGTCTCAGTCACCTCGCCAGCATAGACCGCGCCACGTGGCAGTGATGCCTCCCACGAGAGCGTGTCAGTCCCAATCGATTGGAGCGACGAGTGAACCGATTCGACGGCATCAACCTGTCCAGACACAACGATACCCTGTCTGCGCGGTGTTGGGTCGACAACAACATCAGCCGGTTCGACAGGAAACGACTCGTCAAATCGGTCTTGGATTGCCGGTGATGCCTGAACAACGTCATCAAAGAGGGCAGTAAGTGCGGTCGTGTAGATACCGCGAACGCGAACGGTCATTAGCTACTGCTGGGCGCTGGATGCTGAAAGCTTTGCTGTCTCGGTGGTAT
>PUNZ01000034.1 GCA_003551945.1 Halovenus sp. | reverse complement strand
TTGCTGGCCATTCGCCGGGGCGAACGGTGACAACAGCGCGTTCGCCAGCAACGTCGACTTCACCTTCTGCCTTTCCGTTATAGAACTCACGAGTCACGGTGAGTCCGTCAGTTGCGTCAATCTCGACGGCGTCAGTCACAAGGGTTACACCAAGTTCTTCGGCGAGCGCTGGTGCGTAGTCGAGGCCGTTGACTGTGTTCGGAATGACGACGTACTGTGGCTCGCATTCCGCTGCAATCTGGGTAAGGGACTGGACGTAGATGTTGTGATTGAACTCGTCGCCTTCTGCAACGGTGTGGATGGTATCGACACCCTCCAAGTTCAGTTCCTCGGCGAAGGCATCCACATCGCCGCCAATGATAGCGAGGTGCAGGTCGCCTCCCGTTTCTGCAGCGAGTTCAGCACCTGCCGTCACTATTTCTGGGCTAACGTCGCGAAGTTCACCTTGGCGGTGTTCAGCGACAGCGAGCACTCCGCTCATGCTCCCACCCCCTTCTCATCTTTCAAAAACGTCGCAAGTTGTGCGGCTGTTTCCTCCGCACTTCCTTCGAACAACTCAGTGTCGCTTTCGGTCTCTGGCTCAACGAGCGTGGTGAGTTCCAACGATGAACCGTCGAGAGAGACACCAATATCTTCCGGTGATTTAACATCCAGTGGCTTGCTCTGGGCCTGTCGGATTCCACGCAGGCTTGCATACCGTGGTTCGTTGATACCGGTCTGAATCGTAAAGACAGCTGGGAGTTCAACGTCGGTCAGCTCTTCGATACCACCTTCCAGTTCACGGTGGACGCTTGCTTGGCCTGCATCAGCATCAAGGTCGAAATCGTTGACAACAGCAGCCCACTCGAAGCCGAGTTTCGACGCAAGCGAGACGCCACTTGCGGCGAAGGCCATGTCACCTGATTGCACGCCTGTGAAGATGAAGTCAGGCTCTTCTTCCTCGGCGACGGCAGCAATCAGTTCGGCTTTCGTTTGTGGGTCAACGAGCGTTTCCTCACCAAGTGCGTCATCCCACACACGGACGCCACGGTCGGCCCCTTTGGCTAGCGCTTGTCGAACAACCTCTTCTGACCGTTCCGGTCCAACGGTGACAGTCACGACTTCAACGTCGTCGTGTTCCTCACTCAGTTGGACGGCCTCTTCGATAGCGTAATCGTCCCACTCGTTGAGGTCGAACGTCAGATAGCGGTCGTCGATTGACACCCCATCAATCTCGAAGTCGTCGTCGGCTTCGGCAACCTCCGATACCGTTACCAGGATTTTCATACACCGTCATGTCAGACCTCACCACCGATAAACGTTTTCAGTTGCGCCGATGAACGGACATATAGTTTCCAAAAGTATATATAATCGATAAAGATTTTACAGATGGTGGGTTCAAACACTCGTTTGTTTCCACTTTTACGCAGCAACCTCAAACTCGGAAGCGGAACGAACTCGCACATTCGTGGGTTGTTTTACGTACTCTCCCGTCTCAGTCCCGATAAGTTGTGAGACACCTCGCTGGGCAGCAACATCCAGCAGTTGCTGAGTGAGTTCGCCATCGAGGACCACCGTTTCTGGAACTGAGTCGGCCTCACAAAGCTGCTCAAATGCCTGGTCAGCGTCATACTCTTCGAGAAGCGAAAAGTGAGAATCAAGAAATCGGACCCTGTTGGAGCCTTCGGTACAGACCGCTGAGACATGTCCACGCAACGTCTGCGGTTCCGCAGGTGTCTCGTGGTCTGTTGAATGGTCGATAAAGCCGTCGGCATGGTCGGTGTCATCCGGCTGTTTATCAACATGAGTGGCGGGCGAGTCAGCCGCTTGAAGGGTCGCCTCAGGACTGCCATCGCTCTCGACAGAAGATGACTCAGTCTCCACCGTGGGTTCTGATTGTTGTGTTTTCTCCTGTGCTAGTCCGCTGTCTTTCGGAGTGATAGAGACGCCTGAACTATCAGCAGCGAGGTTCGGGTCGCTCGGGCCCTCATCCCCTGATGGAAGGGTCACTGTGCCACCATCCGTTGGGTTAAACGCCTCTCGTGCAGAAGCACCATCTGCGATTTGCTCATAAGGGATTTTTCGCCGGAGTGCGTTCAGAATCTCCTCTCGGTTCAACGCCTCAACGGATTTGTTCGTTGGGGCAAACGCAACATAATCAATCTCACCAACTTGCTCCAACTCCCGGAGAATCAGGTCACCGCCGCGGTCACCGTCGAGAAATGCCGTTGTCTTGCGTTCACGGCTGAGCATAGCAACGGGTTCCGGAACGTCCGTTCCCTCCACGGCGATAGCGTTACGGATACCGTGTTCAAGCAACTGCCGAACGTCAGAGCGTCCTTCGACGATGATGATTGCATCGCTATCCTGAACTCGGGGCCCAGCGGGGAGGCCGCGGTACTCGGTGATTTCCGCGACCCGAGCACGTTTTCGGACCTCGTCGACAAGTCTGCCCCCTGCAAGAACTTCCTCTTCAAACTCGGTAAGCAGTTCGGATGCCCGGTCGACAACCGCTCTGCGCTTCGCAGCACGTGCATCTTCGATGTCCGTTACGGTACACTCTGCTTTGCAGGGACCAACACGCTCCATCGTTTCGAGCGCCGCAGCGAGAACCGCAGTCTCGACTCTATCAAGCCCGCTTGCGATGGTAATCGACCCATAGGAGCGTCCTTCGTCGGACTCTATTTCGACGTTGATTCGACCGACTTTCGAGGAGTCCTGTAAGTCACGGAGGTCGAGTTCGTCGCCGAGGAGGCCCTCCGTTTGCCCGAAGATGGCTCCGACGACGTCACTTCGCTCGACCACCCCGCTGGTCCTGACGTCTGCGTGAATGAGATACTTGGCTGTATGTTGCATAGGTGAACTGCCTCGTGAGAGGCGATGAGTTGAATGGTCCCATGAGGGTGCTCATGGTCAAACAAAGATACGTCATCGCTGTGTAAATAGATGGCGACAACTGTAAGATTACGGTACGCATCCCTCCGATTCAAAACGAGGAGCGAAACAGTGAATTTCTCGGTCAGTCATTAGCCAGTATGCAGACACATATCGTTCCGGTTGGCTTTGACTATGACCGGGTCATCGCGCCGGTGGTCCGCGAGCAGATGGGTGTCGACCGTGTGATTTTACTACAAGGGGAGGTCGGGAGCGAAGCAAACGTCGAATACTCACAGCGACTGGCCGAAAAACTGGCACAAGATTTTCACAGTTTACTGGGTGCAGAGACGGAACAGTTTGTCATCGAAGATGTCTATGATTACGATAGCGCCTTCGAACGGGCATTCTCGCTCATCAATACCGAACTTGACCGCAAGGGAGCCGAGGTGTGGGTCAACATCTCTGCAATGCCACGGACGGTCTCCTTTGCGTTCGCAACGGCAGCCCATTCAATAATGGTCGAGCGAGAGGGCGACCGCGACCGGATTCACACCTACTACACGGTGCCGGAGAAGTATTTGGAAACCGAACTTGCTGAGGAGGTTCGCTCTCAGACTGCGTTACTCGAACGAATTGAGAACACACTGACGGATGATGAACAACTAGCCGCAGAAATCAGAACGCGTCTTGACCATGCGCAAGGGCTACTCTCTGAATTTGATGAACGAGGGACGACCATCGGTGCCAAAGAGATTAATGGAAGCCATATCGTCGAACTCCCTGTCGCCTCCTTTTCAAACGTCAAACCGTTCGAGGAAGTGATTCTATTTACGCTAGGCGAACACGATGAGTTTGAATCGGTCTCCGAATTGGCACAACAGCTTGCACGTGATATGGGTGAGGAGTATACGGACTCGTTCCGGTCGAAGGTCATCTATAACGTCGACCGGCTTGGCCCGGGTGGCAAAGGATATATCGAACAGGAATCTCACGGGAAATCCTACCGAACCAGACTGTCACGTATCGGCCAGCTCTGGGTGCGTGCGCATTCCGGAAACCGTAACGAATCGGTTGCAGACAGAAACAACCCGTAGCCTCCCATCCAGCAACGGCGCAAGTCAAACGCGGCCACTTATTTTGATTGCCACCAAAACCCGACCATGGCGGTGGTTAAGACCGGTGCACGGCTCCACTTCGGATTTCAAAACCTGTCGTTGGCCAATGACCGACTCTACGGCGGAGTCGGTGTTGGACTTGCAGAGCCACATGTGAAAGTCACCGCAACACCTGCTGAGACACTTCGTTGTGCACCAGCAATCCAGACCTACTGCGAAGCAGTGATAGATGTGTTGGAGGTCCCTGGAGCGAACATTTCCGCCGAGTTATTTGCTCGCCATGTTGGGCTCGGAAGCGGGACACAGCTAACGCTCGCCTGTCTGTGTGCGGTCGCGAAAGCCTACGAAATAGAGTGTCGTCCACGCGAGCGTGCGCCAGCGCTTGGCCGCGGCGGGCGAAGTGGCGTCGGTGTCGCGACCTTCGAGCATGGGGGGTTTGTCATCGATGCCGGTCACCCCACAGAACGCTTTACCACGGAACCACCCGAGCTAGGCGACTGGGAGGTTCCCGAACCGATTGGGGCCTGGTCGCTTCCTGATTCCTGGCGATTCCTACTCGTCATCCCTGAGGCCAAAGCGGGACCAAGTGGGACGAGTGAAGACACACAGATGCGGGCGGCTGTCGAGCGCGCAAATCCGAGCATTGCGGACGAAATTGCGACTGTCCTCACGCGACAACTGCTCCCAGCAGTGGTCGAAGACGACCTCACAACCTTCGGGCAGTCGATTGCCCGACTTGGCAGATTAAATGGCGCGTGGTATGCCGACGAACAGGGTGGCGTCTACCGGCCACCAGCAGGCCCGATTATCGAATCGCTCTCAGCAAACCGGGCGATAACCGGTGCAGGCCAGTCATCGTGGGGGCCGACGGTATATGGGGTGACAGCAAAAGAGCGGCAGGCTGAAGCAGTGGCTGCAGGCGAACACGCACTGCGGGAGGCAGGTGTCGAAGGAACTGTGAAACTGGTTCGACCACGAGAGAAAGGCGCCCTCATACAGGATTGAGCAGGGTTTTTCAAACTGGTGAGAGTATCATACGATACCGGACACGATTTCAAGTCCTGCAAGTGCAATCCCAACGTAGACGAGATGATAGAGGATTGTCGAAGAAGAGGTATAAAACATGTATCTCGGAAACGTATACGAACTTGTTGCTGCTGGAATTGTGACTAGTCCCCGGACCCATGGGATGAAATTTGACGTGAACAGGGAGATACCGCCCCACCGGTGAAACCACTCATCAAACCGTTCAAACTGTGGCGACTCGGGGTCTATTGCCGAATATGGGAGACGGGTAATGAACGTCTCGCCGTACCGTCTGGTCCCATAAAAAATGACACATTGCCCGAGAATATATCCGACTGCAGTGACGACTGCGATAATTGTGGCGTGCTCCACGGACGCATTGATGAGGATAACGTACCCGGGCAGGAAGACACTGGTTGGAAATATCTTGCCGATCAGTAACCCCTTTGAGATGAATATCAGAAAGAGCATTGGCAGACCGACCAGCTCCGCAAGCTGTTGGGCTGTTTCTATCGTGGTGGTAATCGCATCAGTAATGGGCGACAAATACACAAATTCACCAGCAAGAGAGGTCATCATCGCAACTCACTCCAGAGTGGGATTTCTCGATAGTAGTACACCAGTGCCCTGTCTATCACGGAGGCGAATTGAAAGCGCACATATATAACTTCGACGGACGGTTTCCATAGCGGAATTTAGGATTGGTCTGGGACCAGTTTGGGTAGTTCAATACAGAATCGTGCCCCCCTTGGTGTGTTATCTTCCACCCAGACCTGGCCATCATATGAACTAACAAGCCGATGAACGAGATAGAGTCCAATCCCGCTTCCAACACTATCAAGCCCCTTCTCACCTTTTCCAAATATCTCCTCCTTGCAGCTGTCAGGTACACCTGGGCCGTTATCTATAATTTTGACAGTGACGTGTTCGGTGGTTTCATCGACGGAAACATCCACTGTCGGCGTGTCTGTATCGTTGTGCTGAAGTGCATTTTTGAGAATATTGCGAAAGACCGAACCCAACATCTCATCAGCACAAACAAAGGATTGAGTTGTCTGGCGCTCATACGTGATTGCTGACTCAGGATATGCTGCTTGAACTGAGTTCACTTCTTGTTCCAGTGTTTGGTCGACGGAGACGGGGTAGTGGTCGTTGGCTTCTTGCACCATCACATCCGCAACACTCCGAGAAATCTCCGTCAACTCGATCGCATGCGAACAGGAGACCAGAATACGGTTCAGATAGTCCTGTTTCGTCTCATCGCCATCGAACGCATTGATGAGAATTTCGATGTAGGACATGATAACCTGCAAGTCGTTTCGGATGTCGTGGCGGAGGACATGGTTCAGCGTCTCCAAATCATCTCGCTGTTGCTCGATACGGTGTTCGTAAGTTTTCTGCCGAGTAATATCCCGATAGAGCCACATATTCCCTTGGCCGCTTGGAAGCGGATATGGAATGTACGAGCGCATAAACGTCCGACCATCTTTGAGTGCAAGCATTTCATCAACGACCGGCTCTGCTTGTTCAAGCAATTCGTCGTTTCGACTAATGAACTGTTCCGGGTCCACAAAGAGGTCTTTTGACTGTTGTGCAGCCTCCGCACAATCGCTACCAATGAGTGCTTCCGGTGGGGCTTCGATACCAAACAAGGTACAGAACGCCTCGTTTACCGTGAGGATATCCCGATTTGCATCCTCGACAAGCACCCCGATAGGAAGTCCTTCAAGCAAGGACGAAAGAACGGTGTTCGTCCATGCAAGCTCATTTTCGTGTGCTTTTCTCGCTGTAACATCCTTGTTCACCGCTACAAACCCCTCGATTGTTCCGTCAGCAGCCTTTATCGGCGAGATTGTCTGGTCCAAAATGAGCTTCTCTCCAGCTTTCGTCTCATTTATCATCTCGTGATGCCACGGCTCTCCGGCCAGAATCGTCTCCCAAAGCGCTGAGTAAAACTCCTCATCATACGTTCCGGATTGCAAAATTTCGGGTGTCGTCCCGATCACGTTCTCTGCGGAAAATCCAGTTATTTCTTCGAATTCAGGGTTGACGTATGTGATTGTCCCATCACGCTCGGTAATGTAAATGGCGTGACCAGCGTGGTCAACCGCGGCTTTGAGGTTTCGTAAGCTTGTCTCGCCATTGCTTGTCTGTTGTCTGGTAAACTGCCAGTGTATTCGTTCCGTTTCAGCAGCATACTGACCAGCAACAGAGCCAACAACAGAGTGTCCGTCTGTGTGGCGAAATAACAACTCCGTATCAGTCACAAGGCCCTCGCTCTGGACAGTCTCGGTAAGTGACTGTACTCGGTTGTCCGCCCCAACCAGAAACGATGAACATTGTTCCCCAACAACCTCTGACCGTTCGTATCCCAGTATCTCTAACCAAATGTCGTTTACAGCCACAATTTTTCCTGTGTCATCCGTTGCGTGAAACGCATAGGGGAGTGTCTCACAGGAAACGTGACCGGATGGCTGCGATGTAGCCATTGGAGACCATACTAAGGTGGATAGTATATATGTTGTCCTCCACAGCCAGTCTGTTAGACAGAGCCAGTAATGGCTGTAAAAAGGTCGTCTTGAGACACGTTTTTCGTCGGTGGCTTGCCGCTATCGGTGGGCAGTTGCCTTTCGTATCCAAACACCAACTATGACTACATCCAGAGAACCGACGAGCGCCGAAGAAGCGTGTTTTGAAGCCGGAATTAAGTTTGGAACACTCTATCACCAGTTTGCTGGAACACCTATCAGTCCCGCCTCAGCAGATTCGTTGGCGGGGGCAATGGAGACTGCTATTGAAAATCAGCCCTACTGTGAAACAGTTTCCGTCACGATGGATACGGATGCGTTGAACGCAGAAATCGACGCTTCGACCGCTAGCTATACGGAACTTACTGGACGGTTTTTCGAGGTTGAGATGACCATCCACTACGAAGGGACGACCGTCGAAACCGAGATGAAAATGGTTGATGGCTATCCGTTGATGGCCGTTTCAACAATCGAGGACTGACAGCATCGTCGTCGGGGACCACGTTTATTAGACCGGTTCCTCTACTCACTCACAGCATGGTGGAACTTGAGATGCTTGTGCGGGTGGTGTTGACGGTTCTTCGGTTTGTTGCGTTCGGTCTGGCACTAGGGTTGACAATTATCAGCTTTCAAGCATACCGAAAAAAGCAAACTGAGCGGCTCCAATTTGCCTTTCTTGGCTTTGCATTCATCAGTATGGGTGTTGCAGTGAGCAGCGCAATCACTCAATTAGGGGAGGGTGCAGATGAGATAATTTTGCTCTTTTTCCAGGTCGTTGAGACAATTCCTTTCATTATCGGATTTACCATGTTGTATCTTTCGTTGTATCGGTAGCCAGGAGAGCGCGTAGAAAGTCGCGTTGCTTATGAACCCTGAGCGTTATTAACTGTGCAATGACTGACTCCACCGAGGTCATCCGTCTGTTTGGTGGTCCAGGAAGCGGAAAAACGACCGCCTTGCTAGATAGGGTGGAACAACTGCTGGAGACCGAAGAAGATGTGGAATTTCGGGATGTACTTGTCGTCTCGTATACACGAGCAGCAGCTGCGGAGATTCGAGAACGGCTCGCTGAACGACTCGATACGACACCCCGTTCGCTTCGCGGGAACGTCTGTACGATGCACGCGAAAGCATACGACTTGCTGAATCTCTCGCGCGGTGACGTCGTAAGCGAATCCGACAAAAAAGAGTTCTGTGAGGATTTCGGACTGGAGTATGAGGACGAATATGAGGGGTCACGTCGGCGGTCTGCCCGCTCAACGACACTTGGAAACAAAGTGATTGCCACAAGCCAGTGGCTCCAGCGGACTCATCGGGATGTGGGCGATTGGTACGATGTCCCGTTCCAGTGGAACGAAGAGGAAGTGCGACTCCCGCCAGAGATTGACGACCGAGCACAGGTCGGGAACAAGTATACACCAACCTGGCCGAGCGACGATGACCGACTCGACATCCCGGAGGCCATTCGTGCCTGGCGGGCATGGAAAGGAAACAACGAACTCGTTGGATTCGCGGACATGCTTGAACGCGTCAAGCAACGGTCGCTCGTACCAAGCGTCGATTACCTCATCATCGATGAGTTTCAGGATATCACGACGCTTCAGTACGAGGTCTATGAGGAATGGCGACCACATATGAAACGCGTCCTGCTTGCCGGAGACGACGACCAGGTTGTTTATGCCTGGCAAGGTGCGGACCCGGATTTGTTGCTTGATGAAGCCGTCGACGAGGATATCATCCTTCCGAACTCCTACCGACTGCCATCGCGGATTTTGAACGTGGTTAATCAGGAGGTCAGACATATCGAAAAGCGCCAAGAGAAAGACCTCGAACCGCGTAAGGAGGGTGGCTCCGTTGAGGCCATTCAAAACCGGTCGATGCTGGATTTAACACGAGAGGTGCGGCGGACCATCGACGAGACGGATGAGACGGTTATGTTGTTGTTCCGTGCCCGCTACCAGATGTTTCAATTTATAGACGAGTTTATTACCGAGGGAATTCCGTTCAAATGTCTTACAGACCAGCGGATGTGGACAGACAGGCTGACGCACTATGTTGATGCCATCGAACTGCTCGCCGAGGAGGAACCGGTTGATGGATTACAAGCCCGTCGGTTGGCGGATATGCTCGCGGATTCAGCATTTGGGACTGGTGAGCGCGATGACCTCTTCGACGCCATCGACGAAAAGCAAGAAGAGGAAGGTGTTGATGACCTAGTTGACCTTTCGATTGAACCCGAAACCATCCGCGAGTATGCACCCTTCACTCCGGAACCAGCCTCGGCCGCTGATATGCTTCGGAAGGTGACAAGTTTCCAAGAACGCAGCGTCCGTGCCTACTTTGCAAGCAAATACCGTGGTATGGACCGTGACCGCGTGCGTCTCGGCACAATCCACTCAGCGAAAGGTCGTGAAGCTGACCACGTGTTTGTCGCAACGGACCTGACCGAGAAAGTGGTCGAACAGATGGCCGCAACTGTGGAACAGGAAGGACAGGAGGTTCCAGGCGACCAAGAATTCACGAAACAGACCAGTCCCGTTCCGACGCTCACTGACAACGAACGGCGAGTGTTCTATGTCGGGATGTCGCGTGCACGGGAGCGCTTGGTGCTGCTTGAAAATCTCGTTGATGGTGCGCCTACACTGCCGATTGATGTGCTCCTGTACGATGAACCGATGGAACAGCCTGTCGACGAGTTGCTCGATGAAATAGTCGGGACACCCGTCGCGCAGTAACGACAAGACCTTTACTTACAATTCCCGTACCCTCAGATAGATGTTTGGCGAGGTTGGTAATTTGCTCTCGGCTTTTGGAACACTTTCATATCCACTGGGCTGGGCGGCATTGTTGCTCTTTCTTATCGGAATTTCGGTAGATTATGTGAAAGTGGGTAAAGCCGATCGGCTACTAGCTGTCGCGTGGGCAGTGTTTGCGGTCTTCTGGCTCTCGGTAATTTACCCCTGGTTCGTAACTGACGATAGCTTTGTCAGGGGTGCCGGTGCGGTCATTGCCGCCCCGCTCTCGCTGATTATGGCGAAGACGTTCTGGAATGGGTCTGCGGAGCTTATCACGCTGACAAGGGCCGTTGCGATAATGGGGATTATCTATGCGCCCTTTTTAGTGATTGACCCGCTTCGAGAACAGCTCATTCTGATGGTCACGGACCATACCGCGTGGGCAATGAATGTACTCGGGTATGACCCGCCATTAGTGACCGAACGATTTGAAGCGAAGTCATACGCACCAGAGGGGTTTGATACAAGCCGCTTGGACCCTGATAGCGGCCAATATAGTGAGATTCCGAAAGACCACCCTTATGAAAATTCGTTTGTCTTCTTCCACGAAGATGGTCCGCTGACAATTACCTACACGATAATTTTGGCTTGTACAGGTATCGGCAGTATGTCCGTGGTTATTGGTCTCGTTGCGGCAGTTAATGCCTCACTTCGACGGAAGATTCGTGCCATTGCACTCGCTGTGGGAATTATCTACGTGCTAAACATTGTCCGAAACGTATTCATCGGCCTGAACTTCGGGCACCAGAATATGCACTGGGCCCCCGAGACCATCATGTGGCTGTTTATGATGGATAATGAACTGCGCGTGTCCTATATTTGGGCAGACCGAATTATGGCCCAAATTGGGTCAGTGATTGCGATGCTCATTATCTTCTACCTCGTGTTGCGTGAGGTCCCGGAGATTATGGAGCCGATTGAAGAAGTCATCTATCTGGCGACCGGTGAAAAGTACGACCTATCGGGTGCGCTTGATATCGGTCCCGACAACGACCAGCCCGAGCCATCCGATTAACCGACTGTTTTTCGAGGACGATTACTCGATGATATCGGTCGGTGCACCAGCGAGTCCGACAAGTGCTTCGGCCTCAAGCCGATGCGTCTCAGCGGGCAGGACAAGCAAATGAAGCGGATCGCCAAAGCTTTCATCGGCGAGGGTTGAAAGCCAATCTGCACGGACGACCGGATTTTCACTTCCTGCCTGTGCAACGACGACGCCGAGTTGGTCCGTCAGGTGGGTATCCAGTAGCCTCGCAGCAGTATCGCCGCGCATATACCGCTCCTCCTCGGCATGAATATCGAGATACACAAGCGTATGCAAGCCATTTGATTGGTTCTTTTCGATAGTGTGAATGACGCTCGCTGGAACGCCACCATGTGTCTCCTCGAATGGGAGCGTCGTTGCCTTGCCAAATCGGTAGTTCTGCAAGCCGGTGAGCGATGAAGCAGCGGTCTGGGCGGTTGTTCCATGAATCACGCGGGTATCAATACCGCGGTCGTGTGCCCGCAATCGCAGGTCAACGTGCGTTGTTGACACCATCGTGTCACCGGCAGTCAAAAAGACAGCGTCTCCTTGCTCGGCCGCTGCAAGGATCGGCTCTGGGTGTTGTTCGACACCAGCACGGTCTCGAACATCGATAGCAATATCATAGCGACGTTCGAGCGTTTCGACCGTGGTGCCGACAAGTTTGCTCGTGTAAAACTCGGCAAACGCTGCATCGGCGGATTCGATAGCCTGCTTTCCTTGCAACGTAACCGAGCGTTCGTCATAAAGACCGAGACCGACGAAGGTAAGCATATCAGGACGCTGGGGTGCAAAAGGGTAAACGCCACCGGTCTGGATTTGGATTCGACTCTCGAAAAGTTCCGATGGGTATAATCCCACGCGGGCCATTCGTTTGCATAGTTATGCGTATTCGAGACTGGGACGATATATTGGCTGAGGTAGTCGAAAGCGACGTCGACCCAGCTGGCTGGCGAGCCGTTGGGGGTGACAGACAACGCGGGCTCGGTGAGGATATGTATCTCGCTCATCCCGCTGTGGGGGCGTTCCAGCTCAAAACATACGCTAAGAACCCATATCAAGTGGATGGAGTGGGGTCACAGATTGCACGACGCATTGATGACGAGCTCGACCCGCTCTTTCCAACAGATGACAACAGCAACGGCATGTTCGGTGTACAACAACCTGCAGAAGATGAGGGCGATGCGGAGTCACGGGTAAAGCGACTCCAGACTGTTGTCGAGACCCACGCCGAAGCACCGACGACGCCGCGTGCCATGCTCGAAGATGTGATGGATGCGCTTGAAAGTCCAGCGTATGGTCCGATGGAGTTCGACCACCACGACCGACCGGAGCAACTCGAACAGTTATCGACGACCTTTGATGAGGCTGAGGAGCTGCTTGATAAGGAGCTCGATGACCTCATTGAGGAAGATGTCGAACGCGGATTTTACTGACAAAAAGTTCTCTGTTCGAGTGATAAATAGGAAAATTGTCTCGTGAAAAACTTCATTTAGTTAAACGGCGGTGTTCCGACATCGATATCCCAATCCCCGACTGGTCGAACACCGACAGCGTGGAAGTCCGGAATCGCGGGGGCATCGGGCTCCCCTGCCTGTGCTGCTTCTATCTCTTCTTCTGAGTACTCATCAATTGGATCCGGTTCGAGAACTGTTTCAATTTCTTTGGTCTCCGTATTCAAGATGGCAACCCCTGGCGTAACACCTGTTGCCGCGTGTGGGTCGCCGGAGAGCGGGGCAGGACCGCGGAGTGTTGCAAACATCCACTCTCCATCGGGGGATGCCCACAGAATATCGGGTGCGTCGCGGTCCGCCGTGTTCTCTGGGTCTTCCGGTTGGTTTGGACCAAATGCGTCGATCTCCTCAATAACTTCGTCTGTCTCAGGGTCGATGACGACCCCGTCGTTCGTTTCGCGGTTGAGGACCCAGAGCTCCTCACCATCGGTTGTAAACCAAAAGCCGTGGGCATCGACGCCACGGCTGCTTTCCTCGTGGATCACATCGGTCGCGCCATTCTCGGTGTCAAGGACGTAATAATCGCCGACTCCTTCTTCTCCCTCGAGTGGTTCGCCATCATCATCAGTTGGCGTTGGCAAACCAGCCGTCAGGTAGAATTTGTCTTCCGTTGGGTGGGGCATCGTTCCACAGTTCGTCGGTACCTCCTCACCAGGAATTGCCGTATCGACGGAGAAGTCCTCGTGGTCAATGACCACAATACCTGCGTTGTTGTAACTCGGACCAAGTGTATGAATCGAGCGACCGTTGCGGTCATACGAGTGGCAGATTGGTGCACCCTCCTGCTCGGTCAGCCCGTCAATAGACTCATCGATTGCAATGACTTCGTCGATATCGAACGCCTCATCTTCGAGATTTGCATCAACTTTGACGATTTCGCTTTCACCGATGACATCGACGATAATCGCATCGTCTTCTGGCGTGAACCCGGCGAAGTGCGAGCCAGCACCGGTTTCGATATCACCGACGAGCTCTTTATCTTCGGTGCGGTAGACAAGCGTTCGCTGGCCTGCCGTACAGGCAACTGCGGCATAGGCATAATCCGAAGAAAAGTGTACCATGTGTGGCACCTGGCCATCAGTCTCTTCCGTGGTATCAATCTCTTCAAGAAGTTCAAATTCGTCCCCGCCCTCAGTCCCCTCGTAGATGTAAATCGTGTTGGTTCCCTGGTCTGTTGCCCAGACTTCATACGTGCCTGGTTCATCTTCGTCACCTGCACCACTATCATCGTCGCCAGTATCATCGTCGTCATCGCTTTCTCTGCCAATGCAGCCGGCCAGTGCTACCGCACCGACTGCTGCGCCACCTCTCAGAACCCATCGCCGGGTCACTTCTGACTCTGTCATACTCAGTACACACCAACTACTCACGGATAAATCCACCGTCTTAAGCCCCCTACGCGGCAAATTTGGGACTTTAGCCAATATAGGTATAAATGTTGCCGAGGACTATGACGACCAATATTTGTGATGGACCAGAACGATTCTCACCGATGCACTCGCCTCACCAGCCGGACCATCTATCACGATACTTCCAGTAATTATTGACGGTTTCTACGTCACAATAATAGACCGTTATTTGACGGTGGGTGGTTCAAAAGAGGAGAAGGTAATACTCAGTGACAAAAAGATGCGGTGCACACGGAGAAGTGGGCGAACTCAGAGCTGTTTGCTTACGTATGGTCCATCCTGCACAAAGTCCAGTTTATTCCGGTAGTACTCTCGAACACCGATGCCACTGAGCACCGCGAGCTTTGAATAGCCCGCCTCGGATGCAAGGCGTTCGGCTTCCGAAAGGAGTCGCTGGCCGTACCCCTGATGCTGATGTGGGGTAACTTCGCCGCCGTCGTCCATCGCAGGTTGTTCGCCGACACCAACCTGACTGCCATAAACGTGCAGTTCACGGACAACCGCTGCCGATTCGAGCTCTCGGCGAACC
The DNA here is from genome assembly GCA_003551945.1 of Halovenus sp. Taxonomy (GTDB): domain Archaea; phylum Halobacteriota; class Halobacteria; order Halobacteriales; family Haloarculaceae; genus Halovenus. The sequence goes on along the minus strand of PUNZ01000034.1, from coordinate 4,835 downwards.
GGGTCATTCGGAAACCGCAATCGGCAAAAGCCAATGAGTAAGTCTTTCTCGAAATCCTCGAAGCTGATGAAATGTTCCGTCCCGCCTGCAACCTCGTAGGTGTGTACATCCAACTCAACGGTTTCCGGAGTTTCGTCGTTCATACCGACTTCTCTGCATCGGATACATTCGCAGTTCCACCCGTGTTCTTCCATCCGCTGTCGGGCAAGTTGGCGAAGGTTCGACTTCCAGACACCGCCCTCGATGAAGTCCGCTGGAATATCGCGCTGGACGCGCTGAAGCCGCGTATATCGCGGTATCATATCTTTGATTTCTGCGACTAGCTCTGCGGCCTCCTCGTTGTTCAGCGGGTCGTACTCGTCTTTATGCCACCAATCATAGATGGCCGTGCCTTCGACAACCAGCGTTGGGTAAATCTTGAGGAAATCCGGTCGCCAGTCGGAGTGGTTGAAAATCCGACGGAAATCTTCGAGACACATCTCCTTCGACATACCCGGTTGGCCGGGCATCATGTGGAATCCAACCTTGAAGCCTGAATCACGAAGTCGCCGATTGGCGTCGATTGAATCCTGTGTGCCATGACCGCGGTGCATCTCCCGGTTGATTCGTTCGAAGGTGGTCTGAACACCGACTTCTACTTTCGTCCCACCAAGGTCCAGCATTCGATTGATTTGTTCTGGGTCACACCAATCAGGCTTAGTCTCGAACGTCGTTGCAATGTTTCGTACGTCACCAGTCTCGTTTTCGGCAATCACATCCTCGACGTATTTGAACTCGACCGAATTTGGGTCCTCTGCGAAGCTTTTCCCCTGTGCCGGTGCAGGTTCCCCGTCGACATCGTAGTCGTTCATCGCCTCGAGCGCGCGCTTGACGAACCACTCCTGATAGTCATGGCTGCGGGCAGTCATCGTCCCACCCATGAGAATCAGTTCGGCCTTATCGACAGGATGGCCAATCTCACGGAGTTGTTCAAGCCGAAGCGTCACCTGTCCATACGGGTCGTAGTCGTTCTGTTTGCCGCGCGCAGCCGCCGGTTCGTGACCGGTATAACTTTGTGAACTTGAAAACTCGGAATCTGGCCCGCCCGGACAGTAAAGACATTTTCCGTGTGGACACCGTTCCGGCGATGTCATAATCGCAATCGGGGAAACCCCGGATGCGGTTCTCACCGGTTTTCGTTGCAAGAGCGGCTCTAACTGTTCGCGGTAGTCCTCCCCAGCGAAATCCAGTAGGTCGGAGTTTCTCGGAACTTTGGGAGAGGAGTATTTGCCACAGACCTCTTTTTTTGCGGCTTCAATCTCATCACGGGCAATATCGCCGTCGAGCAACCGCTCAACGAGTTCGGCACACGCCTTCTCGTAGGCATCGGACGCTTCTGTGGCAAGCTCCGTACTCATCGCTATTAGTTCGCTTCTTCGGCCGAATAAGCGTATCGCTTGTCGGCCTCCTGTTCAAAAGAGTCTACTTAGGCTGAATCGCCACTCGCTGCAAAGACAACAGGATGCACTGCGTTCAAGACAACACTCTGTGAGACGCTCCCGAACACCGCCTTCCCTGCGGGAGTTCTGTCCGGCGTCCCCAGACAGATGAGGTCAACGTCGTTGTCAGCAGCCGCAGCGAGTATTGCGTCCGTCGGCGCTTCACCACCAGTTGCAGCATGTGTCACCGTTGCCCCAGCGTCCGAAAGAACCTCCTCGGCAGCTCGTGTGGACGCTAACTGTGACACAGATGCGCCTTCGGGATTATTTTCAAAGACGTGAAAAATGATTGCAGAGACCGTTTCAGGGTCGAATAAGTCAACAACTACTTGCGCTTGGGCGCGCGCAGGCGCCCTGTCGGTGTCTACCGGAATAAGCACTGTCGTCATACTCTCTCTGACATCGGACAGTCTGAAAATACTATCGCTCTTATTTCGAGATACGTAGTTATACGGCACCTTCCATACCAAATTGGCATGAAGCAGCGAAGGCGTTTTACGTTGACCCACCTATCGAATAGATAATGAGTCGCGGTGGGGATGTCGACAAATCGAAACGCGCTACATTGCGTCGGTTCGCTGCACTCGGAGCGGCGACACCGCTGGTCTCGGTCGCAAGCGCATCCGAAAGCGACGCACATGATGCAATCGCAGGGTACGTCACCGCGACGCCCGGTGCCCATTTTTCCAAGATTCGAGACGATTTGCAACTCGGAACCGGCGAAACACAGCACCATCTTAAACAGCTCGAAAACGAGGAGGTCGTCGAGAGCTACAAAGATGGAGATTACCGACGGTATTTTCAGGCACACCGATTCAGTCCATTCGAACAAGCAACCCTCAGTTATCTCCGTCGGGAAACACCGCGGGGAATGTTAATTACGCTTCTCGAACAACCCGGTATTTCGGCGGGTGAACTGGCTGAGTCGCTTGATGTTTCTGGGCCGACAGTGAGTAAGTATGGCGCACAACTCGAAGAAGTCGGGTTGCTTGAGCGAACGGGAGGCTATACGGTAACAAACCCGGAAACGGTGTTGTTGTTATTGGTCCGCTATGCGGACTCCTTTGGTGAGGATGCCGCAGCGCTTGCGGATATGGCACCGCGCCTGGTCAAGTTTACTCGCGACCGCTAACTCCGCCGCTCGTCCGTCAGTATCAACTCCCTGCGCTGTGAGCAACCGCTATGGGACAACGAGTGCTGGTCGGCAATGCGTTTGCAACCGAGCCACTGACCGGTGAGCCGTTTGTGATTATTCCAGAGGGGTCGCTTTCCGAAACACAGCGACGACAACTTGGAAGCGAATTTGGCACTGTCGGAGCCGTTTGGCAACAGGATGGAGCGCTTCGGTATACCGGAGCTGGTTCACCAGTGGGGGCTGCAGTCGCTGGCTGTACAGGTCTTTTCGAACAAGGAGTACTCACGGGTGAAGATGTACAATTTGAAGCTGCGGATTTTCCGGAGGTAGAAGAACTTTCGTTCAGGTCTCGAGAAGTTCTGGTCTCGTTGGCAGCCCAGTCAATCGATGAGCCAACAGTTGCAGAAGATGACGTAGCGGCCGCACTTGGCCTCTCTGTTGACTCACTCAAAGATGTCGGTGCTGACTTGCCGTTTGGACGCAGCAAATCAGACAACGGTACGCTCATCGTCCCCGTCAACTTCCTCGAACATCTACGTCAAGCGACTCCCGTTTCGGAAAGCTTTCGGCAGCTCTGTGACGAATGCGAAGTCTCGCGGGTGATTGCGTTTACGTTTGACACGCTGAGTCCGGACAGTGCAGTACACGCACGGACATTTACGATTGCGGCCTCCAACGAAGCGGGCACCGAAACAAATCAAAGTGAGTCAAAAGAGCCACTGATTGTGGAGAGACCAGTAGACGGCTTGGCTACCGGTGCCTGTAGTGCATACCTTTCGGCTCATGCGGCATTCGATGGTGAGTATGACCGCATACAGTGTGAATCAGGTCATTTCATCGACCGGCCCTCGAAGCTGTCAGTCACGGTTGCGTCTCAACCGACAATCAGTGGCCATGGGATAACCGTGCTCGAAGGAACAGCAGTCATTCCTGAAGACGATGGTGATGATATTATCGAAGCGAGATAGCTCGGAAAGCCAAACCAAAAGTATGTGTGTTGATACCATGAGTATAGAGAACGTACCAACAGGAACGAAGGTAAAAGTTCTTTAGCCTCGTCTTATTCCTTACGACCACGTATATGGCTGTACTCTGGCTGGAAGACATCAGGGCCGACGACATCGAGACCGTCGGCGGTAAAGCCGCATCACTCGGAGAGATGACCGCAGCGGACCTGCCTGTCCCCCCGGCGTTCGTCGTGACTGCGCAGACGTATCGCTCGTTCATCGAAGACACCGGGATCGAGACAGAGCTATTCGAGATAGTCGACATCGACACTGACGACTCTGGAGCGTTAGCCGAGGCTGCGGAGGCCGCACAGACGCTCATTCGTGAGACACCAATGCCCGAAGAGCTTCATGAGGAGATTCTGGCAGCCTACCACGAAATTGGCGACGATGCCTTTGTGGCGGTCCGGTCATCAGCGACCGCGGAGGACTTGCCCGGGGCATCATTTGCCGGACAGCAAGAGACCTTCTTGAATGTGACCGGCGAGAACCTCGTCGACCGCGTCCGTGACTGTTGGGCCTCGTTGTTTACGCAACGAGCGCTGTACTATCGAACCGAACAGGGCTTCGAAAATGAACTCGTGGACATCGCTGTCGTCGTCCAAGAGATGGTAGACGCCAACAAAAGCGGCGTTATGTTTACCAGCCATCCGTCGACCGGCGCGCCGGTTGTCACCATCGAGGCAGCATGGGGGCTCGGTGAAGCCGTTGTCTCCGGGGCAGTCACACCCGATAACTATGTTATCGACAGGGAAACCGGCGAGTTAAGCGAGGAAACCGTTGCGACGAAAAAAGTAATGCACGTCCGAGATGCGGAGACGGGTGAGACCGTCGAGCAGGAAGTTCCCGCAGAAAAGCAGGATAAACGGGTGCTGACCGATAGCGAATTGGATGAACTACTTGCGGTCGGTGAAGAGATCGAAGCGTACTACGGCGACCCACAGGACGTCGAGTGGGCGATTAATGAGGGAGAGGTCTACCTCCTCCAATCCCGCCCGATTACGACGATAAGTGAAGAGGGGCGACAATCCGCAGCCACCTCAAATGGTGGCGTCTCGTCCGAACAAGAAACTGAAACAGTCGTCTCTGGCATTGGTGCAAGTCCCGGTCGAGCTTCCGGTGCGGTGCGGATTCTGACAGACCTCAACGAGCTTGATAAGGTCCAGGAAGGAGATATCATCGTCGCTGAGATGACAACGCCGGATATGGTGCCAG